>NZ_AP022671.1:4207500-4509223 GCF_011405515.1 Nitrospira sp. KM1 | reverse complement strand
AGATGCCTTCTGACCATCTCACTATCGGTACTTTCCGATAGCCAGCCATTGACGTTCGTTTTCTATGAGTGTTATAAGCCGCCTTATTGTCAAGGTTCTGATTGCTTCGATTTAGAACTCTGGTCACTGCTTCCGCGAGGAACAGCTGATGTCGCACACACAGCTCTCAGACACGTTTTTAGAGCACGAAGAAGACCTGTTTCGCTTTCTGGTTCGTCGCATCAAGTGTGCCTTCACCGCACGGGACATGACGCACGATCTCTTCCTGAAGGTCTCCGCCCAGAGCGAGATCTCCCACATCAAGAACCAGAAAGCGTACCTCTTTCGCATGGCGGCGAATCTCGCAACGGACTATTTGCGCATTGAGCAGAACCGCGCGGAAATCCTTGCTGAAACGAATGCCCTGTTGTGGGGTAGCATCGACAGGCGGGACCCGGAGCGCATGATGATGGCCCGGCAGGAATTAGCTCGGTCTGAGCAAGCTTTGGCGAGACTTCCACTCTTAACTCGAAAAATCTTTCATCTCAATCGATACGAGGGCAAGACATACCCCGAAATTGCGAAACAACTGAATGTATCTGCCTTTACCGTTGAAAACCACATTCGTACGGTGCTCAAGCACCTATCTAAAGTTCGCGACCTCTGACGCCGGCATCCTAATTTCTTTACACGGGATTTGATCTGTCACTCGTCTACTATTAGAGGACGTGGTCACTCTTGTCACCTTCACGATCTCTTACCGGGATAGCGATCCCGATTCAGATCTGTTCACCGACGCAACATGGCTATATCTATCGACCAAGGCAATTCGGATGATGCAGCTCACGACCCACGGTTGAGGGACATCGCACAAGAGTGGATTGGGCGTCTCGTCTCCGGTCAGATAACGACAGAAGAACTCCTCTGTCTGAAGGCGTGGCTCGCCGAAGACCCATTGCATCAGAGCGCTTTTGAGAGAGAGAGAATGGTCTGGCAGCAGTTGGACCAACTCGAGGCTGCGAGTGCCGCTTTGGTGAAGGAGGATGGGTGGAATCCTGACCAACCATCCGGAGTGCAGCGGCACGCCCGTCATTACGCCCTTGCCGGAGGGTTGGCCGCAGCTTGTCTAGCGTTTATCATCCTATATCAGGACATACGGACGTTTCTATTAGCCGATTACCGCACCGGGGTCGGTCACCAGCAAGTCATAACTCTGCCCGATGGGGGAGTGGCGCATCTCAACACGGATACGGCCATCGCCGTCGACTATTCGGAACACGAGCGGCGAATTCGTTTATTACGCGGCGAGGCGCTCTTCGAGGTGGTGTCTAATGCACAACAGCCTTTTCGCGTGCTGTCGCAGCAGGGTATGACTCAAGCAGTCGGTACGGCTTTCGTGGTGCGTGCAGAGGATCAACAGACGCGGGTCACGGTTACAGAAGGAAGGGTTAGTGTTTTTGCAGGTACGGATGCTCAGGCGGGGCAACCGGTTGCTGTGCTCAAAGACCAACAAACAGTCTATCGCCCTGGGAAACCACCTCATAACCCTCGCACAACTGACGGGGTATCTGCCACATCCTGGTCTAAGGGAATTATCGTGATCGAAGGGCAATCATTCGCGGATGCAATGGCAGAACTTGATCGATATCGCCCCGGTCGTATTGTTGTCCTTGCTGATCGTTCACGTACGAAATCCGTGAGCGGCCGGTTTACTCTTCAGAGCGTCGACGACGCGATCGCTGCTCTTGCGAAGATACAAGGGCTTCGCGTCGTGTATATCACGGACTACCTTGTCCTGATCTTATAGACTCCTCCACCGCAGTAAGCCCAAAAAGTTTTCACAAGCCACACGCGATTCTGTTTTTCACTCGTCATACTAGTGAAACCTGAAAGGTGATGTCGCTTCTCTCAAGGAATCGGAGACCTCTCATGAGCGCTCGACGCGCCGTTTCCTGTCTTTCATGACTACAAGGAGAACTCCATGAGGATTCGGCGCAGGAAAAGTAGAACAAAAACGCTGCATCCTGGCGTTGCGTGGCTCATGGCCACCAGTGCGATGGTCCACTTCAGCGTATGTGTCCCTGAGTCTGCAAGCGGGAAAGAACCCAGCAGTGAGGAAAAGCTTAATAGGAAGCGATTGGGGTTTCCCGATCGAAGAGATCGAGACCCAAATGCGCCTGACCGGGAAGACCGATGGGGAATATCGGAGCCACCTTCTCGTCAGTCTCGCCAGTCAGCCAGAGACAACCTCATGGTGCAATCCACCGATGAGAAAACGAAGGAATTCGACTTTGACATTTCGCCCCAGCCGTTAGCGTCTGCCCTGAATCGCTTCGGAGAACAAGCCGGGGTGCAGTTCGCTTATGCAACAGAGGACGTCGAAAACGTTCGAACCGGGGGTGTGTCCGGCCGCCGGACTTCAGAAGAAGCATTACGTCTGTTGTTAGCGGATACCGGATTGGCCTACCGCATTACGGGGAGCAACATCATCACATTGGAACGGGGAAACAACCGTGCCGCTGTTGGAACCGGCGCAGCGATTGGAGCCGCTGCTACTGGAGCGTCCAGTGCCCAAAGCGATGGTGGAAGCTCCGACCCAGCAGGCAATGGAACAAAATCCAAGCCGGTTAGAGTTCCTGAAGTCGTTGTGAAAGAAGTCGTGGAGCGGCAGGTAGTTGATTCTCCAGACGGCTACAAGGCTGACGTGTCATCCGAAGCTGTTCTGCGCTTCCCTGCGGAGATTCAAGAGTTGCCAATGTCTGTCGGCGTTGTGACAAGAGACAGCATCCGCGAGCGCCGGGCGGTTACACAAACGCAGGCGATCGAGGGTATCGCCGGCATTGGGAAGGCGCCTGTGGGCGGGGCAGCTAGAACCGAAGACTTCATAATTCGCGGATTTCAAGCGGATCCGCGAGCGAACATTGGTACTTCTCGAGACAATGGCTTGTCTGCCTTCAACAACTACGTGGCTGACCCTACCCTCTATGAACGCATCGAAGTCATCAAGGGATCTGCCTCATTTACCAGTGGCCTCGCGCCCGCAGGCGGATTTGTGAACCGGCTGTTGAAGGCACCTGAGAAAGACAACTTCGTCGTCGCCGAGGCCGGCGGCGGTTCATATGGCCACTACCGAACGACGCTGGACGCCAATGGCGTCATGCCGACAATTCCTCAACTCTCCGGGCGTTTCGTATTCAGCCAAAATCAGGATCCCGAATTTTTCCAAAATAGCGGCAATCAGCGGTTTTCGTTCCTGCCCTCCGTCCGGTTTGCTACTGAGAACGACTTCACTGTGACCGTGACCGGGAATGTGCAGCATCTGAGAGGCAAGGGTTACTTCGGCACACCGACGACAACTCAGGGCATGATCCCTGCCGGGATCGAGGACAGTTTCCTGGGACCTGACAACAAGCTCAAGATCGACTATCACAGCGCCCATGTGGAAGCCGAAAAGAAGTTTGCCCAAGGCCTCCGTCTGAAAGTGAAAGGCCAGTATAGCCATGACGAATCGAGTTATCGCTATGGGTTCGGGTACCAGTATACCGGCATCGGGCCAAATGGGAACGTGAGCATCTATGCACTCGGCCGTGATTGGAAACGGGAGTCCTTCGCGGGTGAAGTCAATCTGACAAAAGAATTCTCCTTCTTCGGCAATCTCAGCTCCGTGGCGGCAGGAATGGACTATTCCACAGGAAGCATTAATACCAAGGGTACGGGTTTCTTACCTCAAGGCACAGTGAATATTAACAGCCCTGGAAACAATTTCCCGTTTCCCCCAGGGTTTACCGATCCGGCCCCGAACTTCATACAAGATCTGCGCTTTAATCAAACCGGTGCCTTTCTGCAGGGCCTGCTTCGGCCGTTTGCAGGCACGACGCTGATGGTCGCGCTACGCGGGAATTGGATTTCCCAGACATCTTTCAACCAAAATGGATCCCATGAAGGTCTAAATGTCAGCCGTCTCACACCGCAGATCGGCCTGTCGCAGCGACTCATCGAGGGACTCAATGTCTATGCCTCCTACGGAGAGAGTATCCAGCCAAACTTTGCGATCACGGCGGACGGGTCACTCTTGGATCCTATGACTGGTCAGACATTCGAAATCGGGAGCAAATGGGAACCGATGGGAAAACGGATTATGCTGACTGCCGCCGTATTTCGCACAGAATTGGACGATGTCAGCAGTCCAGATCCAAATAATCAGACCTTCAGTATAGGAGGGCAGAGTCAGCGCAACCAGGGATTTGAGTTTGAAGCCCGTGGGGCGCTCACGCCACAACTACAAGTGAACCTAGCCTATACCTACCTGGATACCGAAATCACAAAAAGCACTATCGCAAATGTCGTAGGGGCACGAGCCTATAATGCCCCAAAGAATACGGTCAGCGCCTTCGGTAGCTACGATTTCTCCGAGCTACTGGCGAAAGGGCTGAAGCTCGGTGCCGTTGTCTACTATCGAAGTCAAGTCTCCTCCTTCCCTGGATCATCGAATCAAACGTATGAGGGCTATACGAGAGCGGATATTTTTGCCATCTATGCACCACTCAACTGGCTCAGTTTGCAATTGAATCTGAACAATCTCTTTGACGCGCGGTATGTTGAAGGACCATTCTCATACTCGGCCTTTAACCATTTTGGCGCACCGCGACATGTGATCGGCATGCTGCGGATGACGTTCTAGGCGAAGCGGTAACATAAATGCCATTCGAACCGCCTCACGATGAGTGAAACGGTCACGGAGTCGCCATTGTTGAGGGCCATCAACGCCGCACTAAGCACTGGTGATTCCGTTAGCGCGTTACGTCTCTGCCAAGAACGACTTGTCGAGGCTCCTGATGATGCTGACGCGCAGCGGTATTTGGGACAAATCTACGCTCGACAAGGTGATTTTGATACTGCCCGTGTGGCCGCGCAACGTGCAACCGACTTGGCGCCCAACGATTGCCGAGCCTGGTCTGATCTCGGACGCGTGTGGATCTTGTCTCACGACTGGTCACGCGCGGTCCGCTGTTTCCGTGAGGCAGTGAGCCTGAATGCTGCCTATGCCGACGGCTGGCACAATTTGGGCGCCGCGCTCAAACACGTCGGCGAGCAGGAGCGCGCCTTATCCTGTCTTCAGCGGGCGCTCGCGATCGAGCCTACGCGCGCCGAGACCTATTTGGTGATCGGCGGACTCCTGATCGAGGATGGCCAGCTTGACGAAGCCAGGTGGTGCTTCGAGAGGGCCGCGATACATGCGCCGGAATCGTCTGGGGCGCGCAATCGCCTGGCGCAAGAACTCTCGGACTGCGGTCAGGTGGATCAGGCTGAAGCGCTGTTCCGGCGTTCGTTGGCTCAGCGTGCGGATGATCTCGATGCATGGCTTGGCTTAGGCCATGCCATGGAGGACTTAGGCCGTGCCGAGCTCGCCCCGGCCTGCTATCTCCGCGTACTCGAGCAACAATCGGGGCACGGCTTAGCACTGTGCCACTATCTGAGCGTGGTGGAAGACGAAGTGGAGGCGGCTTCCTGGGTCGAGCATGCGCGGCGCGCCCTATCAGATCCCGAGGCACTGGATGAAGCGAAGGCCCTCGTGGGCTATGGACTTGCGAAATATCATGATCGGCGCCAACAGTATGAGCAGGCGGCTCAGGCGGGTCTTAAAGCGAATGCGGCACGCCGGAGAAAGGCAGGCCCTTTGAACAGGAGTGAACTGCAGGCGCGCGTCAATGGAGTCATCGAAACGTACTCTCCTGACTTCTTTGCCGAGCGATTGTGCTTTGGGATTGGAACCGATCAGCCCGTGTTTATCGTCGGCCTCCCGCGCTCCGGTACTACGCTCATTGAGCAGATCCTGTCGGCGCATCCGCGCATGCACGGAGCTGGCGAATTGCCCGATCTCGCCCGCCTGGCCGTTCAATCAATGGGCGGCAAGAAGCAAGCGCCCTGGCAGGCGGCATCCTTCTTACAAGGCGAGATGGCCAGCCGACTGTCGGCTCATGAATATCTGAGGGCGCTCCGTCGCAATGCTCCTTCGGGCAGCGTGCGTATCAGCGACAAACAGCCGCTTAACTATTTTCATCTGGCCTTTGCCGCCTTGTTGTTTCCTAATGCACGTGTGGTTCACTGCCTTCGTGATGCGCGTGACAATGCACTCTCGATCTGGATGGAGAACTTCAATCACGATCAGCGCTACGCCACCGACTTCGAGGATCTAACGTTTTTCATCGCCGAAGAGCGACGACTGATGGCCCACTGGCATGAGGCTTTGCCTCTGCCGATCCTCGACGTGAAATACGAAACGGTTGTAAGCGACCTGGAAGGGCAAGCGAGGCGTCTGCTCGACTTTCTCGGTGCGCCGTGGGACGACCGCTGTCTTAACTTTCATCAAAACGACCGTGCTGTGCAGACCCCCAGTCGCTGGCAGGTGCGCCAGCCGATCTATACAAAATCAGTCGGCCGATGGAAAGCCTACGCGAGTCATTTACCGCAGCTCAATGAAGCGTTTGGGGGAGAAGACAATAACCAAGTCCTGTGATGACGCCCCAACCCCTAACTCTCGAAACGCCTGCTGGCCATCTCACTGTCCCTACTTTCCGATAGCCGGACATTGACGTGGATTTTATCTCGGTGCTATAAGGCCACGCTGTCACCCCAGATTCCCGTTGGAACAACCAATTGGTCTAGTTCATTCCATGAGGGAACCAACAGTGTCGCCCACACAACTCTCGGATGTTTTTTTCCAACACGAAGAAGACCTCTTTCGCTTTTTGGTTCGCCGGATCAAATGCGCATTCACTGCGCGGGATCTCACGCAGGAACTGTTTCTCAAGATTTCTTCACAAGAAGACACCTCACACATCCAGAATCAAAAGGCGTATGTTTTTCGTATGGCGGCCAATCTCGCCACGGATTATCTACGGGTCCAAGAGAATCGTGCGGAAATTCTTGAGGAAGCCATTGGCATTATGTCGGGTGGAATGGACTATCGGGACGCTGAACGTGTGATGATCGCCAAACAAGAACTGGCCCGACTCGCGGAAGCATTGGCCGAACTGCCCCTCATCAGCCGCAAGGTTTTCTTGCTGACTCGATTCGGCCGTAAAACCCAGCAGCAAATCGCAACAGACTTGGGCATCTCAACTTCATCTCTCGAAGCTCACATCAGGAAAGTGCTCGATCATTTGTCAGCCGTGCGCGACATCTGACGTCTCCTTTCCGCACATCCCTTAAGGAATTACAGTTCCCACTCGTCTTCTTATTAGGGACGCTGTCTTGTCTCGCAGGTATCTATGGATAAGCCGACAAATCCGAACTCGCAAGCTGCGGATAGTCGCGATGAGCAGTTGGCGGGTGTTGCCCGTAGCTGGGTGATCCGGCTCGTCACCGGCCGCATCACGAAAATAGAATTGAGTCAATTCAAGCTATGGGTTGCTCAGAGCCCCGCTCATCAACAAGCCTTCGACCGAGAGCGTGCCTTTTGGCATCAACTTGAAGGTCTCAAAGATCTTGTCCCATACAGTGATCTTTCTGACCCGCTGGATAACGATCGGACAAGCGGCCGAACGTGGATGCGCAGTCGGTGGAATATTGTGGTCGGCTCCTCGATTGCGGCCGGTCTTGCATGTCTTGTGTTCTATCAAGACATCCGGCTATTTCTCTTGGCCGATCACCGCACTGCGACAGGGCAGCAAGAGATCGTGACGTTGCCGGACGGTGGAATCGCGCACCTCAATACTGATACAGCCATTGCCGTGTCCTATGCGGAAGGTGAGCGGAGGATCGAATTGCTGAAGGGTGAAGCGCTGTTTGAAGTCGTTCCCAACAAACAGGTGCCGTTTCGCGTGGTTTCAGCAGGAGGCTACTCCCAGGCCGTGGGAACGGCTTTTGTAGTGCGGACGCAGGACGAGCAGACTCGTGTGTCGGTGACAGAAGGTGTCGTATCAGTATCCTCGCTGGACGCACGGGGTCGGCCGAGCGATGCATCGCTTGCTGTAGCTAAGGGTCAGCAGACGGAATATCGTCGTGGAGCGAGACCTGAGAATGTTACGGTCGTTGACAGCCGTGTCATCACTGCATGGACACGAGGGGTCATCCAGTTCAAAGAGCAACCCTTTGCCACAGCTATTGCTGAACTTAACCGCTATCGGCCAGGTCGTATTATCGTGCTGGGAGATCTAGGTGGTACGAAGCCGGTCAGCGGACGCTTCACGCTTCAAGGCATCGACGATGCCGTGACGGCGCTGGCAAACACGCAAGGCCTGAGAGTAGTGCGCCTCACCGACTATCTCGTCTTCATTTTCTAGAGTAAGTCTCACGATCCCCTCCAGAAGGAAAACCAAAACCCACTCGTCTTAGTATACGAGTAGCCGCATTGAACCATTCTCGTTCTTGCGGTTCATATTTTGGCGCATCGCTGAGGGCCTCTGAGCCCCCTCATAACGGGGGCACGAATGAAGACGCTCAGGAACAAAAAGATTAACCACCCTGCAGCGCACAGGTTAGCCTGGCTCATGGCCGCCGGCGCCATGCTGCACTACAGCGCATCTGCACCGGAAGCCATTTGGGCAAAAGATCCTAACACTGAAGATCCATTTGATAGGAAAGGAATGGGAAGGCCAGATCGGTGGGGCAGGGACCCTAATAATCCCAATCGTCGGGATGATCCGTGGCGGCAGCTTGATCTGTCTCGCGAAGGGTCGGTCACGAATTCCAAGCAGCGACTGTTCGCTCAACTCTCCGACAAAGAAAAGCCGATCACCTTCGACATAGCCCCTCAATCATTGACCACCGCATTGGATCAATTCGGCGAGCAGGCCAACGTGCAATTCGCTTACGCGTCGGAAGACATCAAGAGCGTGGAAACGGGCGGTGTGACCGGTACACATACGAGGGAAGACGCGCTGGCGTTACTGTTGGATAAGACGGGGGTCCAATATCGCGTGACTGGGCCCAATACGATCACGTTGGAGAAACGCAATGGCGCTGGTGCCGCTGGTGTTGGAGCAGCACTCGCGCTGGGCGCCATGACAGCAGGTGCGGCTGGAGCAGCGAATGCTCAAAGCGAAGGGGGATCCTCCGTTGCCCCGGTCAATGGCACAACATCGAAGCCCGTGAAAGTTCCGGAGGTCGTCGTTAAGGAAACTAGAGTGCGGCCGGTGGTTGATCAGCCCGACGGCTACAAGGCCGACGTGTCGTCGGAAGCGGTTCTTCGCTTTCCCGCGCCCATTCAAGAGCTACCGCAATCTGTGAGTGTTGTAACGAAAGACAGTATTCGAGAGCGGCGAGCCGTTACGCAAAATCAAGCGCTGGAGGCAGTCGCAGGGTTTTCGAAAACCCCTCAGTATGGCGGAAACCAGGGAGACGATTATGTTATTCGCGGGTTTTTCACGAACAACCGCGTACCAGGTTCGAGTCGAGACAATGGCCTCGTGGCGTTCAACAACTACGTCGCAGACCCAACGCTCTATGAGCGAATGGAAGTCATTAAGGGCCCCGCTTCTTTCACCAGCGGCCTCGTCGCCGCGGGCGGTTTCGTTAACAGGCTATTGAAGGCCCCAGAAAATGGAAACTTCGTCGTCGCCGAGGCAGGTGCAGGATCATATGGACATTACCGGACGACGCTGGATGCTAACGGTGTCCTGCCAACTATTCCGGAACTGTCCGGCCGTTTCGTCTTCACCCAAAACCAGGATCCTGAATTTTTTCAGAATAGCGGCAATCAGCGATTTTCGTTCCTGCCCTCAGTCCGCTGGACCACGAAAAATGATTTCACTTTAACCGTGACCGGCAATGTGCAGCACTTGAGAGGGAAGGGCTACTTTGGTACTCCGACCACGACGCAAGGACAAATTCCGGCTGGAATCCAGGACAGTTTGCTGGGATCCGACAACCAGTTCAAGCTCGACTATCATAGCCTGCATGTGGAGGCGGAAAAGAAGTTTGCGCAGGGCTTTCGGCTGAAAGTGAAGGGTCAATATAGTGAAGATAAAACGACTATTAAGTATGCCTATGGGTATCAGGCCGGTGGCATCGCTCCTGACGGTAACTTTTCAATTTACGGTGTTGGCGTGAACTATCGTCGGGAATCCTTCGCCGGAGAAGTTAACCTTACGAAAGACTTTTCTTTTTTTGGGAATCTCAGTTCGGTGGCGGCGGGGACGGACTATTCCACCTCAACGAAAAATTCCAAAGGGGATTTCACAAGTCTTGGTACAGGGAATATTGCGAACCCTCAGGTCAATGCGCCGTTTCCTCCAGGTTTTCTCAATCCTCCTACGTTCTCAATTCAAGACATACGCATCAATCAAACCGGCGCCTTCGTCCAGGGCCTGCTCCGGCCATTTGCAGGCACAACATTAATGGCAGCTCTCCGGCAGAACTGGCTCACCCAGCAGGACGGGTCAACAAACAACGGAGGGCCTGGAAACCCAAAGGGTTTAAACGACTCTAAACTGACTCCGCAGATCGGACTATCACAGCGTCTGATTGAGGGGCTCAATATTTACGCTCTTTATGGGCAGAGTTTTCAGGCAAACATAGCCGCTACTCAAGATGGGAGCTTATTGGGTCCTGTTACCGGTCAGACGATAGAGTTCGGCAGTAAGTGGGAAGCGCTGGGACAACGGATCCGCCTCACGGCGGCGCTCTTTCGTACAGACCTCGACAACATCGCCACTCCTGATCCAAGTAATCCGCTTTTTGTAATAGGTGGACAGAGCCAGCGCAACCAGGGATTCGAATTCGAGGCACGTGGAGCACTCCTTCCAGAATTACAAGTCAACCTGGCCTATACATTTCTCGACACCGAAATCACTAAGAGCACAATTCCTACCGCCGTTGGAACGCAGGCTTATAATTCCCCTAAGCATACGGTTAGCGCCTTTGGCAGCTACGATTTCTCTAAACTTCTGACCAACGGGCTGAAGCTTGGTGCTGTCGTTTACTACCGTACTCAGGTTATAGGGTTCTCACCACAGGACGCTTACGAAGGCTACACGAGAGCGGACGTATTTGCGATCTATACGCCGCTCAAGTGGATTAGTTTACAGCTCAATCTTAATAACGTATTCAATGGTAGGTACGTGGAAGGTCCTTTCTCCTACACGGGTTATAACCATTTTGGACCGCCGCGACATGTGATCGGCATGCTGCGAATGACGTTCTAGTGGGCATACACGTCTCGGACCAAGCAGAGCCTTCTGAACGCCGATGAGATCCTCATGACGCAGCAGACTCCGAACACACTTCCGACATTGCTCCATGCGATCAACGCCGCCCTGGGGCGCGGCGATTCCACCTCAGCCCTGGGCCTGTGCGACGAGCGGCTTGCACTCGTACCAGACGATGCTGAGGCGCAGCGGTATCGTGGCCAGATCTATGCTCGGCAGGGCGACTTTGAAGCAGCTCGTTCTGCAGCGAGGCTCGCCACCGAACTGACGCCGAATGATCCGCGCGCCTGGTCCGATCTCGGACGTGTGTGGGCCCTGTCCAACGATTGGCCAGCCGCCGTCCACTGCTTCCGCCAGTCGGTAGGTCTCGATGCCGACTACGCCGATGGCTGGCATAATCTAGGCGCCGCCCTCAAACAGATGGACGAGCGTGAGCGGGCGCTGTCCTGCCTGCAACGGGCGCTTACGATTGAGCACACTCGCGCCGATACATATTTGGCAATGGGCGGGCTCCTCATCGAAGACGGTCAGCTCGATGAAGCCCTCTGGTGCTTTGACCGGGCCGCCGCCCACGCACCTGATTCCACACGGGCTCGCAATCGGCTGGCGCAGGAACTCTCCGACTGCGGCCAAGTTGTGCAGGCCACAGAGTTGTTCCGTTCCTCTCTCAACGGCAACCCTAGTGATGTTGATGCGTGGTTCGGGCTAGGTCACGCGATGGAAGATCTTGGCCGCGCCGATTTGGCTTCGCTCTGCTATCTCAATGTGCTTAAGTGGCAACGCGGGCATGGGCTGGCGCTAGGACACTATCTCAGCTTGGTGAAAGATGACACCAGCGAGACAGCCTCCTGGGTCACCCACGCGATTCAGGCAGTAGCGCATCACGAAACACCAGAGGAAGCCAAAGCCCTCATAGGCTACGGCCTTGCCAAGTATTACGATCGGCGAGGCCAATATGCTGACGCCGCTCACGTGGGACTCGCAGCGAACGCGGCTCGCCGGCGCAAAGCGGGAGTGCTTGACCGACGAGCTTTGCAGCGGAGGGTTGATGGAATCAGGCAAACCTATACGACTGATTTTTTTTCCGAACGCCGGCGGTTGGGCATTGGCACGGATCAGCCGGTCTTCATCGTCGGCCTCCCGCGCTCGGGTACCACACTCATCGAACAGATCCTCTCCGCTCATCCGCGCATGCACGGAGCCGGCGAGCTACCCGATCTCGCCCGTCTGGTGGTTCAATCAATGGGTGGCAGGAAGCAAGCGCCTTGGCAGGCGGCATCCTTCTTAGAGGATGAGATGGCCAGCCGACTGTTGGCTCATGAATATCTGCGAGCGCTCCGTCGCAATGCTCCTTCGGACAGCGTGCGTATCAGTGACAAGCAGCCGCTCAATTACTTTCATCTGGCTTTCGCCGCACTGCTCTTTCCAAACGCTCGGGTGATCCACTGCCGACGGGACGTGCGGGATAATGCATTCTCGATCTGGATGGAGAACTTCAATGCCGATCAGCACTATGCGACAGACTTCGACGATCTGGCATTCTTTATCTCTCAGGAGCGTCGGATCCTGGCGCATTGGCAAGCCGTGCTGCCGCTACCAATTCTCAATGTGCAGTACGAGGACGTTGTGGCTGATTTGGAAGGTCAGGCGCGGCGGCTGACCGACTTTCTAGGTGCACCTTGGAGCGACGAATGCCTGAAGTTTCACCAAAACAACCGGGCTGTCCAGACCCCTAGTCGCTGGCAGGTACGTCAGCCGATCTATACGAAATCAGTCGGTCGATGGAAGACCTACGCTCCCTATTTACCGGATCTTGAGCAGGCGTTCGCCTGTTTGGAGCACTCCCGCTGATCTCCCATCAGCAGCGGCCGGAGCCAGCGCAACCAGGATTTCGAGTTCGAGGCCCCGGGTGCGCTCCTTCCGGAACTGCAAGTGAACCTGGCGTACACTTACCTAAACACCGAAATCACCAGCAGCACCGTTCCTGGATTGTGGGTGCAAATGCCTTCAATTCTCCTCACAACACGGTCAGCGTTGAAGTTTGGCACCGTGGTCTACTACCGGAGCCAGGTTTCATCGTTCCCGGGAGCAACTCAGAATCAGACATATGAGGGTCATACGAGGGCCGATCTCTTTGCCGTCTATCACACCCCTCCCGCGTGAATGTCAACGAAACAGTCTGCCTAACCCGCTAGAAGAGGATAAATCGTATCAGACTACAATCCTCTCCTAAGGGTCGACTTATCGCTGCCAATTCTGCCAAAACAGGACAATGACCGCCAGCCACCCCTTTGCCTCGTCGTCTCGCTCAATGCGGCTTGGATCATTCCCACGGAAAAGAATTATCCACCCAAGATTGACTTACAAAATTCAGCCAATCCCGTTTGGAGCGGTTTCGGCTGATCAGTTTTTGTGGTTACGGTTTCGGTTACGGCTAGGTCACGGTTTTGGGGCCGACCGTGAATATACCGTAGTCTTGTTCAATCTCAATTCAAGTAAGGAAATATACAATCGTTTCAATCATCTCGTAGCAGCTCCGATTGACTCAATCATCTTCAGGAGCAACTTACTAAGAAGTTCTTTTAAGGCCAACTCGCTTTCTTACTTTCCGACCTCCAGCCATTGACACAAAATTTAACTAAGTGCTATAGGCCGTCCTGCCGCGCGTTCTCTCGCCGCAATGGATACTCTTGGTTTGTCCTTACGAAGGAACAGGTGATGTCACACACAGAGTCCCCTCAGCTCTTCCTGAGGCACGATGAAGACCTGTTTCGCTTTCTGGTACGTCGAATCAAGTGTGTCTTCACCGCTCGAGATATGACACATAATCTCTGCCTCGAAATTTCTGCAACCAAGAGAGCGGCCGGTCGTCGATACACGCGACGGTTACAAAGCGGACGTATCGCCAGAAGCCGCGACTGCGTCATCACCGAGCCGGCCATCAATGCGGCATTGCTACAGACTGGCACTCGTTGCCCGAGCAGGACGGATCGTTGACCATCAAAGGCAAATCCATAAAGCTCTCGGATTTCTTCGAAGAGTATTACGGTGAGCTGGTCTCGCATTTTACAAGGAAACTGCGCTCGGGCTCGCTGGCCTCCGAAATCATTCATGAAACTTATCTCCGTGCCAGAACTCTCGGCTCGACGTTTCACATAGACAATCCACGCGCGTATCTATACCGAATTGCTACAAATCTGGCGACGGATCTCTTTCGAAAAGACCAAATTCGGTCCACCTATTTCAGCCCCGAGCCGCTTCACGAGCTGCTCCGCTATCAGGCTCCGTCTGCCGAAACCATGGTGGCGGATAAACAACGTTTGGCGCTGCTCCTCCGTTCCATCGATGAACTGCCACCGCGCTGTCGGGAAGTCCTGATTCTGCGAAAGCTCGAGGAGTTGGATAATGGCCAAATCGCACAGCGCTTAGGAATATCTCGTAGCATGGTCGAGAAGCACCTTCGCAAAGCGCTCCTGTATTGCCGAAACCGGCTGGATCAAGATGCCTGATTGGTCACTCACGGCGCCCATGGAGGGCATGAGTTTGCATGACGGGTTGTCTCAAATAGGAATGGTGAGGTCGGATTTTCGGGGAGGCAATCGTCTACTGTGTAGAAGGAGATCCTATGATGGCAGCGGTTGCGCAGACTTGAGGACGATGGCTTCATGCGTGTGACTGAGAAACAGAGCGGCTCCTCATCGCGTTCCATACGCGAACAAGCCATCGATTGGTGTTTGCATCTGGAATCACAGGAGGCAAATGCCCACGATCGCCTAGGCTTCGAAGCCTGGTTACGTGAAGATCCGGTCCATCGGCAGGAATATGAAGAGGCAGCCAAAGTGTGGAGCGATATTGACCAGGTCAAACCGCTCTGGGCAGAGGCTCGTCGGCGAGCCGTTCAGCACGCAGCCGCCGTTGGAAGTGATCAGCCGTTCGATCCTCCGCGTCCGAGACTGCTCGGTTGGCATGGATGGGCGCCGGTCATGGGAATTGTCTTGGCAGTCTGTGCATTCACCTTCTGGTGGATATGGGAAGCGCCGGCTCCGATGCAGCACTATCGTACGGCCAAAGGTGAACAACACACTCTTCGTCTGGAGGACGGCTCCACTGTCGTCATGAACACGGATTCGGCGTTAACCGTGCAACTCTCAAAACACAAGCGCATGGTTACGCTGCAACAGGGAGAAGCATTGTTTACGGTTTCGCACGACGAACAGCGCCCGTTCACGGTGATTGCGAAGAACGGCCTCATTCGCGACATCGGCACTCAGTTTCTCATCCACGCGTTTCCCGAGCATGTTGAGGTGTCCGTGCTGGAGGGTGTCGTCGAAGTCGACATTCCGAATGCGAAGACTTTCACCTCTCGCACCGGCAAACTCCAACGGCTCGCTCAGGGCGAATACGCGGAGTATACCTCCGCGGGTCAGCTGTCCTCCGTCCACGCGTTCGATGCAGAAACTGCCTTGGCATGGACCAGGCAGCTTCTCGTCTTCAACAATGCTCCGCTCGAAGAGGTCCTGAAAGAATGGGGCCGATACAGAACCGAAGAACTGCGATTACTGAGTTCGAATCTGCGCACTCTTCCAGTCAATGGCAAGTTCCGTATCGACCACATGGAGAGCTTCCTGCAAGCTCTGGAGGAGGCTCTCGCCATTAAAGCACATCGCGTCAACGCCAACCTCATCATCCTCGATCGCCAGTTGCGTTCCTAACAGCCTTTCCTAGTTCGATCCACACGCTCCGATAGTCAAGCTCAAGTTCTCTCCGACATTCTCCCTCAGCGCATCCATCACGAAAGCAGCCAATAAAATTTTTTTCTGTCTGATGGTCCGCTTTTGCGAGAGGCATTCGTCCTAGTCAGCAGCGATGCTGAGTTGCATCAATTAGGACGGGAGGAAAATATCCATGCGTCATATCAAGTTGAAGCGACGATTCCCCAAAGCCAATCGTCACCCCGAGACCGTTCATCTGCAATCGGCGTATCAGAAAGTTGCCGAGGCCTGCCACGGATGCCGCCCTCAGAGCCTGGCCTGGGGCATCATGGTGGGGTTATCCTCCATGGCGCTCAGCGCGCACAACCCGGCGCTGGCTCAGGATTGGCGAGGAGATCAACCCACATCTCAAGATGGCAGTCCCTCCCGTAATCATGCAGGGGCACGATTGCTCAACGGGAGCAGCCGCTCGCTCGGAGGAGATCAGCAGCCGCAGCGCTCTCTGCCCGGCTTGCGGCTCGCAGCACAGCAAGATGTGCAAGGTGGACCGAAGCAGCCCTTCGACATTCCGGCGGGGAACCTGCAGTCAGCGTTGCAAGCTTTCTCCAAGCAAGTGGACCTGCAAATTTTTTACACGTCTGACGTGGTGGCGGGAGTGCAAACCCAAGGCGTGAAGGGAGTGTATACGCCACAGGAGGCACTCGCTACGCTGTTGACGGGCACCGGTCTGGGCTATCGGTTCATCGACGCCAACACCGTGATGCTTCAACGGGCGGGGAATTCTGAAGCGACCCAGACGTCGACGGGCAAACCGGTACTGGTGCCTGAGATTCTCGTCAAGGATGTCAAAGAGCGGCCGGTCGTCGATGCACCCGACGGCTATATGGCCGAAGTGTCATCGGAAGCCGTCCTGCGCTTTCCAGCGGAGATTCAGGAGCTGCCGCAGTCCATAAGTGTCGTGACGAGAGACAGCATGCGTGAGCGTCGCGCCGTCACACAAAATGAGGCTTTAGAGGGAGTCGCTGGTTTCACGAAAGCGTCTCAGTCTTCTTTTAATAATGACGACTATGTCCTCCGAGGGTTCTCAACATCTCCTAATACTCCTGGTTTTATAAGGGACAATGGCTTGGCGGCTTTCAACAACTACATCGCCGATCCGAACCTGTACGAACGCATCGAGGTCATTAAGGGCGCGGCATCCTTTACGAGCGGCCTGGTCGCCGCAGGCGGCTTTGTCAACCGACTCTTGAAGGCGCCACTAAATGAAAATTTCGTAGTGGCCGAGGCCGGCGGCACCTCATATGGAGGCTACCGCACTACGCTGGACGCCAACGGCACAATACCGACAATCCCCCAATTGGCTGGCCGCTTCGTATTCGTTCAGAATCAGGATCCACAATTCTTCAACAATACTGGTAATCAGCGGTTTTCGTTCCTGCCTTCCGTCCGGTTAGCCACGGACAATGGTTTCACTGTCACCGCGACCGGCAACATCCAGCATTTGACAGGCAAGGGTAACTATGGCACTCCGACGAATATTTTTGGGCAGATTCCGGCCGGTATCAAAGACAGTTTGCTGGGCCCCGACAACAAGCTCAAACAGAATTACCAGAGCGCCCATATCGAGGCCGAGAAGAAATTTGCACAGGGATTTCGATTAAGAGCCAAGGGTCAATACAGCCACGACGAAATAAATCATTCGTATGTCTATGGTTACCAGTATACGGGCGGCATCGGGCCGAACGGCAATTTCGGCATCTATGCCAATGCCGCCACCTCTCGCCGGGAATCTTGGGCTGGGGAAGTCAACCTGATCAAAGACTTCTCCCTCTTGGGGAACATGAGTTCCGTAGCCGCAGGCATGGATTATTCGCTCGGAAACCAAACCCGCCAGAGGCCGGGCTTTGTATTCCTGGGTACTGGAAATATCGCCAACCCCGAGGTGAATCTACCGTTTCCACCAGATTATCCGAATAATGCGGTAGCGGCTAGCTCAAATAACTTGCGCTTCCAGCAAACCGGCGCCTACCTGCAGGGACTGCTCCGGCCCTTCGCGGGCACAACGGTGATGGCGGCTCTGCGTGGAAATTGGATTACCCAGACATCCTTCAACCAAGATGGAACCCATGACGGTCTCAATGTGAGCCGTCTCACCCCGCAGATCGGTCTGTCCCAACGACTCGTCGAAGGGCTCAATCTCTATGCCTCCTACGGAGAAAGCATCCAGCCGAACTTCGCGGTCACGGCAGACGGATCCCTCTTGGATCCGATCACCGGTCAGACAGTCGAGATCGGGAGCAAGTGGGAGCCGCTGGGGAAACGGCTCATGGTGACCGCCGCCGTCTTCCGCACGTTGCTGGACAACGTCGCCACTCCAGATCCGGCGTTTCCTCCCAATTCAGGTTTTTCCATCGGCGGTCAGAGCCAGCGCAATCAAGGGTTTGAGTTCGAGGCCCGCGGGGCGCTTCTTCCGCAACTCCAAGTCAACCTTGCCTACACCTACCTGGATACGAAAATTACGGAGAGCCTCATTCCTGGAGTGGTGGGCGCGAACGCCTTAAATGCCCCACACCACACCGTCAGCGCCTTCGGCAGCTATGATTTCACCGAGCTATTTGCGAAAGGGCTCAAGCTCGGCGCTGTCGTGTACTACCGGAGTCAAGTTAATTCTTTTGTCCCATTTCAGAATCAAACTTACGAGGGGTATACCCGCGCCGACCTATTTGCCATCTATGCACCACTCGAGTGGCTCAGCTTGCAGTTGAACTTTAACAACATCGCCAATGCAGGCTATGTCGAGGGGCCGAATCGCTATGCCGGCTTTAACCAGTTCGGCGCGCCCCGGCATGTGATCGGCATGGTGCGGATGACATTTTAGACAGAGCGCATCTCTTCCTATGATCCGACAAGAGAGAATGCCTTGATTCAAGGCCCTTCAACAGAACATTCCTCGTTGCTGAACGCTATCAATGCCGCGCTGGCAATTGAAGATGTCGGGAACGCTCTCCGCCTCTGCGCCGAGCGGCTAGCCGTTGCCCCTAAAGATCCGGACGCGCACCGCTATCTCGGCCAGCTGTATGCCCGACAGGGTGAGTTCGATGCCGCTCGCACCGCCGCACGACGCGCCACCGAATTGGCCCCAAACGATCCGCGCACTTGGTCGGATCTCGGCCGTGTCTGGGTTCTCTCTCGTGACTGGCTAGCCGCCGTGCGCTGCTTTCGTCAGGCAGTGGGTCTCGATGTCAACTATGCCGACGGTTGGCATAATCTGGGCGCGGCCCTCAAACAGATGGGCGAACAGGAACGTGCGCTGTCCTGCCTGCAACGAGCGCTTGCAATCGATCCCATGCGCGACGAGACGTATCTCGCGATTGGCAGCCTGTTGATCGAAGACGGCCAACTCGATGAAGCCCTATGGTGCTTCGAGCGGGCCGCAGCCCATGCCCCGGATTCCTCACGGGCTCGCAATCGTCTGGCGCAGGAACTCTCCGATCGCGGCCAGGTCGGCGATGCTGAAGCCTTGTTCCGCTCGTCGCTCACTGGCAATCCAGATGATCTCGACGCTTGGTTCGGTTTAGGCCACGCAATGGAGGACTTAGGCCACGGCGAACTGGCTCCCACGTGTTATCTCAACATACTACAGCGGGAGCCCGGCCATGGGCTGGCATTAGGCCAATACCTCAGCTTGGTGAAGGATGAGACGGAGGCAGCTTCTTGGGTCACTCATGCGCACCAGGCGCTTGGGCGCCACGAAACTCCGGATGAAGCCAAAGCTCTCGTGGGCTACGGTCTCGCGAAGTATTATGACCGGCGCGGCCAGTATGCTGAAGCGGCGCAAGCAAGCCTGACTGCTAATGCGGCCCGCCGACGAAAGACAGGACCATTGAACCGTGCAACGCTGCAGACGCGCATCGACGGGATCATTCACACATACACGGCTGATTTTTTCTCCGAACGACGGCGGTTCGGCATCGGCACGGATCAGCCGGTGTTCATTGTCGGACTTCCCAGATCAGGCACGACACTCATTGAACAGATTCTCTCCGCCCATCCGTTCATGCACGGAGCCGGAGAATTGCCCGACCTTGCACGCCTGGCCGTGCAATCGACGGCAGGGGGCAAGAAATCGCCCTGGCAAGCCGCCGCCGTCTTACACGATGAGATGGCCAGCCGGGGGCTAGCACAGGAGTATCTTCAGGCGCTTCGCCGCAATGCTTCACCGGACTGCCCACGCATCAGCGACAAGCAGCCGCTGAACTATTTTCACTTGGCCTTTGCCGCGCTATTGTTTCCCAATGCCCGCGTGATCCACTGCCGCCGCGATGCGCGCGACAATGCGCTCTCGATCTGGATGGAGAACTTCAACGCCGACCAGCGCTACGCCACTGACTTCGACGATCTGGCGTTCTTTATCTCCCAGGAGCGCCAACTCATGGCGCACTGGCATGATGTGCTCCCGCTTCCGATTCTGGATGTGCAGTACGAAGACGTGGTGAGCGATTTAGATGGTCAGGCCAAACGGCTGCTGGAATTTCTCAAGGTCCCCTGGGACGAGCGATGCCTTAACTTCCACCAAAATGATCGAGCTGTCCAGACACCCAGCCGCTGGCAGGTACGCCAGCCGATCTATACAAAATCTGTCGGACGCTGGAAGAAGTACCGGGAATATCTGCCTGGGTTAGAGACAGCTTTTAGTAACAGAGGGCATGATGGGGTTTGACTCATGGCCGCCGGCTGTACGGTTGCTGGGTCCCCTGTGTAAAAAGGTGGCGACACGGAGAAGCCTGATAGAGTCTTTCACTTTCTCCACCATGCGAATTTTCTCCGACCAGGAGAGCGTTCTGAGCGTCTTTTGCCAATCGGCTTGACGCTTGAATCGTTCTTGCCATTCAGTCATTGAGGAATTTCCCTTCGAAGCGTTGCCATTCATTCATAAGACCATGCTTGGCGGCTAGATCGGCGACATCTTGCTGATTCACACTCCCGGCGTCAAGTAAAGCCAAGATGCGGATGAAATCTTGGCTCGACCGACACTGAGTGCCATCACGGCAAGGTGTACCGCCCGCACGACACGCAGTGGAACTCCCTCGAAGTCGGCAGTTTCAGCTTTTTCCATGGCTTCCTTGGTGAGCTGGGAAAAGACTAGAATGAATTGAACAGGCCACGCGCCAACCTCAATGGCTTCGCCTTTCGGATGATAGCCTCTCAGCGAACAGAACTCGGAGATCGGCCCTAAAACATCGAAACGTGCTTCTCCCTCCACTGCGACCAAGACATCCGCATCCAGCGTCGCCACCGGCTCTGTGTATCGCATTTGAGCGACTGCCCCGAACAAGGCGTAATTGGCGATGATTTGTTTCTCACACATTTCATTGAGCAGGCGTGCCAGCTCTTGCATTACTTCACCCTCAGTCCCGATGGGTGCATCCGAGCGTAACACAGGACCAATCTGAAATCATGATAGGAATCTGTTTGAATGTGTCTGGCCTGACGAGAAAAACCAGACCTCCAGCCGCTGGCAGGCGCGCCAACCGATTTACACAAAATCCGTCAGCCGATGGAAAGCCTACGCGCCCTACTTACCCTTGCTTAAAAAAGCATTTCCACCCTTCGATCAAGCTCCCACTCCCCACACTGACCTATCCCCATTGCAGGGTTCCGTATCCGGAAACTGAACATGGCCTTGGAAGGGGTGGGATTGATATATTCCCGCCTGCTCAAGATCAATACATGTCGATGCTGACGACCAATTTCCATAGTGAGTTCCCAGATACGGGAACACTGCGCGGTTATGCCTTCCCTTTTGTTCACCCTAGATCTGGCCAATTGATTGTCATCCGTAAAATGGTGATGCGTGGATAACCAGGCGGGACTGGACCGTTTCTCCCTCTTCCGGGAATACTACGACGAACTTCTGAGCTACCTCACACTACGGCTGCAGTCCCGCGACCAGGCGAAGGACATCACACAGGAAACCTTTCTTCGCGCGCTCGCGCAGGACTCACCGGTTGCCATCCGACAACCGCGCGCGTTCCTCTATAAGATCGCAGTCAATCTCACGGTAGACCTGTTTCGAAAGAAACAACGCCAGGCCGAGGAATCGCTGGACGCGGAAGAACTCCGGGACGTCCTCGTCGCACCGGCCCGGCAATGTGAAGATGCTGAATCCCGGGAAGAAACCCGACTGCTCTATGACGCGGTCCTCGAACTGCCTCCTCGATGCCGGGAAGTGTTTCTGCTGCATCTCTTTAAAGATTTGAGCCATGCCGAGATCGCGGCACACTTCGGCATTTCGAAAAGCATGGTGGAAAAACACATTTTGAAAGCGACCGTCTACTGTCGCAATAAACTGAAGGATCGTTAGGAAGGGACAAGGCTCCGGCCTTGCGGTGCCTGTCCCTGTAATCGGAACACGGCCAGTCCCCAAGGGGAAGGGCAACAGTCCCCCTGACGCAGGATCGTCAAAATGGCTATAGTTCTCACCCGCCCACCCCGGCGCGCCGAGACGCGCCGTTCCACGGTGAGGCCGCAGAGAGATCAACGGACTGAGAACAAAGCCTGGTGCAAGGCACTCGGCGTGCCAAGGATGGGCGGGTGATATGAGCGGACACTTTCACCATCCTACTGTGGGAACCGCCGTCTTGTTCGTCATATCCCGGAGCGCTATGATCCGTCGTCTCGCGGAGGCATTGACAAGTTGATGCCCATGACCGAAGAACGAGAACAATCCCCGTCCCTGCGCGAAGAAGCCGCGCGTTGGTTGGTGCGCCTCCGTTCAGGAGAGGCCACCGCCGATGATCGCCGCCGTTTAAACAACTGGTTGGCTGAAGATCCCAGTCATCGACAGGAATTCGGGCGTGTTTCCGGCATGTGGACCAACATGACGGGTGCGAAACCACTGTTTGAAACCGAGCTTCGCAAAGCGGAAACCCGGTGGGCCGAATATGCTTCCACCTCGGAGCCGGCAGCGGGACAGTCCTGGTGGTCACCGGCTCGCATGGTTGCCGCGGGCGCGCTGATGGGGCTGATCACGCTCACCACCCTGTGGTGGGTTAATGGGGTGACCGAGTCATTGCACTATCAGACAGCGAAGGGAGAACAACGGCAATTGACGTTGTCGGACGGCTCGTCCGTCATGATGAATACGAATACTCAGATGACGGTGGAGTTTTCCAGTAAGACACGCGCAATCCGTCTGGATCAAGGCGAAGCCTGGTTCACGGTTGCACAGGACGGGCGGCGGCCGTTTGAGGTTGAGGTCGCCAACGGCATTATTCATGACATCGGCACGCAATTCATCGTCAGCAAATCCTCGCAACAAGTCGAGGTGTCGGTGTTGGACGGCATCGTCGAGGTGGCCCTCCATCCCCCGGTGGCACGCCACGCCATTCTCCATCGCGGACAACGGGTGTCCTACGGAATGGACGGTTGGATATCAGAAGTCGGACCGTTCGACCAAATCACGGCAGGCGCATGGAAAGACGGAAAGCTCATCTTCAAAGGACACCCGTTGGCACAGGTCTTAAACGAATTGGCGCGCTACCGGACCGAGGAAATCAGGTTGCTGGACAACTCGCTCAAGGATGTGCCGGTCACCGGAGTATTCAACATCCGGGAGTTGGAGAACTCGCTGGAACTGCTTCAAGATGCCCTACCGATTCGTGCGCAACGAGTGAATGCAAATCTCATCATTGTCGAACGAGCATCGCCCTCCACTACGGCGCCACGCTCCCGAACCCGATAGTTACCCTCATATCCTCCCGCTGTTTCAGCACTTTTCTTTCATTCTCAAAACATTTCACATCGACGTGTGGCTTTTTCTTTCTCTGTCGTCTTAGTCCCCATGTTTCCCAACAGGATGTCGAAAAAGTCTGCCAGCTTCGTTCTCGCGTCGCTTAGAAGCTCAACGTACAGCAAAGAGTACGCCTCGCCTCCTCGCTCGCTGCGGCCTTGCTGGACAGCCTTTTTAAACATCCTGCTCTGCTAAACCACTAGAGTCTTCCGCGATTGACCTCTTTTGAACAGTGGAGGAAGGAATGCCTCAGCGATCTCAAAAATCTGTCCGAAACACTACCCCATCGCCCGCTGCATGGGCTCGTCTGCGGGCCGCAATCGCCGCCGCTACTGAAACGGCATCCGGCTATGACCGTCGCCGCTTTGCCTGGGGATTTCTCGTCAGTCTCTCTGCCTTGAGCTTGACCACCTACCAACCTGCTCTATCGCAAGATGCCATTCCGGAGGACTGGAAACAGACTCCACGCGAACCGGAGAACAGCTCGACATCTCAACGCAGCTTCGGCACGCCGCGAGGCCCTCTGGATGCTAAAAGCCGGAACACCGCCGCCCCGAAGGTCAAACTGGCGGCGAACGAGCAGCCGGTTGGAGGACCCAAGCAATCATTCGACATACCGGCCGGAGATTTGGACAATGCGCTGATTGAGTTTTCCCGGCAATCAGGTGTTCAGGTCGTCTCCGCATCTACAGCGGTTGCCGGACTCGCGAGTCAAGGTCTCCGAGGTGAATACACAATAGAAGAAGCCCTGCATCGGCTGCTTGCAGGAACCGGATTGCAGTATCGCTTCAGCAACCCGAGTTCGATCACGTTGCACAGCGCGGCACCCTCGGGAAGTGCAGTCTTACCGGACAATCAGTCGAAACCCATCAAAGTCTCCGAAGTTGTCGTCAAAGACGTGCGGGAGCCGGCGTGGACAGATTCAGTCGATGGCTACAAGGCAGACAACGCCTCCACCGTCACCCGCAGCACAATGCCCATCGAGGAAACGCCGGTGTCGATCGGTGTGGTCACACGCGATCTGATTCGCGACACGTTTTCTCGTACACAAGGCGATGCCTTTGAAGCCGTCAGCGGCGTGACGCGCGACCAAGTGAACGGGGCACGAAGCGAAGGTTTCAACATCCGGGGCTTCACGGCCTGTTCACCTGCCGGTAACTTTAACGGCATGAAAGTTAACGGGTTACCGACCGACTGCCTCTTCGCACCGGACTGGGGCATCGTCGAACGGTATGAAATCGTCAAGGGACCGGCTTCCATCGTCGGCGGGGCGGCGAATCCCGGCGGCATTGTCAATCGCATCACGAAAACGCCGCAGCGCGCGAATTTTGCGAACGTCGAAGCCAATGCCGGGTCGTATGGTTTTTACCGAGGCCTGTTTGATGTCAACGGCGTGTTGCCAGCCCACGAGGACATTCGGGGTCGCCTCGTCTTTGCAGTCGAAGAGGGCGGCAACTTCGTCGATTTCACGCCGGTTCGACAGTATACCGTGGCGCCCTCGGTGGAGTTTGATCTGTTCAAAGGCGCCGGCAAGTTGCTCCTCCTCGGCACCTATCAACAGTTCAACGGCGCCGACTATCTCGGGTGGCCGCTCACGACAGACGGGAAAATGCTCAATGTTCCTCGCACGAGAAACTTCGGCGGTGGCGCACCGAACGGGGCACACACCAACTTCACCGGCTACAACGGCGAGGTCCATTACAATCACACGTTCATTCACGATATCAAGCTGTCCGCCAACGGCAAGTACTCGAGATCCAAGCTGCTCGAAAATAGCCTTTACACCTATACCTACCCCGGGATTCCTCCGAGCGGGGATGCCTACCTCTACAATAGATTTCGCGACATTAAGATGGACACCTATGCAGGCGAGTTGTATCTCAGCAAGGAATCCACGCTGTTCGGACAAAAACACGAAATCCTGGCGGGGGTCGACTACCGTGACATGACGCGTAATTCCTTTCTCACGCATCCCCAGTTGGGAATCGACAACGTGTTCAACCCACGGAACGACACACGCGCATTGTCCGATGATGAATTGCGCAGCTTGGTGGGCTCGCCTCTCCTCACGACCTTGAAACAGACCGGTGTATTCGGGCAGGCTGTCATCCGTCCTCACGAACGGGTCACTCTCGTCCTGGCGGGACGGCACGACGAGGCGCGCTCGTCCATT
Organism: Nitrospira sp. KM1; assembly: GCF_011405515.1. Taxonomy (NCBI): domain Bacteria; kingdom Pseudomonadati; phylum Nitrospirota; class Nitrospiria; order Nitrospirales; family Nitrospiraceae; genus Nitrospira; species Nitrospira sp. KM1. The sequence goes on along the minus strand of NZ_AP022671.1, from coordinate 4,483,417 downwards.
ACTGACGAGGGGATTCCAACAACCGAACGGACGGACTCCGCGTGGACCGGCCGGGGCGGCGTGACCGTGAAAGTGACCGACTGGATGAACGTCTATGGGGGAATCCAACAGTCCTTCGCCCCAAACTCCTTGTCATTCACACGAGATAATCAGCTTCTGCCGCCGGAGACCGGTATCAATTACGAGGTTGGCGCTAAGCTCAACTTGTTCGACAATCGGCTGCTGTTCACCACCGCCTTGTTTCGCAGCTACCGCCGCAATGTGTCGACGCGTGATCCAGGAGACCCTCAGTTTAGCATCGCGGTCGGTGAGCAGCGTCATCAGGGTGTGGAATTTGATCTGAACGGCCAGCCGATTCCCGGCCTAAATCTGAATGCCAATTTCATGTATCTGGATGCTGTGATTACCGAAGCCAATGACCCAGGGTTTGTCGGGAGCTATCCGTCGTCGATTCCGCGTAACTATGTGGGGCGCGTCTTCGCGACATATCAGCTTCAGTCCGGCCTCCTGCAAGGGTTCGGATTTGGAGGAGGCGTCTATTACCAAGGCAGGTATGAATTAACCTTCCCCAACTCGATCAGTACCGATCCGTATCAGCGGGTGGATGCAGTCCTCTTTTACCGCCGCGACAAACGGTATGATGTGTCCGTCAACATCCGCAACCTGCTCAATGCCACGTATATCGAGAGTCCGGGCTTCCCAGGCGGCATTAACGCATTCGGTGCACCGATCACTGCCATCGCCACGGTGCGGATTTTCTTCTGAGTGAACCTGCCCGCTTCCCGTTCAGGTATATGTTCCCTGCTAGGCGTCAATATGGCCGTAACCAACTCTTGGTTCGACGATCTATTTACGCCAGGTTTTGCGGTTCTCATTCGTCTTAATCTATATAGACCTGTCCGGCAGCCATTGCCTTCGGCCGGCAAATCTGTGTAAGCATAATGGCCCGATTGTGCCCCTAATAATTCCATGAACCACATCATGCTGCTGCTCCATCGCTGGGTCGGTCTGATCATGGCCGGCTTCTTGATCATGTCCGGACTGACCGGTGCTGTAATCTCCTGGGACCACGAGCTCGACGATCTTTTAAATCCGCATCTCACTCACGTAGCAAGCCAGGGGCTGCCGCTTCCCATCCTCGATCTAGTCACTGCAATCGAAGCGCGCGACCAGAGGGCACGCGTGACGTTCGTTCCACTGGCACACGAACCGGGAGACTCTCTTCCCTTTGGCGTCGATCCCCGCATCGATCCGGCAACCGGCCGCCTGTACGAGCTTGGATATAACCAGGTCTTCATTGACCCTGGGACCGGACAAGAATTGGGCAGGCGTGAATGGGGTGCGGTGTGGCCCATCACTCGTGAGACGTTGGTGTCCTTCCTATATCGATTGCACTACACGCTGCACCTTCCAGAACTGTGGGGCATCGACCGTTGGGGGATATGGCTCATGGGAGGCATTGCCATCTTATGGGCACTGGACTGCTTCGTCGGCTTCTATCTGACCCTGCCATCCAAGATTCCGAGCTCGACGGCTCAGACCCACCCAGGATGGTGGACCCGCTGGAAACCATCCTGGATGGTGAAGACGTCCGGTACGGCCCGCCGAATCAACTTCGACGTCCATCGCGCCTTCGGTCTGTGGGCCTGGGGATTGTTGTTCATGCTGGCATTCACGGCATTCTCCCTCAATCTTTATCGGGAGATGTTCTATCCGATGATGTCCTTGGTGAGTGAGGTCACGCCTTCGCCGTTCGATGTGCGCACACCGAACGACAAACATCAGCCGATCGCACCGATGGTCGGGTACGCCTCGATTCTCGAACGCGCCCAGTATGAAAAAGCCAAGCGAGGTTGGCCAGAACCGCTCGGTGACGTATTTTACAGTCAGGAATTTGGAATATATGGTGTGAGATTTTTTCACCCTGGCGATGATCACGGCGCTGCAGGAGTAGGTCCTCCCGCCTTGTATTTCGATGGCAGCGACGGCCGCTATCTTGGGGATCAGCAGCCATGGAAAGGCACTGCGGCCGATATCTTTGTTCAGGCCCAATTCCCGATGCATTCCGGACGCATTCTCGGCCTGCCAGGCCGAATTCTCGTCTCACTGCTCGGATTGGGTACCGCTGCTCTTTCTATCACCGGAGTCGTCATTTGGTGGCAAAAGCATACGGCCTATAGCAGGCGCGCCAAACGCGAGGCCGATCATTTCGATCCCGTTCCGGCCGGTTGAAGCCATGATTGGACCGAACTCGAAGGGATTTGTCGTGTGGCTCACCGGCCTGCCGGGAGCCGGCAAGAGCACGCTGGCTCACCTGGTGGCCGCGGAGCTTCGGCAGCTTGGCCTGCCGGTCGAAACACTCGACGGCGATGCCGTCCGTCGCGAACTCACGAGGGACCTTGGCTTTACACGCCAGGATCGGGAGGAAAATGTCCGCCGTATCGCCTATGTGGCCAAGCTCATTGCACGGATCGGTGGAGTGGCGGTCGTCGCGGCCATTTCCCCTTATGCCGTTTCGCGAGACAAGGCGCGCGCGGATATTGAAAGATTCGCGGAAGTATATGTCCGCTGCCCGATCGGCACGTGCATGATACGCGATCCGAAGGGACTCTATGCCATGGCCTCCCGCGGCGAGATCCAGCACATGACCGGATTATCCGATCCGTACGAAGAGCCGCAAAATCCCGAGATCGTCGTCGATACAGATCAGGAACTCCCTGAGTCCAGCTTGCAAACGATCATGGCCGGGCTGCGCCGACTGAAGTTTATCTAGCCGGCAGATCTGATCCTCACCACAGTCTTGTCATGCCCCTGTGCGATCGGGATGATCGGATATTGGCCCTTGCGAGCCTGCCGCATATTCGGCCAATGGCACGGAGCCCTTGCTCCACTCAGCCAGAATCGGCGCCACGATACGCCAGGCTTCTTCCGCCTCATCGTCACGGATCGACAGCGTGGGATCACCGTTCAACACATCGAGCAAGAGCCGTCCGTAAGCCGTGAGCCCCCCGGAGCGGAGCGATGCATCGAGGTCGATCTGCTCCAGATCGAAGAGATCGCCGCACTCATTGATATTCACACGAAGGACAATCCGGTCGGGACTCAACTCGATGCGTAAGACATTCGGCTCCGGTTGTGCCGCCTGTCCAAAGGCCAGATGAGGAACCGCCCTGAAGTAGATGGCAATTTCACGGCGGTCACGCCCCAGCCCCTTTCCGGTGCGCAGCACGAACGGAACACCGGACCAGCGCCAGTTGTCGATCAGCAATTCGACTTGAGCAAACGTCTCGGTCTGCCGCTTCGCATCGACGCCCGGCTCTTCGACATAGCCCGGCACCTTTTCGCCGTTGATCATGCCACCGGTATAGCGGCCTCGTGTTGTACGCCGCTTGACCTCTTCCGGTGACAGCTTGCGCACCGCTCTCAGAACATCCACCTTTCGGTCTCTCAGCGTGCGCGCATCCAGCATGTGAAGCGGTTCCATCGCAACCAAGGCCAGCAGCTGCAGGAGATGGTTTTGAATCATGTCCCGGAGCGCCCCTGCTCCGTCGTAGAACGACGCTCGACCCGATGCCGTGAGGACCTCGTCCCAGATGATCTCCACCCGGCTGACGTGTTGTGTATTCCAGATCGGTTCGAACACCCGATTCGCAAACCGCAAACCCAATAGGCTTTGAACGGTTTGCTTGCCCAGGAAATGATCAAGGCGAAACACGGCCTCTTCGGGAAACGAATCATGAAGCAGCCGGTTGAGCTTCTGAGCCGAAGCCAGACTCTCACCGAACGGCTTCTCCAGAATCACCTTGCTCCCCGCCGGAAGCGGCAATGCGGCAAGTGCTTGAATGGTCGGCGCAAACAGCGGCGGCGGCAGCGCGAGATAGGCGACGATCGGCTCTTTCAGATTTTCTAAGGCAGCTGCGATGTCTTCACGCCTGGTCACATCGACATGATGGAACTCCGTGGCCGACAGCACCGCCTTGCTGGACGCTTCGGCGTTCGGCAAAAATTCTTGCAACTTCTGATCAAGATGAGCCCGAAACTTTTGTGTATCCCAATCGTTCCGTGCCGCGCCGATGATGCGGAAGCCATCGGGGAGCTGTCCCTCCTCGTAGAGACGTACAATGGCGGGCATGAGCAATCGCGCAGTCAGATCGCCTGACGCGCCAAGTATCACGAGGGTTCGAATCATTCCATTCTCCTTGATCGCGGCCGACACGTTGTCGCATACAGATCGAACGGCCGGACGCCGCAATGCGGCAATGTCTATCCAGAATAGTTCACGGCATGAAAGGTGAGCAAGGCAGGATTCTGGCTGCGGATGGCCTATGCCCCATACCAAGATAAGAAGACGAAGGAAGACAGATGACTCTGCCGCAGGGAGATTCTTTATACTTGTGTTGGCAAAACCTGGCTAGATGGAACATCCGTAGAAGTACCTCTCAGAAGGACAACTTTGTCTTAGAGGACATTTTGCCTCGATGCCATTGACCGTCACAACGGATCTTCCTCGCAACTGCCCTCAGTACGGCCATTTTCCGAGCTGAAACTTTCGCTTGAATGGCCCTTTATTTGCAATCTTCCTCGAAACGTTCGCTCGCAGTCTTCAAACTCATTTTCAAAGTTCGGCTGGTCGCGCCATATCGAGGATTGTCACTATCCGGCCGAGTCGATGATGACGGAGAAGGACAAGCAATGTTGAACAACTTACGGATGCCATGCACCTGTGATCAGGATGCAGGAGGGAGGACATCATGGCCGGACAGCTGGCAGATAAAAGGGTCGCAATTCTTGTTGCGGATGGATTCGAGGAGGTCGAACTCACGGAACCTCGCGAAGCGCTCGAACGGGCCGGCGCGCAAGCTGACGTGATTTCGCCGGCGGAAAAAAGGGTGAAGGCTTGGAATCATCTAGAATGGGGTGACCAAATAGCAGTTGATGTCCCGCTCGATGAGGCCGATGCCGGCCACTACCATGCGCTCCTCCTTCCTGGAGGAGTGATGAATCCGGACAAGCTCCGGCGCAATCCCACAGCATTGCGTTTCGTCAAAGCATTTTTCGACCGGCAGAGACCGGTCGCCGTGATTTGCCATGGACCTTGGACGTTGATCGATGCCGGCGTGGTGAACGGCCGGCGGATCACGTCCTATCCGTCGTTGCAAACCGATTTGGAGAACGCGGGGGCGCAGTGGGTGGACGAGCAGGTCGTGGTGGATCGAGGTCTCATATCAAGCCGGAAGCCCGACGATATTCCCCTCTTTAATCAGACCATGCTCGATGTGTTTTCCAAGCACCAGGAACGAACGAACAGCCCGGCCTGACAAAGGCTTCCACATCCACGGAGCACCACAATGGCGACTCGCATGAGAAAGCGTGTGCACGGCAGCTCGAAACATATATCGAAGCCACGGAAGACTCGGAAATGGTCGGCCGGCGTCATGAAACGAAGCGATGCCCTGGACTTGGAACAAGGGGTCTTTACTAAAAAGAGCCCAAAGGAGATTGCCGCCTCTCTCAAACGCTCCGCCCTCCGAAGCCACAGACGGAAGGGCACCCCTTTTCAATCAGCCATGTCCATGCTGAATTTTCACATCAACCGAGGCGGAAGCGGACTTCCTGCTTCGCAAAAACACAGACTTGAACGGGCCAAGGAAGAATTGCGCAATCTCTTCGGCAGGAATGATAAGCCTGCCGACAAACGGCGAACACCTGAGCGCCGATAACATGAGACTCAACGATAAAGGAGAACTTCATGGCATTAACGTTAACGAGTCCGGCGTTTGAGTCGGGATCATCCATTCCTAAACGGTTCACCTCGGCGGGCGAAAACCTGTCGCCGCCCCTTGAATGGAGCGGTGTGACGCCGGAAACGAAAGAATTGGCCTTGATCTGCTTGGATCCCGATGCCCCGACGCCTCGAACCTTCGTGCATTGGATCGCGTATGGGATATCGCCCGATCAGCGAGTGCTGGAGGAAGGGATTCCTCAGGCAGGACGAATCTCAGGCGCTTCGCTCTATAACCCGATTCGCCAAGGCAGGAACAGCCTGTTCAGCCTCGGATACACTGGACCGAACGTCCCGCCGCGTCACGGCAAACATAGCTATATTTTTGAGCTCTATGCCTTGGACCGGCTATCTCATTTGCCTCCCGGATCCGGTCGTGCCGCCTTTTATCGAGCCATTCATGGGCATGTCATCGACCAGGCCCAATTGGTCGGTTTCTCCGATGCCCGGGCGGGCCGCACTCCCATGACGTGGACTGCCAGCCTCATCAAGAACTCCCCGCTCATTCAGGACGGAGGCTTAAAGCCGGCCTTGGCCACCGGAGTCATCGGAGCCGGCATGCTTGCGCTGGTCGTCTATACCATCCGCAATAGCAAATCCCGTCAGTCGTCATGGATTAACCTGGCGCAACGCATTCCGCACCTCCGAGCGCGGTGAAGCACCAGTGCAGGGCTCAATCCGTCAACACTCAGCAGGTGACGTCATGACAGGTAGATACCGTCGCAGAGAGTGACAGAATCCTGATCATGGGATGCAGTACATATGGATCTCGACAAATTCAAACGACAACTCCTGGAAAAAGAACAAGGACTCCTTGGCGGACTCGTCAAAGCCGGCGAGCAGGCACGAGAACCAAGTGACGGCCCGGCCCGTGATTCCGGTGATAAAAGCATCGAGAATGAACGAAAAGATGAACAATTCCGGAGTACCGATGCCAAATGGTCGACTTTGAGCCAGGTACGCGAGGCCCTTCAACGGATTGAGGATGGCACCTTCGGAGCCTGTCTTGCAGACGGCGAGATGATCGAGGAAAAGCGCCTCGAGGCGATCCCATGGACTCGTTACTGCGTGAAGCACCAGCAAGAGGTCGAGGAAACTGAACGGACACGAAAACCCACCCTATGAAGTCGGCCACGGGGGATACATTTTCTAAAGTTCTGCTTGCCGATGCGCAGTACCTATTGCATGAGCTTCATCGAGGACCGATTGCTTCCGTGCCTCAAAACGGGCTCCAGCCAGCCATTCCACCAACTGGCGCCTTGTGCTCGGATTCCAGTTGCTGATGATGATATCTTCCCAATCGAAATTTCCCTTCGGCAGCACATCGAGTGGCAAGGAGGGTTAAGAGGAAAACCGCCGCTATGGGGAATCATAATTCCACAATATTGCTGCAATCAGCAGATGTTGGGCTTGTACGAGACCGGTTCCGCCGGGGTTGGTTTCTGCGCCTCTAAAAAAACCGCTTTGCGGTCCGGTCGAATCATCATATCGATACTCCATTCGCAACCGTGTCATGCTGGCAGCAATTGGTAGTTTGTATTCAAGCGTGGTCGTGATCGCCTTCAGGAATTGGCGAGCGCCGGTCATCGTCCCGCTCGGGTCGTAGTACAGTTCCGGCCGGACCGCCAGCGCCCATGCTCGAGTAAACTGCCAATGCGTATAGATCGCAGTGCCGGTCCAGAAAACCCGCGCACCCCCGGCTTCTGGTATCACTCGCTCTGTGCCAATGTCATAAACTAATGCAACGGTGAGGCGATCGCGCTTCCATTGAATACTGCTGTCGGAGAAGAAGCGCCAATACCGGAGATCGCTGTTCGACTGATCGGGGCCATAGTAGAAATTTTGCACAGCAGTGACGGATGGTGAAACCGTCCACGCGAGCTGAATGCCATAACTGGGCAAGTCATTGGGGTTAGAGAGGTAATTAAAGCGATTAATGATATAGAAGGCGCTCTTCACTGACTGGCTCATCTGATATTCGGCGGACACTCCGAACATGAAGTACGGCGAATAGTCCGGCAGATAGCTGCGCGTATAGTTGTAATTGTCCTTGGCATAGAATGACTCGTACCCGATATAGCTATTAAAGAGACCAGCTGTGAGTTTCAGGCCATTTCCAACTGGAGCCAGATACGACACATTGGCCCGGGAAAAGTGGCTGAACGTATCGGCACCCGAGTAAGGTTGACCATTCCGGAGACTGGCATTGGGCACCTGCCCTGTGACGTCGTAGCCACCCTGAACTCCGAATTCCATCCCCCAGGGAGATGATTCGTCTGCATCCTTCCGGACATAACCCATTATCATGTTCGGAGTCAGCTCATTCACCCGCTGCGTTGTGGCCTTGCTGCGCCAACGATGGTTTTCCGGATAATTAAAATCGATCGGATAGCTCAAATCGAGGTATGCACCGTAATGCCAACGCGAGTGGGTTGATTCAGACGGCGGGCCTTCCGTCGTACGAGCAGTCGCTGGGTTTGCCCACGGCTCATCATGATCCGATGCTTTCACAGAAAGGACCGGGACCGTGATTGCCAAGAACACCATGAAAAGTTGGAACATCGCTTAGGGTTATTTCACCTTCACGACGTCATTAGGGCATCCAGGTCTGATGTGTCGGAGCCTGGGAGCGATCGCGCGCGGAATGTTTGGGTCGAGAAGGACGGTCAGGCGGTCAGGCACGCGGAATAACTTTCTCTTCATCCACTACGTGGCTGGCGTACTCAAGTGCCGCTGTCACATCTTCAACGGTGATCTCAGGATACGCTTCGAGGGCTGTTGGCGGGTATACCCTCCAGCGACCATCCCAAGGATATTGGTCACCATGATGCGGGTGCCGCGAATGATCGGCTTTCCACTGCAAATACTACGATCAACAACAATTCGATCTTCCATGGTTCACCTGATGCACAAGGTTTACAGCCAAGACTGAGTGTAGAACGAGGAGGTACAGAGTGTCTAGTCAAAGGACTCAATTGCAAGCAGAGAGCAACGTGGCGCAACTGGCACCGATGCGCAGGATGGCGCCAGCCGCCGGCGCGGCTGCCGGTCCGCCGGCAGCCCCTAACCTTGACAAGAAGACATTTCTCGTCGATCACACCTCCTCACACAGGAACAATATTCCACAGGGCCATGCATGGTCGATCAAGATTAACGATTTCGGAAGGCAATAGATCGAAGCATCCTGGGGAAAGGCGACACCGAGATCAGGCAAGAAAGGTCACAAGGGACGATCGGTCAATAGGGAGCAAAACGAGAAGCGGGCTCGTGCTCGCGCTACAGGGAAGATCCGCAGAAAGTGTATTAGCATTGGCGCTGACCATCTAGTAACGCTCACCTATCGACGAAATATTGAAGACAGGGACAAGGTACTGAATGATCTGGAGCGACTACCAAGAATGCTGTCGCGCAATGGTTGTTCAATTCCCTATGTAACTGTCTTGGAGTGTCAGAAACGAGGAGCCATTCATCCTCATTTGGCTGTAAAAGGAGTCCAGGATATACGGTTCCTCCGTCGCTGCTGGTATAAGATCGTCGGTCATGCGGAAGGTCAGGTGAACGTGAAAGGGCCACGTCCTGGAACATCACCTGTGAAATTAGCTCGATACCTTTCCAAGTATATTAGTAAGGACCTTGATGCCCTTCCACGACAATTCGAAGAGCATCGATATTTTTGCTCGTTACGTATCAGAGTTCCGACCGAACACTTTCAAGTCATCTTGTCCGTGGAGGATCATCCATCAATGAAGTTCTACGCACTGATGTTAAACCGAGACGCTAAGGCGTGTAGGCAAGTCCTGCAACATCAAAAACTGAATAGGAGGGAGCGACACTTTTGGATGGATGAGTGAATTTGAAGATTACTCTTTCGAATGGGTGAATAGGTGCCTTACTGAAGGCGCGAGAGTTTCATAAAACATGTATATCCTGTCTCACCTTCCCATGGTGTACACCAGAAAGAGGTATGGAGCTTTTTTGCAATCAACTGCTATCGTGTCCTCCCAATGTCATAGCTTGAATCTTGTACCGTAAGTACATATGCCAAAGACAATTACTCAAGAATTTGCCCTGAAACAGGGACAATTCTCAAAAACCGGGGCCTTCGATGCGCTTCTTGATCTAGATAGTAGGCTGTTTATTGATCCCCACCTTCTGCGTAGAACCACACAGCCTGAACTTTCGGGGGCGCGCAAAACACTCGAAGAACACTTTACGAAAGTTCTAAGGCTGTTAGGACATTCCAGAGCCAAAGCGGATGTATTTTGGGAGAATGCCAAAACCCTATTAACGTTTCCAGAAGTTCAAGGGCTTTGTATCGGTTATGGGAAAGAAGGAACAGCCGGCAGCGGGATTGGTCCCAGTCTTCGGGATCGTCTTCTCAAAACCGCTAAGGAAATTATTGATGTTGGCATTAAGGACCCTGAGATATTTGAACTGGTGGGCCTTTTTGCTGAGGATATTGGGCCAGACCGAATAAGCGACATGACAGCGGGAATTATCCAGAGTCACTTGAAGGCTTTTACTCGACGCGTGTTTAAAGAACTCAATGTTAAACAGTCGATAAACCCCTACAGTCGGAAACCCATAATACTAGTTCCAAAAGAAATACTTCGCCCTCTGCCTATCGCTCACGACTGGAGCGATGTTGATATCGTTGCCGCTCATAATGAAGCACTGAGACATCGAGTTAATAAACAGGTTGGAAAGACATGGAAGCATGCAACAACAAGAATTGCGAAACGAGACCTAAGAAAAGCTCTTCTTCAGAATCCGGAGCTGATTCGAGATCTACTCAACCAATATAAATCAAAGCCGACCGAAGCGTATGACTTTGACAAAGATCCATATGGAGAAGTCACCTGGTATCAGGAGGCCAACAGACTGGCAAACCAGCTGCAGCTGGCATTACATTTGTCGCCGCATCCTACAAATGAGGAAGTCTTAAGAGTGGTGTTGGCGATATGTAACAAATTTAAGGACGCAGTAGAGAATCATGATCTGGCAAGGATCCTCTATCACGAACGGGGCGACCCACGCCATGAGTCCTACGCGCAACGGTTATTCTATGCAATGGCCGATGCATACTGTGAAGCCAACAATCTTGATCTAAGTCGCGAAGCCAATGCCGGCCGCGGTCCCGTGGATTTTAAGGTCAGCGCAGGTTATAGAACAAGAATCGTAGTTGAGATCAAGCTTTCCTCAAATTCAAAGCTTATAGGTGGTTTTAAGAGACAGGTGGGTGAGTACGCCAAGTCTGAAAAAGCCTACAAGGCTATTTATGCAGTCTTGGATATTGGGAAAGGTGGAAAATGGAGGAAGCGCCTTAGCCGTGCCGAAAATGAGCTTAAGAAAGCTGGGGAGCTTGTACCGCTTATCTTTGTTATCGATGCGGAGCTCAAAAAGTCGGCTAGCAGGTTATAGGTCAAAAATGAGCCAAAGCGCAAATATCATCTATTACGGAATGCTCGTACAAATTGGAACATCGCCTTATGCCAGAGAGCATTTTCAGAAGACTTTGTTGTAATATTTCCCTCGTCAATTTTGCTGTCTAACGGAAAGACAGTATGGCGGAAAGAGACTCGTCCCCAGGATCAGACGATTTTGCTGAGACTGTCCGCAGGGGCATCGAAAACTTCCGGTCCCGCCTCCTAGATCTGTCACTCGCCAATCGCCTACTTAACTACAAGCATTCCGAGAAATCGCGAACTCAAATTCGAGTCATCGATGAAGTACCTGAAATTCTTTTAGCCAAATTGGATCAGGATAAGAAGCTGGTATTTTCTTGGATTGATGAGCCAGAAAGTGATTTGCGCGATGAGAATACTCCTGAATTTCTCAGGGCACTTGAATACGCTCGCGAAAACAACAGTATCTTCCAGGATCAAAAAAAGAAATTGGGGCGAAACCCATCAGCTCGTCAACTGTCTCGGATAGAACGATCCCTTCGCGACCGAGTACGAAAAGAACTGGGACTACCGAATCGAAGCGAGATTACATTAGCCGATCGTGCAAAAGAGTTAGGAATAGACCCAAGTAATGATCTACCAGAGATCACCGAGTCTCTTCCACGGAGGCACACGGACTCAAAGCTTCAAACCCTGCACTACAGAGAGCACATGGAAGCAAAGGTCGCTGCCATCCGTGATGGTGATAGGACGCTGCTTGAGGATGCCGGAATTAACGCTCTATATTGTGCATTCGGATTCATAGAATGGTATGAAACACCCCACTCTGATACCGCCCTGTACGCACCGCTCTTATTTTACCCAGTAGAAATCGAGCGCACTCTTCAGAGCGGGCGCTATTCCTATGTTCTTATATCAAGGGATGGAGATGTCGAGAGTAACATAACGCTATCGGAACTCCTAAAGAGGAACTATGACCTGGAACTACCTCAATGGAATCCAGATGAGGAGCTTTCAAAATACTTCGCCAAGGTAAGACAGGTTATCTCCTCTGAACGAAAATGGAAAGTGAGAAGGTGGGTAACGATAGGCTTGTTCACGTTTTCTAAACTCGTCATGTATCGCGATCTTGACCAAACAAATTGGTCTCCTGCGCTGCATCAGCACTCCAGGCTGCAAGATCTTTTCTTAGGAAAGGACTCCACAGGCACCATTTCTTTAGCGCCAGAATACCCCATGGATGGGGCTGATTCTACAGTCAAAGACGTTCAATTAATTACTGATGCTGACTCATCACAGCATAGCGCGGTTATCGATGTGATTAAGGGGAAAAGCCTTGTGATCCAAGGCCCACCTGGCACTGGAAAATCCCAAACCATAACAAACATTGTTGCTGCAGCTCTGCACGAAGGGAAAACAGTTTTATTCGTCGCTGAAAAGATGGCTGCCCTAGAGGTTGTTAAGAGCAGGCTTGATAAGTTTGAACTTGGTAACTTCTGTCTCGAATTACATTCGGGAAAAACCAGAAAAACGAGGATTATAGATTCAATCAAGAAACGCATTGAGTATGAGGGTCCTTCCCATAATCCGAATCAGATCCGGGCCGCTCGAAAGGCCTGTCAAGAATCGCAAAACGAACTACTGCATTATGTGAATAAAATGCATATGCCTGTGGGTGAAACTGGATTTACCGTTCACAACATCCTTCGGGCGAATTGTGTACGAGCTAGACAGGTGGAGGGCTTCCCCATTGGGTTGCGCAGAGCCCGAATTAACAATCCATGTCAAATCGAGGCATTGGAACGTCATCGGTTAATGGAACTTGCACAGGATCTCGATGAGAAAACCTCTGTTGCCAACACCTTCGGAGGGATTAATCAACACCCATGGCGGGGGCTGGGAAATGATAGTTTACATCTCTTCCAATTCGATGAAATCCGCTCCAGCCTGCTCTCTTGGTCTACGCTAATCGAAACCTTAATGGAGGCTATTAAAGTCGCTACGCTGAAGACTTTCTGGCCAATCGTTTCTACCACAAATGGTGCCAGCGCCTTCGGTACGTGTGCAAAGAGCCTTCCAGACTTTCCAAGAGATTTTGACCAATCTGTTTTCAGACAGCTGCGAAGCTACCAAGATTGCGAGGCACTGGAAGAAGTGATCTCCAACATCCAAGGATTAGCCCACGTCCGCGCCCAGATAGACACGATAACAACGGAAGGTGATTCAATACTCAATACCGGGAGTACATCACTCGCAACTCTCATAGATGAGATCGCAGAAGAAGGGCTTGACCGTCTAAGGGTACAAGAGATTGAGAATCTTCTTCAGGAGACTGAGGCGAACCTTTTGCCTCTTGAGCATGCAGCTAAAGTTGCAGATAGTCTCACTCAACTTTTCAGCATAAGCGATGCCTCAACGCAAGATCTTCATCATATTGTGGAAGCGATGTCCGTACTTACCGGGCTTCCTAAGACTCTATTGAAGTATAGGCAGCCAGACATATTGGAGGAAGACAATCTCCTAGTCCTTGTAGAAGCACTAGAAGAAAAGAAAAAACTCGATGAAGCGGCGAACCGGTTGAGCAAAGGCATAAATCTAAAACTAGTGCCTTCACTTCCTGAGGTTAAGGCCGCATACAGAACATTGAAGACCGCCGGAGCAATTCAGAATTTACTTACACGTGAGTGTCGGGAAGCAAGAAAACTCTATAAGAGCATCTCAACGCAATCGGGTCGACCATCCCGTCAGGAGGCAATAGACGGGTTAATCGAGACATTTACATACCTCGAGGATTTGCAGACCTTTACAGGTGATCCTCGATGGCAAGAGGCCGCCGGTAGGTTTTTCTTGCAAGAACGGACACCGTGGGAGGATCTTATTAGAGTTGCCCGCTGGGGCGAGACCGTCCGTGGCGCCATTCGGGCATCGCATTTGAGTTTGCGAAGTATTCGCGACGTTTTGCTTGCTGGAGAACGTGAGACACTCGAGAGCATATATTCTATCGCTGAGTCGACGGCATTTGAATCCCTGCAAAAGGTTCTAGGAGCGGTAGGCAACTCACCCTTTTCCTCACTCCAAACTATTCTCACTTCCAAAAGGGAGTACCTAGCTAAGTTAAGACAAATTATAGGCAAGGTTCGGCAACTCGGACTTTCTACAATGAGTCCGATTGACAATCTAAGAAGTCTCCTCACAGCCATAATTGAAGTAGAGACCTACCTTGCGAGCCTTAAACAACCTTCAGCAATGCGTTTTCTGTCAGGTAGCACTAATCCAACTCTCGATCATGCAGTCCGCCTTCGCAGCAACTTGCAATTCGCGACGATCCTCGAACGACTCAAGATTCCGGAAGCCGTATGGACAAGGTTTACGCCAACTGAGGGATTTGACCTTATTACAGTCCTTAGGGAACATTCACAGATTGTCGCTGATCACCTTGCGCTTACACTGAAAGTCCAGGATTGGCTATGCACCGTCTTGAAGATAGATGAGGATCTTTGGACTCGCTCTGTTAGCCTTAGAGATTCACCATTAGAGACGTTACAAGAGAAAGCGCTTTTCGCACATGCGCATTTTGATTCTATACAGGCTTACTTAGATTTTCTCAGGGTAGAAACAAGAGCTAATTCCACACCGTTATTGCCAGTACTAAAGGCAATGCGTGAGTCAGCAATTGAATACAAGGGTCTTGCTGCTGCGTTTGAATGCATATTATTTCGGTCAATCGCCGAAACTTTACTGGACGAAGACCCGAAGCTTAATTCACATTCTGGAAGTAATCACGATCAGCTGAGAAAACGTTTTCAGAAATTGGACAAACAAATCCTTGAGCTGCAACGTGAAGAAATCGCCAATAAACTCTTGCAACGATACGTTGATCCTGGGGTTGCAAGAGGTAAAGCGTCTGAGCGTACCGGCCTAGCCTTATTACAACACCAGATAGGTTTACAGAAGCGACATTTGCCTCTTCGGAGCTTATTTCGGAAAGCTGGCCAAGCTATTCAATCGCTGAAACCGTGCTTCTTAATGAGTCCCATGTCAGTTGCACAGTTTTTGGAGGCGGGAGGTTTACAGTTCGATATCATAATAATGGATGAGGCTTCGCAGGTTCGCCCCGAGGAGGCAATCGGAGCAATTGCTCGAGGGTCTCAGATAGTAATTGTTGGAGATCCGATGCAGCTACCACCGACAACATTCTTCGAAAAAGTAGATTCCGACTGCGTTGAGGACAAAGAGAGTGAGGAAGTTGTAATGTCTGGCGGATTCGAATCCATATTGGATTTGACAAGAAGTGTTTTTCAACCGGTTCGTCAACTTAAATGGCACTACCGATCCCAACATGAACGATTAATTGCTTTTTCGAATTCTGAATTTTACGACAATTCCTTAATAGTGTTCCCCTCACCTCACGGGAGTGGGCCAGAATTCGGCGTTCATCTCGTCGATACCAATGGGACTTACGATGGTGGAACAAATCGGGCAGAAGCAGAAGCAATTACGAATGCAGCAAAAGAATTTACCCATCAGTACCCCACAAGGTCTCTTGGAATTGTTGCCATGAATCAAGCTCAAAGAGATCTAATCAATGAGATAATGGACAATGAAGTATTTGCCAATGATCCTGAATCAGCAGCCTATCGTGAGAACTGGGATTCTACCCTAGAACCATTTTTTGTGAAGAACCTTGAGAATGTACAAGGAGATGAACGTGACGTCATATTCATTTCCACAGTTTACGGTAAAGATGGTACGGGGAACTTTTATCGTCGATTCGGACCCGTCAATGGAGTGAATGGGCACCGCAGACTTAATGTGCTTTTCACAAGAGCCAAGCAAGTGGTAAAGGTATTTACGTCAATGGATCCAAGTCTGGACTGGGGACCATTGGAAGAGATGAGGCGAGGAGTACAAGCCTTTAAGAATTATCTAGATTTTGCGCGAAATGGCCATACCGAGTTTGCGAGAGCTACAGGCCGAGAACCTGATAGCGAGTTCGAAAAGTGGGTGATCGCTCACCTAAGAGAAAAGGGATACAAAGTCGTCCCACAGCTCGGCGTCGCAGGCTATTTTATCGATATCGCTGTTCAGCATCCTGATCGTCTAGGTAGTTTTATCTTAGGAATAGAGTGCGACGGCGCTACATATCATTCCGCTCGGTCAGTGCGAGACCGCGACCGTTTGCGACAGGAGATTTTAGAACGACTGAAATGGAACATTCACCGAGTTTGGTCAACTGATTGGTTCAGAAATCCCTATGCGGAAATTGACAAGCTGGTTCATAACATCGAACAGCTTAGAACTTTAAACCCCTCCTAACTACCTGTCTCCTTCACCATTAGTTCAATTGCAACGCCCCATTGTAAGCTCCCCTGTCAACGAGACACGACCAAAGGAGAACTTTGGGCTTCTTGACGTTGGCCCCGTGTGGAGACAACTCTTACCCAGAACAGACGACTTCCTCGACGGTCTGCATGATCTGACGTTGACTGACAAACTCCATCGGTGTCAGGTGGCCGAGTGAGCTGTGGGGGCGGTGGTGATTGTAATCCACCCGCCAGGCTTCGACAATCGCTTGCGCCTCCGCCCAGGAGACGAACTGATGCACATTCAAACACTCATCACGTAGACGGCCATTCAATGACTCAATGAAGGCATTCTCCACGGGCTTGCCCGGTCGGATGAAGTCCAGTTGTACCCCGCGACGGTAGGCCCAATCTTCCAAGGCGCGAGACTGAAATTCCGTCCCATGATCCACCGTAATCGAGCGCGGCCCCGCCGCTGTGCCGAGCACCCGATCCAGAACCTGACTCACTAGCATGCCGGTCATGCGAAATCCCACCTCGAGCACCGGGCTAGAGCGACTCCAGTTATCGACGACGGTCAGAATCCGAAACGGCCGGCCGTCGGCGAGACTATCATGCACAAAGTCCATGCTCCAGCGCTCGTGTGGACCCACCGCCACCGGAGCCGGCCCCCGGTGGAGCGCGATGTGCTTGCGGCGCCGCACCCGCATGCGCAGCTGTAAACCGTCGAGGCGATAAAGGCGGCGCACCCGTTTGCGATTGCTCACCCACCCTTCACGCCGTAACAGCACCCAGATCCGCTGATAGCCAAAGCGGGGTCGCGCGTGAGCCAGATCACGGAGACGCAACCGTAGTGCCGATTGATCTTTCGCCCGACTTGTTCGATACCAGGCCGCGCGACTAAACTGCGCCAGTCGACAGGCCCGCAGACAGCTCACCGAGCACGTCTCGTGCAACCAGTGCGCGAGTTCTCGACGGCGGGCGGGCCTCAGACTTTTTTTCGCAAGGCCTCCGACAGCATATGCTTATCCAGCGAGAGATCGGCCACGAGCCGTTTCAGCCGGCTATTTTCTTCCTCGAGCTGGCGTAACCGTCGGAGTTCGCTCACTCCCAGGTGGGCGTACTTCTTTTTCCACGCGTAGAAGGTCTGCTCGGCTATCCCAAGTTGCCGACAGACATCCCCAATCGGGGTGCCCGACTCGGCCTGTCGCAGGGCGTAGACAATCTGCTCTTCCGAGAATTTCGACCGCTTCATCGATCCACTCCTTTCGTCGAGGACCGTCGAAGCCGGTAGTCTACTCCAGTTTTAAGTTGCCGTCGTTTTCGGGGGAGACGTCACTTCAAGTTGGGCTCGGTACGCGGCCGGCGGCATGCCCGCGAACGCATCGTGGGGCCGCTCCTCGTTGTAACTCTGTAACCATTCGCCACTGATCTCGCGCACCTGCTCGAGCGACTCGAACACAGAGGCATTGAGCACTTCGGTCCGATAGGTCCGATTGAAGCGCTCAATAAAGGCATGTTGATTCTGTTTCCCGGGTTGGATGTACCGCAACTCGATTCCCCACTCCGCACACCAGGTGAGGAAGCGCTCGGCGAGGAGTTCGGGCCCATTGTCCAGCCGCAGGGCCTGGGGGCGGCCGCGCCAGGCGACGACCTGCTCAAGCACGCGAATCACACGCTCCGCCGACAGGGACGTATCGACTTCGATCGCCAAACCTTCTCGAACGCCTTCATCGAAAATGTTCAACGTGCGAAACCGTCTCCCGCCATAGAGGGTGTCACTCATGAAGTCCACGGCCCACACGGTCTTGGGCTGGGGCATGACCGTCAACGGATGACGGAGTCGAAGGGGGACCCGCTTCTTCGTCCGTCGGGGCAGGTTCAGTCGCAGTTGACAATACACGCGCCACAGCCGCTTGTGATTCCAGAGCTGCCCATCAAGCCGCAAGCGGCCATAACATTTCCAAAAGCCCCAGCGGCTCTTCGCGGCCACCAAGGTCGTGAGCGCGGCCATGACCGGCGCTTCCCGCCGTGCCCAGTCGACCCGCGGACGGTAGCAGGTGGCTCGCCCGAGCCTGATCGCTCGACCGGCCCGCTGGATCGGCAGACCGTTCACCGTGACCAAGTGCGTGACGATCTCCCGGCGCTCCGCGGGCCTTAGAGCTTTGTTGCAATGACATCCTTGAGGGCTGCATCTCCAACGAGAGAGCGGCGTACAGCCGCTTGAGCCGGTTATTCTCGTGTTCCAATTCCTTCAACCGCTTCACGTCGGAAGCCTCAAGGCCACCATACTTCGCTTTCCACTTGTCGTAGGTAGCTGAGCTGATCCCGTAGTGCCGCCAGATCTCATTGACCGGTCGGCCGGCATCAGCCTCTTTCAGGATGGAGACGATCTGTGTCTCAGTGAACTTCGCTTGCCGCATGGGAACCTCCTGGCTAGGGTGGCTATTGTGCCAGAACGTTCTCCTTTTGACCGTCCACAATTGCGGGGAGCTTACAAGAAGACATGAAAACCAGTACACCTCGCGTGTTCTCAAGGCCTGGAAGGCTCGCTGTGAGAAGAAATGGCCATTGTGTCCTTGGATCTGCCATCGGGGCGGTATTCAGCTCGAAAGCCTCAAGCATTCATGGCGGAAAGCATGTGTCGCCGTTGGCCTTGGCGCCATGGTCCAGGATCCAACGAAAGGCCGTGAAGTTTGGCAAGGAAGAATTCCGCACGATTTTCGAAGAACGGCTGTGCGGAACATGGTGCGTGCTGGCGTGCCCGAAAAGGTAGCAATGGCGATCTCCGGTCACAAGACACGGAGCATCTTCGACAGGTATAACGTCGTTGATGAGCGAGACCTCGAGAAAGCGGCAAAGTCCCTCTCGGCATACTTCGAGGAACAGAAAAAGGTTACACTGAAAAGGCAAAAGAAGTTCTGGAGCTGGCGAGAGGAATTGAACCGTCCACCCGTCGCCGGATCGGCCTGAAAATGCCTCCCGGCTCCTACTGAGGGGGCCAGCCCCCTCGTACGCTCCCCACGAAGAGGGCGCACCTACAGATTTAAGAAGAAAGCTACTGGAGGCGTTTATCCGGTGGCGTAACCCCTAAAACTTTAAAAAGCCACCGGCTCAACCGAAGGTTGGTTTGGAGCTGGCGAGAGGAATTGAACCTCCAACCGGTGGTTTACAAAACCACTGCTCTGCCATTGAGCTACGCCAGCTTTGTGAGGATATTCGCAGAGTTATATTTGGCAGTCAACCGTTGATTGGCTCACTATAGCTTGAATGTTTGCGTCACACATGATTGCATCACGCCGATAGACCGAGTTTTATCCGTTATTCCGTCCAGTGAGAGAAAAAGGCCCCGTCCCCTGTACTGAGTTGGATGAAGAAACGCTCGTGACATTTCTTCGTCATGATTGGACCATTGGCTAGCCGGTAATTGATTTTAGGGCTGCAGCATGAATTGCCTCGTATAGTTTGACGAGATTGCTTGTGTACAGATCTCCGGCTTCAGATTGCATGAGGGCGGATTTATCCAATGCGCTTGCAGCCGCAACGGTGACATCCCTTGCGATGGCTGCAGCCTTCTCCTTGTTGCTTCCCGCTTCCAGAGTCATAAATGTTCTCCTTCAATTCTGCACACAGTTATTCCCACCGGTGCGCGCATGGCAACCTTGGCCATCTTACCAACTCAATGAGACAAGAAAAAACGCGGGCAGGCTTACAAAATTACGGCTCTGCTGGTTGAGCGACGTCAGCTTCGGGTGAAATGTAGCGCACTTGTGCGGGAACTGTCCAGTAAACCAGCCCTCTTCAGGTCCGCACTATCTTGCCAATTGATTCGGCGCCATCAGCGGCGAGGGCTGCCAGGCCGGAACTGAAAAGCGAAATGGCTGAAGGAATTGGAACCGGCCGAAGGATCAGAGTCCCAATAGATGCCGCGGCATTCGGATTGAGCCTACTGTTATATCTCAGGCTCGCGATGCTCTCCCCTGGAGGGGCGAGGAAGATCAACAGAGAAAGTTGCCGGGCCCCCGCTGATCAGAATCCCAGTAGAAGGGTGTGAAGTGCGCTCCATCACTTCTCGCTCTCATAACCTAGAAATGAAGACTCAGACCTCCGACCAGATGGTGGGTGTTGATATCGGCAGTGATGTTCTGAGATGCCACATTGTTTTGTGCACGGAATGCGACATCCATGGAATAGCGCGTGAACCGATATTCAGCAAACACGCCAAGATATTGCGTGAAAAGAAACTGCACGCCAGCGCCGGCCTTGAGTCCGACCGACGTTTGATGCTGCTGTTGATTGTTGGGGGCAAAATTGGTGGTGTCTTTGACGTTGACCACAAACACGGATGGGCCGATGCTTAGCTGTGGTTGCAATCTGCCCATCGGGAAGTTTTTTTCTTCAAGGAGATGGAGCCTAAGTTTAAACACATCAATGCCAATGCCAAAGGTTTCGAGCGTGAGCGGGCTCACCGTGCTCGAGTTTTGAAACGTGATCCCCTGGAAATTGGTTGTAGATGGCACAGTCTGGCGATCGATCTTCGGTTCAAAATAAAATCCGTCAAGGCCAAATCCAACCGAGACTGCCGAAGACATCTTATCGAGCCAGTATCCGATCTTGACACCCCCCGTAATAGAGTTATCCACCTTGACACCCGGAACGCTTACATTGCTTTGCGGAAGGGTGACGGTGAGGTCGATCTTCGGCGTAATGCTCGTTCCTCCATAGACAGAAAATTCAAACTCGGCGAAGGCGGGCTGAGCCATGGCCGGCAGGAATCCAAACAAGACAAAAATCACGACCATGTGTTTACGGCCGGTGATCGATTCATCGCGCATTCTGGTGACCTGATACAGACTAAAAGGCACCTTCGCGTAGTACGCGTGTTCTCGCCGCAAGCTAACATATGGCGTCGGATGGATTGTTAAATCAGGGTCAAG
This sequence comes from Nitrospira sp. KM1, assembly GCF_011405515.1. Taxonomy (NCBI): domain Bacteria; kingdom Pseudomonadati; phylum Nitrospirota; class Nitrospiria; order Nitrospirales; family Nitrospiraceae; genus Nitrospira; species Nitrospira sp. KM1. The sequence goes on along the minus strand of NZ_AP022671.1, from coordinate 4,461,990 downwards.
AAATGTGCGAGTAGCGTTGGAGTCACCACCGCCCAAGACAGAAAGGCCACTCCGTGAGTGGAGTCGCCCTCAGAGGAGGCTATCCCTTCCTTTCATTGATCTGCATGCGGCAATCAGCGGCCCGGTTGACTACCGCCACCAGTTGCTCTTCGGTCACATTGCCCAGCCTTGCTATTTTGTCGCTCAACTCTTCCATATTCGTTGCAACGACGTCATTAGGGAAAAAGTGCTTGATGAGCAGAAGCGTGGTCTCGACGTTTTCGATTTCGCTGCGCACCGTCGTGGTAGCCATCAAATTTCGAACAATCAGATCCAGCATGCTGATCGACTCCACGACCCACATCGAAGGGTCTTTGTGTCCCAGTTCCAGCCGCCCATGCACGGGGCCGGCCATCCACATTTGGCTCAGGTGAAACATGAGGGCATCTTTCCATCGATCCTCGTAATTCGGCGTGTCGCATAGGAGTTTGAGCAAGGTACTCGACTCGACCTTGGTCCAGAACGCCTCATATGTCTCCGGCTTGGATGGCCAGAGGAGGGTTCGATAAAACCACTGCCAGTCGTTCAACAACTTTCCAGAACTTGATTCGTGTTGTTCGTGCATGATCATCTCGTTACTCCGCCGATAGTGTCGTTCCACCTCAAGGCACCATTGAATCCCCCACTCTCGCCTCATCGTGATCTGTCCGTCAAGAGCCACTTATACCGCCAAGTCACCCCTACAAGGTAAGCGGTCACCAGTTGATGCGTTACCTTCACTGCACCCTCTTGCCGACCTTGATTACGGTCATCCGTCAAGCGCACTTGACGCCATGCTCTTGCGGATATTGCGTGTCACGGCTCTAGACCCTCTCCTTTAATGGTGAAAACCTATGCTATGATGGCGCAGGAAGCCACGCATGCGGCGAAGGAGAGTTCCTCTATGAGGTTGGACATGGCAAGTCTCGGACGTTCAAACGGGACTTTGTGGTTTGTGGTGTTCGCGCTGATGAATCTCTCGGCCTGCGCTTCCACGCCCGATCAAATTACATGGATTGAAAATGGTAAGACGACAAGGGCGGAGATCGTGTCGCGCTTCGGCGACCCTGATCTGGTCGAGACGACAAAAACCGGCACCATGGTAACATATCAGTCTACCGCTTCAAAACGGCCTCTTCCGCCAGTCGAAATTCCGACGGTGCAGCCTGGTCCCCTCGGAACCACCGCCGTCACCTCCAAACCCATTGAACGATCTCTCGGATCTGATGACTCGACGACTCCCAAGTCGGAATGGATCACCCATGAAATCCACATTCGCTACGACGAGAATGGCGTGGTGCAGGATGCCTATCATTGAAAATGCAGTTCAGGTTTTCGACTCCCCGTACGCTCCAAGCAGCCTCTCATAACTCCGCTTCGCTCTCCCTTCAGCCGTTGAGCCTTTCGGCAAGCGAGACTTGATCGTGGAGGATCTCGTCCAGTCTGACGCGGGCTTGGTCGCGGGCCTGTTGAAGGCCGTCTCGCGCCAACATCGGGTCGTCGATCGACTGGTCAGATGGGGCGATGGGAGCAAGTGGAAACATCGTGAGTGCGGAGCGGGGCATCGCCGGAGCGCGTTTCCATGGGTTATACAGCGGATCGCCGATCAATACCATCCGCCAACTCACCCATCGGCTGGTTAAATAGTACGCTTCGACGAGCGAATACTGTCCGGTCAGCAGCAGCGCGCCGAACTCCAACGGCTCCGGAAACGAATCCAAATACGGCTCTCCGACGGAACCCAACGTGGCGGTAATCCCACGATCCAAGGCATTCTTGCACCAGCCTGCTTCGGACGCGGAATGAAGACTTATGGCCTCGGCAGACGCTATGTGATAACCGATTGCGCCCGGGCGGAAGGTAAACGCGTCTTCATACTGCCGCAACCGGTACCATCCGATGTAGAGCGCCGTGTCGGGCGCTTCCCCAGGTCGATGGAACCTCGTTTCCGTATTCTCCAGAACCGTTCGATATGACGTCCGCTGGGTAATGAGTGCGTGAAGATCTCGCAGGCTTTGGTCGTATCGGCTCATCGTGTCCTGCTTATCCTTGGTGGATAACCCGCGGGCATCGAGATAGACTGTTCCCCTCACGCCGTCCTGCTCCGCCTCAATTGCACGATCGACCAGTCCCATGGCTCGTCCGGCGTTAGACGCATCGATCCGGCTGACCATCAACACAGGAATGTCTTTGCGCGCACGGCCTGAGGATTTCTTGTGGTTGTAATACAACACGTTCGGCTGCCGCCAGCCTGCACCATATTGGCGCCGATCCCACCAGAGCAGACTGAGTTCACTATCGACGGACGCGTCTGCATGTTCGACGGATAGACGACTCAATTCAAGCGTCGCGAGGCCAAAGACACCGTAGGCGCCGTAGATCCGCTCCGCCAGAGCATAGAGTTCATTTCGATCACGCCGGACGGGGATTTCGACGGACCCCAACAGGAGCTGCAATCCTTCTCCCTGTTGTGCCCGGATGCGTGTCGCTTCACCTGCCTGTGCGTTCTGTTCCCGCGAAAGGTCCACCTTGAGTTGCGCGACACCGGCGATGCCCTGATAATCCCGCACCAGTGACTCGATCCGTTGATACCACAGATCCAACGTCGGCGGATCGAGTGACTTCGCACGCTTCACGACTTCACGGGCAACCAAGTCGATGTGATCGAGGAACGCCAGATTGCGCTCGAACTGAAGCACCCCCTGGCCGATCTTTTCCGTATGAAACCCATCTCCTTGTCCCGGCACTTCCTTTGCCTTGCGTTCCACTTGCAACAGACGTGAACGAGCCGCGGCAAGACGATGTTCCGCATCCTGACGGCACCACCGTTCTTCTGCGGTGAGGATCGGCGCCGAGACGCGAAGCGGCACACCATAGACGGTGACCAGAACCCTGATGTCCCGCGACAATCCTTGCGTCAGGATCGACTCGCGGACGGGCCCGACGATTTTTCGTTCGTAATCATCCCAACTGATGGTCTCATCAACCGGAATGTCGAGTTTGACGATGTGTGTGCCCGGAATACCGCGGCGCATCGCGTAATGCTGCGCGACCGCGAGGCTGTCCGGTTTGCTGCCGGCCACGATCATCACCTGATTCGGTGCGAGCTCTGCCTCGGCCGGTAGTGGAAAGAATTGAGCGACCCACATGAATATGGACGCGGCCAAGATCTTCCACCTCATGCTGCTGTTGACCGGATGTGGAACGAAATCCATGCGCATGTGTACCATCATACCTGGAGTTGGTGTTCTCGCACGCGGCCGGTCCGGCGGAAACCTGTCGGCCTGATCCGCGTGAGCATGTGAGGAGTCCGTATGCCGGCAGTCCGAAGCGGTGTTCCATCCTCAGGACGGATTACGAAAGGCCGGAGTACGGCGCCGGGGTAACAGCTTTGCCCACCATCCGCTCGCAGACCAAGACCCAGAGGATTCAGGAGCCGCCAGGCGGCCCAGCCTGTCCTTGACATCCCGATAGTCGCGATGTTCTTTTCCCAATGCCCGGTACAGTCCGATGGCAGCGTCGATCTGTCCCGAGGCTTCGAGGATCCTGGCCAGGAAATATCGGACCTGCCGCCGATCTTCCTCCGTTCCATGCCCGCTCTTCAGCAACTGCTGGAACATGCGCGTGGCCTCTGCCGCTCGGCCGCACGCCCGCAGACATAGTGCGATCTGTGTGTTGGACTTCATAGCCAAACCCTGATCCTGAGCGGCCTGTTCGAAAAACGAGATAGCTTGCTTGTACGCTCCGGCATTCTTAAACGCCACGCCTCTCTTATATAAGCCGGTCGCCGTCTCCGAATCGTTCGAGGATTTTGTATTCGGCTTGACCGCGGGCGCCGGCTGCGACAATGCACAAATCTGTTGCAGCTCCAGGCGTTGCTCTTCTTCGGTGAACAATTCGGTAGGATTGACGTCCATCAACGGCAAAATGCCCCCGGCGCTCCTGTCCATCGCTGCCTTGATCACCATTTGCGAGGTAATCCACCGGCTTTGTGCGGCAAAGCCGTAGGCCAGCGCCACGTCGCAAACCTGATTGATCAATCGCGCATTTCCCCCGCTCAAGCGATGAACGGCAAGATACGCGGCGTCCGTCATCAATGTCGCCGGACCTCCGGCGACATTGATGCGATGCCGGATGTACTCAGGCGTTTCCACATGGTCAAACGGTTCCAGATGGTAATCGACGGAGATGCGTTGGGCGAACTGTACGAGTTCGCTCTGGCGCAACAGCGCGCGCAACGCCGGTTGCCCGGACAGAATGATCTGTAAGGGCTGACGTCTCGCGTCGTTCAGGTTGGACAACAGCCTCAATTCCTCGAGCATCGCGCCGCCAAGATTTTGCGCTTCATCCACGACGAGAACGACCCGTCGATGTTTATCATGTTCTTGATTCAAAAACCCGGCAAAGGCCCGATACAATTCGACGCTGTCCATTCCCTTGCCGTCCACCCCGAAGGTCATTAAGACCCAGGGAAGCAGACTGCCGAGCCCCACGTGCGTGTGGGACAGCACGCCAAGCGTCACCGCTCGTTCGGACCGCTCCAGAATTGTATTGAGCAACGTGGTTTTCCCTGTTCCCGGCTCGCCGGTGATGACCGTGAACGCACTTCGATTGAGCATTCCGTATTCCAGCAGATTCAAGGCCAACTTGTGCTTGCGTCCTTGATAGAGATACGCGGGATCCGGGATCAGCGAAAATGGATTACCGCGAAGGCCATAGTACGATTCATACACGATTGATCATGCCTCCATCGTCAGAACGTAATTGGTTTCTTCGCATGGGCCTTGACCGAACGAGGATCTCCGCGGCCGACCTGATTGAGGACCGTGCCGAGAATCGGCACAGCCCCCTTCAGCCGGTGAATCGCTTCTTCCAAGTCGGCCCGCCGCGTGATGCCTTCGCTTGCCACGATCAGGACCGCGTCGAGCGAGGGCCCAAACGCCAGCACGTCGGCGCTGGTGAGAACCGGCGGAAGATCGAAAATCAGAATGCGGGACTCATATCGATGCTTGAGATCGCTGACCAGCGCACTCATGCGTGGAGTGGTCAGCGTTTCAGCGGACCGAGGAATTGACCGGCCGGCCGGAAGGATGACAAACCGGCCGATTCCAGGATGCACGAGCGCCTCGTCGACCGGTTTCTCGTCCAGCAGCACATCGGCAAGCCCGGGAAGGTCTGTCAGGCCAAACAACTCGTCCACTCCGGGCTTGCGCAGATCTGCATCGACCAGCAACACGGTTTGCGTGACCTCCATCGCAAGGGTCACCGCGAGATTCACCGCCGTGAGCGTCTTTCCTTCCGACTGCCTCGGACTCGTGATCCCAAGCACATTCCAATTGTTCTCCCGTAAGCGATGTAACACCTGTGTGCGAAGCAGATTGTAACCCTCGACGAACGGCCCGCGATCAAATCCTGCCACGATGCGCTTACGCCGCAGAACATGCTCCGGACAATCAATCACCTTCGTCCGGCTATAGATGATGGGAGGAGGAACCTCTTTTAATCTGGTACCTCCGGGCCCTCTGCTGGGCGAACCGCCGCCCTGCTCGCGATATCGTTCCATGGCATGTTGTAGATCTTCCATTACATGCTCCTTCACACGCTTTCGCACATCCTTTGATTTAGGTCAGCCCCAGCTTCCGTAACGCTGCATACCAGACGACGTCCAGTGGATACCAGAACAGATGTCCCAGGACGAGCAGCACCACTGCAGCACCCACGCCTACCCATCGCATCTTCCATCGCCGGCTTCTGTGTACTTGAATTTCTTTTGCATCGGGAACATAGGGAATCAGCGCCAGCGGAGGCACTCCCGCCGCAAGGCATATTTGCGCTGGATTGCGGATCGTCTCGTCCACCTGTTCCATCGCCACACCCGCCCCCAACCCTCCGATCGAAGCCAGTACCGCTGCTAGTATGAGGATGAGCGGCCGGTTCGGCCGATCCGGACGACCCGGCAGATCCGGGGGATCGATCAACGAAAACCGCTCACCTTTTCGTTGAATCTCCAGTCCTTCTGAAACCTGCGCCTCCATGAGACGTGACCGAATTTCATGATACTTCCGGAGCGAACTTTCGCGGTCATGCTGCAACGCTTGATACTCCGGCTCGAACTGCGGCAAGCGTTCGACGCGCTTGGCATAATCTTCAGCACGTTTCTTCAAGGCGGTCCTATGGTTCTTCAGTGATTCCAGGGATGCGGCCGTCGATGACAGCTGGGACTGAATATTGATGTACGCCGGATTTTCCGGTTTCAATGGATATGCCTCGCGCGGTTGAGCCGCAATGCGCCCGAGTTCTTCTTCCAGACCGGTTATGACCCTTCGTCCCCGAATGACATCCGGATGGTCTTCCCCATATTTGTTGATCAATGACGCAAGATAGGCCCGTTGACCGTCCAGACGCTTTCCGACTTCCTCACCAGGAGCTTTGGCGCCGACCTCACGTTCAAGGGCTTCCATTTCCTGTTGCATCTTGATGATATCCGGATGCTCGGGAAACAAATATCCATTGGCGCTGGCATACTGGGCCCGCAAGGTCTTCAGTCGTTCTCCCGCATCGAGAAGCCTTTCCCCCGATGCTGCAATGATCGGCGTGTTCGGCTTCAAAGTGGCCAGTTCGCCTTCCAGAAAACGCTTCCGTTCTTCAGTGCTTCTGATGTCCCGATCGACTTCGAGCAGTTCACGCTCCGTCTGGCTCATGAGCTGCATGTTGAGTTGGGTGAGTTCTGGAAGTGCGCCGTCCGCTCTCTGCTTCAGCGCCGCAGTCTTCATCTCCAGTTCGTCGATGTGCTTGCTCAGATGTTCTGCTTCCTGTTTCAGAAACGCGGTCGTCTCCTGTGCATGCCGCTCACGTGTCTTGAGATTCTCTTGGAGAAACAGGCTCGTCACTTCGTTCGCAACTTTCTGCGCGACTTCCGGAGACTCTCCGTCATAGGCCAGCGTGAAGGCAATCGTTGCCTGAGTCGGTTGCTGAGACCTGCGGTCAACGACCTTGACATTGATCACCTCGAGACGAATGTCCTTGGTGAATTGTTCCAATACCTCTTCGGTTGCGCTCCTGCGGCGCAAGGCTTCATAGAGGTTGTATTGTTCGATAATCTTCCAGAGCGTCGCGCGGCTCATCACCTGCTGTTTGATCGTCTCGATTCGCTGGTCCGCATAACTGCTGATTGCTGATCGGACGAGGTCTGGAGGAATTTCCTGCTCCTCGATTAGAATGGTGGCCTTCGACCGATAGACGGGAGGCCACAGTAACGCGATAGCCACACCGAGAGCGAAGATCGTGACCCCTATGATGCCGACCGCCCATCGACGGCGGCGAAACATCTGCCAAAGGTCACGTACACTTTGTGTTTCTTGAGATACTGGAACCGAGGAAATAGATTCTACAGATACCATACATCTACTCCTTCACCTACCGGCCCATCCTGAGTTTTGGAGGGAAATAGGTCAACATGATGCTGCCAATATTTGCAGTGGCATGATCATTGAACGTCTTGACCTGTCGATCTGAATAGGTGTACGTGAAGTCCACCGCCCACCACTCACCAATCTTCCAGTTCACTGCAGGAGAAACGGTTATATATTGATTGTCCGGGAAACTGCCCCGAAAGGTTTGGGTACTGAGCCCTGAGGACATCACATACGCCCCGGAGAGCGAAGCGGTCCATCGCTCATTCACATTTTTTGAAAGAGTCATCGTCAATCTGTCGGTCTTTAGTAGCAGACCAAAGCCGCTCGGGTTTATGTCTCGCCCGATCTCGACCTGTGCGGAGGCATCTTCCCATTGCTTTTTGAGATTGGCGGACCCCACCCACACAGTCTGACGGTCACTTTGTCGAAACGGTTCGGCACCAACGGCAGAGTGTACGAGACTGGGCCCGCCAGCGATCGTGGCGCTTATCGATTCACTGAACCCGTGAGTCCAGGACGGTTGTACGTTATAGATCTCAGACCGCAAGCTGTTCGCCTGAGGAGCATGAAAATCCGTGTATGAGAAGGAAAGCTTGAATTCGTCTCTTTCTCCCGGACTATAAATCACTGCTCCTGACCCCCCTTGCAGATCGTAATCCACTAGCCCCAGTTGCAGACCATTTTCATAGGTCGTGTTCACATATTGAAAGCCGGCTTGAAGCGAGACTTGCTCGGTGAGAGCGTGGGTCCATGATGGCGAAAGATTCCACATGTTTCGTTGAGTAAAATTTATCGCCACGCCCGTTTGACGCAGTTCTCCCATCAAGGTGTTGTCTCGTATGAATCCGCCGTCGAATCCAAACGTTTCCCGCTGAGTGGTATATTTGGCCGATATTGGAAAATACAGATTCGTGAGCGATCGATTTTCTCCTCCATAGTAGTTGACAAAATCGGCTGCGGTTCTACCGCTCATTTCAAAATTTTCCGTTGATCCGGCAAATTTCATCCCGGGACTGGCCCATACGCCCCACACGCCCTCATGAGGAGAAGACGTCAAGAGAAGATTGCTATTGTACTGTCCCCGAACACTCAAGGAAGGCTGAGCGGACCATTCGGCCGCTTCGCTCCTCATGAATGTCGCAGACAACACCATCATTACGCCAATTCCTTGCAGCCACCATCGCGATGCACGCATCATGGGCCTTCATATTCCTTGAAACGTCCGGGTGGCCGTCAAGGCACCATGACCACGTCGCCGCGTTGCAATATGATGTTCTGATTCAGATCCTTTCCTTTTCTGACTTCCGCATACCGAAACTCGAACGTCTGCTGTTCTCCGCCAACCCGGCGTATGATCTTGATGTCGTTTTCCGATGCATAGGGCGTCAGACCTCCGGCGAGACTCAGGGCCTGAAGAATGTCGGTCGTGTGACCGACCATAAACTCACCAGGTTTGTTGACTCGGCCCAGCACATATATTCGGTAACTGAGCAGCTTCGTGACTGCAACCGAAACATTCGGCGTGGGCATATACCGAGTCAGACGCTTTGTAATGTCTGCTCGAACGTCTGCCACCGTACGGCCGGCCGCCGGGACGTCCTCGATCAGTGGAAAGGAGATCATGCCGTCCGGGCGCACGACCGTTTCTTTCGTCAGATGTTCGTCCCGCCATACAGTCACGGTCAGCACATCTTCCGGTCCCAGCAGATACCCGGCGTCCGGGGCATCAGTCGCCGCCGGCGTGCTCATCTGATTCGCCGTACCGGCGCACCCGGCGACTCCCAGAACGAGCATGAGGCTCAGGACTACGAACGTGCTATGGATCGACGTCACCAGATCAATCCTGTTATCCATTGAGTGAACTCAAGAGCGATCGGGCATCATCGATACCAGTGAAGGCCTTCCCCGTGTCCAGCGCCTTTTGCAGATAGTCCTTTGCCTCCTTTGCCTTTCCGCTTTGCGCATAGGCGACGCCGAGATGATAGTTCAGGACCGGATGCTCGGGCGCCTTACCCACCGCGAGCTGCATGACGCGAATGGCCTCTTCCTTGTGTCCGAGCTTATGATGCACCCATCCCAACGTATCGAGGAAGAAGGCATTGGGGGCCTGCCGTTCAAAGTCCCGGCTCAAGGCAAGCGCCCGTTCAAGACTCTTCGTATCCCCTTTGCGGTCGACGAGGAGCGTCGCGAGATTGTTCGCCGCGAGCGCTGCGCCGGGGCTTGCCTTGAGAATGATCTCATACTCCTTCATCGCCTCGTCCACTTCGCCCACCTCCGTCAATGTCGTAGCCAGCAACATGTGCAGCTCCTGGCTGTTCGGATTTTCCTTTAATCCGCTTCTGATGACGGTCTGCGCGTCTTGATGACGCTTGTCGGTAAAGCGCAACGTGGCAAGATGAATCCAGGGAATCGTCCACTTCGGATTCGCTTTGGTAGCGGCTTGGAAATGTTCATCGGCCGCAGCCCGATCACCCTGCTGCAACAGCAACTCACCAAGAAAGCCGTGGGCATACGGATGATTGGGATTCTGCAGCAATCGTTCAAGTCTTGCCCGTGATCTCTCGCGTTGGTTCAAGGCCTGGTCGAGTTGAAGCAGCGCCAGGAGGGGCTCCGGAGCGTTGGGAGCCGCATTGAGCGCTCGTTCATACGATGCCGTGGCCAGATCCCATTCTTTCTTCGCCAGATGGACGTTGCCCTCGGTCATATCCGCCCAGGCCTTCCCGGCTCCGGCGGTCCGCAACTTAGAGAGTGTCTGCTCGCTCTTATCCCATTCCTGTGATGCAGCCTGAATGCGGAACATTGCGTCCAGAGCGGGAAGGTTCTGAGGTTCTCTCGCCAGCACGGCTTCGAGCCGTTGCTTGGCTTCCGCGGTTTTTCCAGTCATCACGTCGATTCCGGCCAGCATGACCTGAATATCCGAGACGCCAGGACTCAGCGCCGCGGCCCGTTCGAAGCTGTCCTTCGCCAGCGTGGTTTCTCCGATGGCCAGATGAGCCCGGCCGAGCAGCACGTGTCCCTCCACCAACTCCGGCTGATCCTTCAGGACGGAACGGAAGGCAGTAACGGCTTCCTTCCCGTTGTTGCGCTTCAGTGCAATCTTTCCCTGGAGCATCAACGCTTCCGACGACCGCGGATTCTCTTTCAAAACCTCCTGCATTTGCCGCTCGGCATCGGCCTCCTTGCCCTCGGTCCAATCGAGTGTTGCCAGTTTGATCTTGGCCTCAAGGCCGATCGGTTCCTTTTTGTTGTCGTCGCGCAACCGCACGTAGATGGCCCGGGCCTTCGGAATCTCTCCCCGCGTCTCATACCACTTCGCCAACAACAACGGCGGTTTCGTCGCATAGGGCAACCTGCGCTCTGCATCCTGAAGGGCGGCCTCGACCTGAGCCGGCGTGCCTCGCAGCATCAAATACTCAGCCAGCCGGAGCTGCCACATTTCACTGTCGGGCTGGTCCTGTGCAGCCTGGCGCAGGACTCCTTGCGCTTTGTCGTACTGCTTCTGCTGGTCGTAGAACTGCACGAGTCTGGTCCGGTGCTCCATGACTTTCGGCTCGGTCGCGACGATGCGTTGATACAGACTCTCTGCTCGCTGCGGTTCACCGATCTTGCTCAAGACACTCGCGTATCCGTCGAGCAGTTCGAGATTTTTTGGGTTGGCATCAACCGCACGCTGGAGAATGGCCTCCGCATCGGTTCCTCTGCCTTGGGCCACATAGAGAGTGGCGAGCAGCAACGTGGCGTCCGGATCGGTCGGATGAGCCGCGACCAATTTCTCACCTTTGACCGTCGCCTCAGAAAGTTGCCCGGTGACGGCCTCAACGGCGATCCGCAAACTCGCAGCTTGCACGTTGTCTGGATGTTGGGCAAGGACCTTGTCCACGATCTCGGAGACCTTGTCGATCATGCGGGCTTCGAGGTAGAACTTTGCCAGACGAACTTGGGCCCGTTCGTGATCAGGAACCAGCTCCACCACACGCTGGTAGTTCGCAAAGGCATTCCGCCAGTTACGTTCTTTTTCTTCCACCTGAGCGGCCAGCAGGTACGCTTCGGCGTCCTTCGGGTCGATTTTCAGCACGTTGCGGAGGGCCACTCGAGCTTTGGGGAAATTCCCCTCTTGCATGTACTCTTGTGCCCGCAACCGATGTTGCGCTTTGCGCTCTTCCGGCCCTCCGCATGCCGTGATCGCGATGAAACACACGATGAACACCACTGCTTGGCCGCGGAACCACATATGGTCGTCCTTTCGATGCATCGTTACACCCACGCGCGGATCACCAGGCCGCTCAAGAGCCACATGGCCAGGAATCCGGCTTCCGTAATCCGTCGGCTATAGCCGTGAAGAAGAAGTTCGAATGAGAAGAAGAGCACGATCAGTTTTGCCGTCAACAGACTCAGATTAATCTCGCCGACCTCCATGTCCGGCAGAAACGGCAATAGCGTTGCCAACAGCACCATTAAGGAATCAAGCGGCGTCATTTCAAATTTGTCTGCCGCCGTCACCTTCATGACCGTGATGACGAGCAGCGCCACCCCGATGAGCAACAGGTTGACCGGCTGAAGCCACGGAGACGCCATAGCAGGGGCGCTGAGTTCACTGAAATACAAAACAAAGGTACTGCCGACGTAAAGGCCCGCGCGCACCAGAAATGGCGCCGAACGGGGCCACAGCCGCATGCCGCACACGAGCGCGGCGAGAAGGCCGGCGGCCACGAGGCCGGCATCAAAGGGAATGTGTTGCGGCAGGCCTACGCTCACAATAAGAAATCCCGGCACGACAACCGCCAGCAGACGGATGGGCAATTGCGCAAGCCCGGGATAATTTGAACGCCAGGCGACGGCTCTGCCATCCTCGCGCATAGTGTCGGCAGATCGCGCATGCAACATCAGCCGATCAACCGGCCGTATATAAATGATCAAGACGCACGCCGCAACGACCAGATAGATCAGCATCAACACCCAGTCAGGCTGCCAACGTGTGGTATATGCCAATGTCACCAATCCGGTTTGAACGGCATAAATGAGCATCACGGCCTCGCGATGCGACCATCCCATGCTCAGCAGACGATGATGCAAGTGATTCCGGTCTCCGATGAACGGTGAACGGCCTTCATGCCAGCGTTGGATCATCACTCCGAACATGTCGAGGACCGGTAATCCCCAAATGAACAGTGCCGTCATCGGACTATACGGACCATGTGATGGATCAGTGAGAACGAGCGCCGTCACGCCGAGATAGAAACCGAGGAATTGGCTTCCTGCATCGCCCATGAATACGCGTGCCGGATAGGTATTGAATCGGAGGAACCCGAGCAGCCCGCCGAGCACGGATACCACCATCAGCATCAGCAGGGAGTCTTCCATTTGGAACGCCAGAATGGCGGTCGCGGCAAAGCTGATGAGTGATAATCCGCCGGCCAGCCCGTCCAACCCATCGGCTAAATTGACGGCGTTGGTCACGGCGATCAAGGTCAGAAACGTAAACGGGAGACTGACCCACGGAGTCATCCAGGAATCTGGAATCATTGGAAGACTGCTCACGTGTACTCCGCCTACCGCCAAGACGATGAATGCCGCCAACGCCTGTCCTGCAAATTTGACCGAGTAGGTCAACCCGACCCGATCATCCCAGATGCCGAACAGCAGAATGATCAATCCGCCCAGGAGACTGGCCAGGATCACATCGTCCTTCGGCGCCCACATCAGCACACCAATGAAGGTGCCCGTGGCCAAAGCAATACCGCCGACCTTGGCCACAGAGCCCGAGTGTGCCTTCCGGCCGCCGGGAACATCGAGCACCTGGAGGCGCCCGGCCGATGCCATCAACGGCGGAATGAGCGCCATGCAGATGATCAGAGACCCCAAAAAGCTGAAAAAGAATGCGGTGGCCATATCCTTCGATTTAATCCGGGACGTAGGCGGACAGGGTCGGTTGTACCAATGCGGCAAATTGCTGCAACCGCTGATCCGTCGCCGCATCGTCTTCACCCGGCAACACCGGGGCAACCAATCGAATCAGCGCTCCGTCAGTTCGCTGCTTTGTCAGTGCATCCCAAAACAGCCATGCCTTGACGAGGTACTCGTTCGTCACGATGCGTTCACGCTGCTTGAACCAGTAGAGGACGATTTGCCGAGCATCTCCTTTTTGTATCACGGCTCGGTTCGCAAAGAAGATCCGGTTCGAGAGACCATTTCCGACGGTGATCTGATCCAATGACGTCACCTCCCAACCTCCCCCCGGCAGGCAGGTTTTCGGGGAATGCGCAGACTGGCCGGTTTTCTGCGACCCGTAATATGCCACGTACAGATTGATCGGACCATTCGCCGAAGTCTGATAATTGGCCAGCAGATAGTCGTCGAACCGCAATGCATCGACATAGACCTTTTCCATCGTCAACGGGCTGCCATGCCATCCCGACAAGTCCATGGGAAAATCAAGAAACAGTTGCCGTGACGGCGTAATGTCCTCGCGGCCGCGAAGCGGAACCGATGCGGCGGCAATACCCAGCAGGAGGAGCAGACAGACTGTCATCGAAGAAGACCAAACCGGAACGGCAGAGAATGGTTTTGCGACGGACCCGTGAGCGGGTGACGGAGATGGCTGAGGAGCAGATTGCCCGATGCGACTGAGCAACTGCATTTCGGCCAGTAGAATGACAAAGCTCACGACGAACACCACCCATCCCTCAAAAAAGTGCATGAACCCTTCCGCCGCACCCTGCCCGTACCATTCCACCAACACACCGATCACTCCAATACGAATTCCGTTGAGGAAAATCGCCAAGGGAATGGCGGATCCGACCAACAGGACCCGTTTCCACAAGCGGTCCTGGAACAAGTACCCGCACAAGAGGGCCAGTGACACGAGCGGGAACAAATACCGCAGCCCGCTGCAGGCCTCCACCACCTGCAGCTGAATCGGACCAAGGTCGATCACGTTTCCTTCTCGGAAGGCCGTCACGCCGATCAACTGGAGACAGCCGACCCCAAACTTCGAAGACAGAAGTTGTAGCGAGGATGACAGGTTCTGCTGAATCATCTGAGGAAGCGGAAACATCGTCAGCAGATAGCCGAGAGGGAAGGCTACTTCCCATGTCGCACGAGGTCCGGTCACCGCGAGGAAGAGACCGACAATGACCAGCCATAACGATGCGTTCTCGATGACATTCAAGGTTGCAAGTTGCCCCACGATGAGAAGCAGACCGCCGACCGCTAGCACCAGCACGCCCCACCACGAAGGCCGGATACCGGCGGCGAGCATGAAATCGCGCTTCCGCCAAATCAACACGGCAACGATCACCGGGATGAAGAATCCGTGGCTATAATTGTCGTCTTCCATCCACTGTTGGATGACGTACGCCAGCGTGTCGGCATAGGCCGCACCGATGAGCAGCACAGCGAATAGCCCGGCGACCGCCCACATCACAGGTGCCGAGTAACGCCGTTGATTGTCGTTCTCCGAATAGCGGGATGGTTTCCCTTCCGCGAGGATCGAGTGTTCGGCAACGTTCATGTCCTGCATATGCACGGTCTCCATGTGCTGTCCAGACTCACATCCATTACGAATGGGGGCGCTGGGTCGGCTGCGATTTTGGGGTCGTACGATGTCCGAACAAGATGAAGTTATGCTTGGCTCGCTGTTTCAATACTTCGAACACAAACTTTGGCAGCGCGGTTTGCCGGCGTATCCGTTGCGGATTGGTCGCCAGGCGGTAAAACCATTCCAGATGCGCTGCGCGGAAGGCAGCGGGGGCGCGCTTGACCCGGCCGGCAATGACGTCGAACGTTCCTCCGACACCCTGACACAGCCGGACTCTTAATAAAGGCAGATAGCGGTCGATCCAATCCTCTTGTTTGGGGCTGCCCAATGCCACGAATAAGATATCGACCTCCAGTGAATTGATCCGCTCGATCAACCCCGGCATGTCTTCATCCGCTACAAACCCATGCTGCGACCCGGCAATGATGATGCCGGGATATCGCTGGCGTAGTGTCTCGACCGCACTGGCGAGAACATCGACAGCGGCCCCGAACAGAAATGTGCGATAACCCTTTCGCGCGGCTAACTCGCAGAGCTTGGGCATGAGTTCAGAGCCCGGGACACGCTCGAACCGGCCTAAGCCTAATATGCGCGCGGCAAAGACCACCCCGATTCCGTCCGGGATCAGCACGCTGGCGCGACCGAGCCGTTCGAGTAGCCTCTTGTCGTCGAGCGCCTTCATGACCTTCTCCGGATTGACCGCGACCACGCTGTGGGCCGTGCCGCTCATCAAGACGGAGTCGACATGTTCCAGCGCCTGGTTCATCGTGAGGCAGTCGACCGGAACGCCGAGAATCTCAATGCGTTCGGGCTTCATCGATCAGGCCTTTCAGGAGCGACATAGCCGATAGGCGAACATTTTCGTCAATCGGGCGCTCCGTTATGCACGTCACGAAATGATGGGGCAAGGTTCCGTGATAGCGGACACGTAACGTATCCAGCGGTTCACGGACCCCATAGAAGGAGGAACGCCACCCACCGGACGCATTGTCACCCGCCCGAATAAGTTCATGAGTCCCGCCGGTGGCAGATAAACAGAATTTCGATTCAAGTCCGGGAAGCACATATTCGGTGCCTTGCACGACCGGCCTTCGGCCCAGGTGCCAGTTGAGTTCAAGCGCGTGCGCTCCTTGCCCGGTCAGCATATCGACGATGACCCACAATCCATCACCATTGGACAGCACCCCACGCCAGTGGTGGACGCCGCATCTCCTCACATACCCATCGTGCATCGCGATCAACGTAATTTGCCCGTCCTTCGCTTCTCTGCGTGAGACCAACCGCGCGCTGAATGAGGAAGACCACTGGAAGGGTGTTTCCTGAACCGCTTGGTCCAGGCTGTCGACCGCGACCGTATTGTGTGCTCGCGTTCCCCTGAAATAGGCTCGCCACTCGGGCTTTCCCGAGTACACGAACGTTCCCGGATCGACGAGAATGTCTTCACGATCCTCGCGCAGAGCGACCGATAAGGCGTCTGCATGCCCGTGGGCAAAGCACGGCGCCATGCCCAAAGAACCGTGATCGAACATCAACGTGGTCTTCACCCGGCCCTTACCGTGAATGATCGAATAGCCCGACGAAGCGAAGGTGCTCAGCGCCTTCCCCTCTTGGACGTCGTGCCGGATGCCCAACAAGGGAGTCAGCGCATACCCATCGTCACTGTCGCCGATGGAGGGCAAACGGCCATCGGAGTCCGCCATAGCGGAAAGAAATGACCGGCTCCGCCTGATGGCCTGTAAGATCTTTGCGGGTACACTACGCCCATGGTGCGCGAGCAGATCCGCGGTCAGTCCGTACAAATCGGATATAAACTTCAGGTACCAGAACCCCTGTTCGATTCCACCGCCATCGGCAAGAATTTGATGACCGGCCTCGGATTCCAGGACCCAAAGACCGATCGATTCCCATTCCGCCGCCTGCGGCATTTCTGGAAAGAGCACTCCTGCGTAGACGAGAGCCGCTGCCTCCGCAATCGTATGGTTCCCCAGAGAAGAGTGCAGAGACATCCTCTGCCGGATCAACGCCGCGTGCCCTTCGACGAGTTGTACCAGTGAGATCCAGATGCGCTCGGGATCGGTGATCTGCATGCGCACCTGATCGAACGTGTGGCAGACAGCTATGAGACGGAGAGCGCATTCCATAGCCGAAATATAATGGGGGCCTGTATAGAGCGGATTGGCGTCAACCCAGGAGAGGAACTGGGCCTCGAGCATCTTGAGGGCGCGGTCTCGCGACGGATTTCCCTCGCAGGCGGCAATCATGCCCAGAATCACCAACTGCTGCAGACGGGAGGGCTCCCACAGACAGCGGACGTCGCCGTAGGGATTTCCTTCACGATAGGAAATCGAATTGAAGAAGCGTCTCGGCCACAGGATTCCGGTCTGCCGATCTCGGTGCCATGTATCGCTTTCGTCGCGCCATGTCCAGTTCCAGCCTATCTGCGGCAATCCCCCGGCAAGGACCCGTTCGACCATGTGCTCATCGAGTGCTTCCGATGGTCTTGCGGGAAGAACGGATGTTTGCGCCGTGCAGAAGCGATAGCGTCGAAAATCCGATTGCTCCGACACGGCCGGCGTCAGGCCAAGGCGATGTCGGAGTGACAGCACGGCTATGCCGCACTGTGAGCCTATTCGAGCCCACAGTTCCTGAGGCCTCATCACGCTCAGCCGCCTGGCATACCAACCAAACGTCCGCCCCGACGCTGTCAGTGAATACATTGACATCGCGTGCATACAATCAGACGTCGTATACCGCTCCGGTTTTCTGAGCTGACAGGGCCAAGAGACAGGTCCTCGTCACTGCGTAGATCTCCTCGAATGTAGGTCCGCTGCGGCCGGCCCCGACGACCGCTTCAGTAAATTGCCGCATCTCTTCCTGAAACCCTTTATCGCGTACCGCCGTCTTGTGGCGTTTCTTGGTTCCACCTTCCCAGAATTCAGTCGTCGTGAAATCGTCCAAAATCACGGCTTTGCCGTCTCCGAACGCTTCAAAGCGCTCTTTCGGAATAGCCGCATCGCCCCCGGCCGTGTAGACGAGCGTGCCGATGGAACCGTCCTTGAATGTCATCGAGAGAATCGTCTGATCTTCCGAGATGCCCGAGGTATGACTGGCTATGCGGACCGCATGAATCGAGATCGGCCGAGCCCCGCAGACGGCCTGCATGAAATCGATGAAATGGCAGGCCTCGCCGATGATTCGCCCTCCGCCGATCGACGGATCCTGGATCCAGTGCGTCGGAGCAATCGTTCCGGCGTTGACACGGTAGATCATGACCAAGGGATTGCGCCGGCCGTTGAAGAACTCGATGATCTTGGTCGCATGGGAAGAAAATCTCCGATTGAATCCCACCCACAGCTGCAATCCCTCGGCAGCCGCGCGCTCCCAATGCTCCGCGATGCGCTCCAGCTCCGACTCGGTGATGCAAAGAGGTTTCTCGACAAACACATGCTTGCCGGCATGAAGCGCTTCCAGCGTGATGTCGGCATGGGAATCATGCCTTGTGCCGATCAGAACGGAATTGACCGTCTCATCACCGAGGATGGCGCGGAAATCGGTCGTGCAATAGCCTGCCTCGTACTTTTCAGCAATCAACTTGGCCGTAATACCGGACCCGGTGCAGATCGCTGCGATCGACACGTTGCGGATGGCAGTCAACTGTGGGAGCAACATGTCTCGTACATGCTGTCCAGCTCCGATGATCCCGAGACTAACCGCTCCAGCCTTCCTGATGGCCCGGCAGACCATTCGAGACGAGCCATCTGCGGTTTCTCCGGCATAGAAGAGGAGCACGGCCATCGGCGATGCCGCACCGGCTTTCAGACGATCATAGGCTTCCTCTGCACGTTCAATCGGATAACGGTCCGTCACGAGCTTCGATGTATTGACCTTGCCCTGCCCTAATAGATCGAGAACCGCCTCCATGTTGCGCTGTTCAGTCCAACGTACGTACCCGATCGGATAGTCGTGTCCCCTCTCCTCGTACTGCTTGTCATAGCGGCCCGGGCCGTAGGACATCGAAAGCCGAAAGTCCAGTTCCTTCTTGTAGTAGGGCTCGCGCGGGAGCGTCATTCCGACGGCTCCAACAACGATGACCCGGCCTTTCTGGCGTGAAATTTCACCGGCGGTTTCCACCGGCTCATTGGAAGCTGTGCTTGCGGTGATAATGACGGCATCCATGCCGACCCCTCGGCTGAACGCACGCGAGGCCTCGATCAAATCCTGCGGCGATGGGATGACATCGGCACCCAATTCATGGGCCAGATTACGTCTCGACACGTCAGGGTCGGAAGCCAGAACGACGCAGCCGCAAGCTTTCAGGAGTTGCACAGTCAGTTGACCGAGAAGACCAAGCCCTATCACGGCGATCCGCTCGCCTAGACTCGGCTTGGCCTGTCGAACTCCCTGAAGCGCAATCGCACCAAGCGTGACAAACGCGGCGTCCTCAAATGCGATGCCATCAGGGAGCTTCACGCACAGGTGCGTCGGAACAGATATGATCTCAGCGTGCGACGCGTAATTCTGTCCGGCACAGGCCACCCGGTCTCCGACAGAGAGACCCTGGACATGTTTGCCGACAGCCAGCACCACACCGGCCGAGCTGTAACCGAGGGCGCCGGGAGTATCGAGACGATCGAGGACCCGGTGGAACGTGGCAAGCAGGCCGTCCTTCTGGAGAGCCGCAACGACTTTGCGTACTTCCTGCGGACGGTCCAGAGCCTTGCCAATCAGTGATTTTTTGGCGACTTGGACGGTGGCTCTCTCCGTTCCCGGACTAATCAGCGAGACCCGATTGGCGACCAGGATTTCGCCGTCAGAAATAGTAGGCGCCGGGACGGATTCGACACTGAGTACACCTGTCCTGAAATGTTGTATGACCTGCTTCATCAAGACATTCCTGGAGAATCTTGGCCACAGTCTATCGATTCACAGGAAGTGCCCGCGCGCCAGACGTGTCAAGATTGTGTTAACAGAATGTCAAGAATGATGGGCAGCGGCTATGAGAGGAGCCGCCTCGCATCCTCATGAAAAGACAGGCCGATGTGATGAAATCGGCGTACTTGGAGGGAAACCAGGATTGGTGCCGGATTGTCACGTCCATTCCATGACGGGGACCTCTGGCTAAACGAGAAGAGCCCGTGTCTTCTAAACTTCAAGGAGATGTAACAAACCTGCTGAAACGCCATGCTATAGTTCTCGGGGTTCCGTGTGTGAGTTACGAAACAGTACGGAACGCACGGCGAAGGTGTGAGCGAGAACGAACGTTCTGGCAAGCATGTCGACCGCTGAAATCATCCTGGCAGCACAGAAGCTTGCAAGCCTGCACGTCTGAGAAGACCTCTCTCGTGAGATGGACAAGCGGGTAGGAAAATCGTTCGAAGGATCGTCGAGACGCTGTAATGAACGAGGAACTCACCCAAGTCGATCATACCAAGCCCCACGCAGCCAGGATCACGCCCGGCCGGGCGACCATTTCCCTCAAAGAGGTCCTGTTCAATATTGGATTAGCGATCCTGTCGATCATGCTGGCTCTTGGCGCAGCCGAGGTGTATTTCCGGCTCTTCGATCCCCAACCAATTGTTCCACGTTACGTTGAAACGAGTCCCTATGGAATCAGGAAGAATATCGGCAATGTTCGTGGCGAGATGATCGTCCCAGAATACCGGCATCAGTTTAGTACGAATTCCCAGGGGTTCCGTGGAACAAGGGAATATAGCATCAAGAAACCGGCCCATGTATTCAGAATCATCGTGCTCGGAGATTCCGTAGCTCTTGGGCACGGGGTCGGCGACGATGAGACGTTCTCGTCCGTACTTGAAGCCCGACTGTCGAGGCAAAGACCGGCCGAAGTCATCAACATGGCTGTGTCGGGATTCGGAACAGCGGAAGAATTGATTCAACTGCAACAGGTTGGTCTACAGTATGATCCTGACCTGGTCATTCTGGCCTATTTCCCGAACGATCCTTACAACAATGCCGTATCCCAACTGTTTCGCGTCACAGATGGCCGTCTCGTACGAACTGAACATGCGTTTGTCCCGGCAATTTATGTGCGTGACCGGCTCTATCAGCTGCCCGGGTACTCATTTCTGTGCCAGCATTCCCACGTCGTCAACTTCATTCGGGATCGACTTTCTATGTATTTCACGCGTCGGCTGGGGGAGCAGCAAGACATACAATCAGAATCGTCCACCACGCTCACCCGCGAGCAGACAGAACTGACATCACGCCTCCTCCGAGCGGTGTCCGACGAGACGACCAGGAGAGAGATTCCCCTCATTGTCCTGAATATTCCGCTGTATGGAAAAACAGAGTTGACGCAAAACATGCCGCCTGGGGCACTTCCCGATTCGTCACTGATCGACAACGTCGATGTCGCCGAGAACATTTATGAAGGTCATTCAGTCGAAGAAATCCAGTACAAGAAGGATGGCCACCCGAAACCGTTTGCTCATGCACTCATTGCGGATTGGCTGGCTGCTTTCGTAAGGGATACGCCGTCTCTGCAATCCCGCCTCTAACTAAAAGTCCCGTTGTGCCTGCAGCTACTCGAACCAGCATTCATGCCATAGGGCCAGATTAAGGAGGTTCCAGATCTTAAAACTGTTGAATCGAGGCGTGCGACCGTGACACTCGAAAAGCCCGTTGATTTCCTCAACCCGGAAGCGCTCACGGATGAAAGAACTTGTTAACACGCGCTGACGAGCAAACCCGACCAATCGTGGGGTCAGCATGTTGGTCGTCGACCCACAGAACCCCCATTTCTTACGGTCGATGATTTCATCAGGAATGATGCCACGGGCGGCTTGCTTCAAGACGTATTTGTACACACCGTTCCGACACTTCACGCGGGACGGAATCGTCAGCGCAAACTCGACCACATCTTCGTCGAGAAACGGCACGCGGGTTTCGATCGAATGGGCCATGCTCATTTTGTCGACGCGCATGAGCAAGAGTTCCGGCAAGCGGTTTTTGAGCTCGATGCCGGTGATGCGTGCCAGAGAATCACTCGCTGGCAGTCGGCGCACGATATCCGCAATCAACGCGCCGGAGGTCAAAACGCTTCCCCCCTCATGATTCAGCAAGCGTCTTTTCTCGTTGTCCCAAAATGCGATGGCATTTCCCAGAAACAAGGGCTCCTCGTCAATCGCACGTCTGAACGCATCGGCCATTTCCGGTCTGACATGATGGGCCGCGACCCGGTGGACTAACTGCTTGAGCCCCGATGGCAATTTGCTGTACGGGTGAAACAGCCTGCGTTCCCATTTCACAAACGAGTGGTACATCCGATATCCGGCGAAGAGCTCGTCGCTGCCCTCTCCGACTTGAATCACCGGAGTGCCGGACTCGTGTGCAAGCTTGGACAAATAGTAGATCGGCACACAGACCGGATCGGCGAGCGGTTCATCTTGGAAATAGGGCATGCGTGGGAGGAAATCGATGAAATCATCGTCGTCGATGACTAACTCGTGATGATTGGTTCTGAATCGTCCCGCAATTTGTCGCGCGTATTCGAATTCGTTCGAGGAATCGTCCTTGATGCCGATCGAGAACGTTTCAACCGGCTTGTCAAGCAGCTCAGCCATCAAGGCCACGTTCAACGAGGAATCCACGCCGCCGCTGAGAAACGCACCGAACGGGACATCGGACACCATCCGCCTCGCCACGGACTGCCTCAACAGGCGTCGCAACTCGGACACGGCCTCGTCTTCGGTCATCGAGACTTCCGGCGTAATATGTAACGGATCCCAAAATCGAACGTGATTCGCACGGCCTCGCCTGTCGAGAGTCAGATACGTTCCAGCCTCCAGTTTCTGTACGCCTTCGAAGAACGTCAAAGGCGCCGGAGCACTGGCAAAGGTAAGGTAATGGTATAACGCCTCGCTGTTGAGCGAGGCTTTCACGTCCGGCGCGGCAAGAATCGCTTTGACCTCAGACGCAAAAACAAATCCGGCCGTCTGTCGTGAGTAATAGAGCGGTTTGATGCCGAGCGGATCCCTGACAATCGTCAGAGTCTGTGCGGTGACATCGAAAAGGGCGAACGCATACATTCCCCGTAGCCGCTTCAAACAGCCGTCCAGCCCCCATTCACGTACGCCATAGAGAATGACCTCCGTATCGGTGCGCGAGCGAAATGCGTACCGTCCGGTTTGCATGAGCAGTCGGCGGAGTTCGGCGTAATTGAAGATCTCTCCATTGAAGACGATCCAGAGCCGGGCATCGGAAGTCGACATTGGCTGTCGGCCGAGTTCCGACAGATCGATGATCGAGAGGCGCCGGTGAGCCAGACCGACAAACAGATCCTGATCACGGTGAACAAAGAACCCGGCATCATTCGGGCCACGGTGGACCATCTGATCGCGCATATGCGCCAACTGTTCTTCCGTGATACCCCGGCCCCCCGGGTCAAAAAGGCCGACGATGCCGCACATGTTGATCTCCGTTGGGTCGCGCATATGCCATCTGGGATGGCTGCGGCTGAAACTCGCGGTACAGGTGCTCCAGTTGACGGCCAATGACCTCGAGGTCGTACAGTGCTTTGACCCTCTGACGGCTCGAACGTGAAATCTTTTCGCAGTCCTCGTCATCGCTCAACATTTGAACGATCCGGGCGCTCAATTCTCGTGGATTGCCTGGAGACACGAAGTAGCCCGTCTCGCCTTCGACAAAGACGCTCGGAATGCCGCCGACGGGAGTGGTGACCACCGGAAGACCGCTCGCCATGGCCTCCAGAATAACATTGGGAATTCCTTCTGAATAACTGGGGAGCAATAATAAACGGCTGGACATCAAGAGTTCATACTTCTCCCGGCCTTCCACCCAGCCCAATACTTTCGCATGGCGGGATAATTGGCGTTCGTCGATCATATTCTTGAGTTGCTCCGTCTCCTTGTTTCCTGCGAACAGAAATTCCGCTTGGGGAAATCGCGCAAGCACATCCGGCATCGCATCCACGATGTCGTATACGCCTTTTTCTCTGACGATCCACCCCATGAACAGAATACGGTAATGGTCTTTCATGGGTGCGCGTGGCTCAACGCCATAGCGGTCTACATCGACGGGATTGGGAATCACGGCCATGCGCGTGTGCGGGAAGAGTTCGCGAAACTGGCTTGCTGCAATGTCTGACAGAAACACGATGCGGTTGCTGATGTCGGCGACCGTTGTGATTGCAAATCGCGTCAAGCGATTCCCCTTGACGAAAAATTCGACGAATGATGCCGGGTGCACGTGCACCACCACTGGGATAGAGAAGAGCCGTACGACGACGATGTAAAATAACTTTCTATAAAAGCTGCTCCGGTCGGCGGTGTGGATGCTGACGACAGCCGGCCTCTTGAACACAACCGTCGGGACAAAGACGCATCCTCTCCAGGCCGAATACAGCATTCTGGCCCATTTCCAGGCCCAATCTGCGCACGTCGAGAAATGCTCACAGTTGCACTCTCTCCAAAAACTGGTGCGCCGGTAATTCGCGATGACCGCCGCGATGCCCCCCTGGGAGCGGGCGTCCGGTCCGACCACCATCACTCCGACGGGAGGGACTTCTCTCTTGGTCCCGTTCATAGAGCTCATCGAGTGCGTTGTACCTCTACTCCATGCTGCTTCTGCAGGGCCCGCACCATCTCGACCGTGTAACGACTTCCGACATTCCGCAGAATGTCCGCCAAGTCTTTGTCTTCACGGAAGCGTGCGAACAAACGTTTGGCCGGCACTCCCACTGCGACGGTGTACGGCGGAATACAATGGTTGACCAATCCCATGGCCCCGATGACCGAACCCTCGCCGACTCGAGCACCCGTTAAGATCACGGCGTTTGCCCCGATCCATACTCCATTCTCGATGATGATTTCCTGCTGATGAGGTCGGGGATATCGATTGTCGGCAAGAGGCCCCTTGGTATAGCTGTAGTCATGATTGCCTCCTATGAGTTTGCAATACGGTCCGAACATGACATCGTCGCCGATCCGTACGGGACTGAACTGATTCGTATCGAAGTAGCAGTGAGGGCCGGTGAAGAAATTATTGCCGACATGGAACAGTTCCGGCCGAAGAAACTCAGATGAGTAGCCCAGCCGGAAGTCGGATCCTGCGTGTTTCAGCCGGGAGCGGACGTACGGCCGATACAAGAGTCTGTTATAGAACACTGCGAGGATATCCATAAGTGAACGGCGCCGCCCTACTGATACGCTCCTAGAGAGACCTGTCCTGCTACGCAGGGAGTTCCTCGTATGTCGCTGCACTGAGGTCCCCAATATGTCCCTACGGCGCGAGCAGGAGAAGCCGGCTGCAGCCGGTAATCGGCCGATCCTAGAAACAACGGGTCCTTTCCCGTGATATCCGTCGGATGAAGAGGTTGACTCAAGTAATCTCCCGAAGCGTTGTTGAAAAACAGATTGGTCGTCATGATTTGCGGGTTGGGGGTACCATTGCGGAATCCATAGCCTCCATGGCCGGCCGCTCCGCTGCCTACCACGATATTGTTGACGAACGTGTGGATTTGGGGAAGTGCGGCGTCACGGACGAGACCAATACCGGAAAAGGTGGAACCGACGACCGTATTATTGGCCCACACATTTGGTCCCGGCGAAAAACCCGGGAGATCCAAGTTCGTCTCATCCCCGACCACAAGACCGTGGCGGTTTCTGACCAACAGATTGCCATGGATGATTGAGCTGTTGGTAGAAAAGGTGATAATCCCCTGCCCGCTAAGTTCACCCGGTGTGTTGTGGTCCTCGGTGAGGTTGGAAACTTGCCCCAAACAATCACGGATAAGGTTGTGCGCCGCTTCGATCTGCGAGCTGCCGTAATCGATGTCGAGACCCATGCCGTCCCAATACCCCAGCCCCTTCCCCGTAGAAATCGAGCTGATATCGTTGGAAGAGACGAGTACGTCCGTCATGGCATTGAAGCCGATCGCCGCGGCGGTATACACGTTCGAGACGGTATTGTGGCTGATGGTATTCCTGGGAGCCGTGGGCGCACTTCCCCAGTAGGAACCGTATATTCCCCCCGCGCCGTCTGTGATGGTGTTGTTCGAGATATTGACCCCGAAGAATCGTCTGGCCGTTGCAATGGGATGATCGATGACGCTTTGCGAGACTTTGATCGATGCGGGTGGAAAGACCGACGACACCGCCGGGTCCAGTTCATCATTGACCCGCGTCAAGTCATTGTGGGTGATCGTGATGTTCGAATAGGTCGCAGTCGCTCCGGTTTCGATGATGATGATGATCGCTCCCGAGGAGCTTGCCCCGTTGTCCACGTTGGTCATGTTATTGTTCGTAATCGCCAGATCTTCCCAGGCCCCCTGGTTGGCACTGGAAATGTGTATGGCGAACGCGGGTCCCACAATGTCCGTGAAATTATTGTTGTGCACCACGAAGTGGGTATACAGGGCCGTCGCGTTTTCCGCGTCAACCGTCACGCCCGCCGTCCCGACTCCATCTGCACCGCACGAAAGAAACGTGCTGTTTTGCACGAGAATGTCAGAGCCGACTCCTCCGAAGTAGAGACAATGGGTCGCGCTCGAACGAACGGCGATGTTGTCGAAGACGAGGTGATCCCTCCCATGCGCATACAACGGTATGGCTCCTGTCGAGACGAAAGTAAATTGTCCGGCCCCATAAGAGGTGATCGTAATCGGCGCGCCCGGAGACCCGCTGACCGGTATTCCCAGGTTCGTGACTTCGGATGCCCCGCCCTTCCCGGCGTAAACATTGCCGGCGGCCCACGGCGCGACACTCTTCCAGCTATTGAATGGTCCATTGACACCGCACGTAGTCGTGGTGCCGTTACCATTTACGGCACAGGTCGGATCGATATAGTACGTAGGACGATCCGCTGCCTGAGGCCCGTCGCTCCCGCTTGTTCCTCCTCCGTTGGTTCCGTCGCTGCCACCGCATCCCGCAGCCAGGAGCAAGCACACAACGAGGGATATGGCCACTAGATCAATTGCCGTGCCGCTCATTCCATTAACCGTGCCGCATTCGAGCCGGGGTAACTTCGATATTAAGTTTTTGGTATTCCTCGAAGTATCGCCTTGCTGTGGCTGAGATATCGAATCGTTCTCTTGCATATTCCGCGGTTCTCCGGTGTTGCTCGCAAGATTTTTTGTCGTGAGATTCCATTACGATTCTCGCAATCTTCTCGGCACAGTCCAGGTGATCTTCTGTTCGAAAGTAATACCCGTTGTTTCCATAATCGATAAGCTCCATCGGACCTTCAATGTCGGAGACGAGAACCGGCACACCGGCCCCCATAGCTTCAACGACGGCAAGGCCGAATCCTTCCGACCGAGAGGGCTGCACCAAAAGATCATAGGTGTGCAAGTACTCATAAATGCGACTCCGGGGCTGCTGCCCCAGAAACCTGCACGATTCCGTTATGCCGAGTTCCTTGGCCAGGTCGCAGAGATACTCATGAGAGGTTCCTTCACCGACAAAATCCACTTCCACATGTTTGTCCGGCAGCTCGCGTTTCAGACGATGCAGGGCTTTAAGGAGGATATGCTGACCTTTTGTTTCGTGATAGAGCCGCCCGACTTGAACGATCCGGAACGGCTCGCGACCGTAGTGTATTTTCCGAGTGACCTTGGCAAAATTAATGCCGTTATGAATCACGATCGGAGTTGCTCGCGGATGCTTTGTGACGATGTCCTGCCTCACCGCCTCTGATACTGCGAACACCGCGGCAAACTTTTCCAGATGTTGGAAATCATCATTCATTCCGTGTACCGTGAGTGCCATCGGCGCGGAGAGAAAATGAGCTACTGCCGCAAAGCTATTCTGGTGGACGTGAATGATATCGGGTCCGATGCCTCTTAGAGTATGAACGAGGTTTACGAGATGCCACGGGTTCCAACTTCCCGGAGGTCTTCGGAGGAATCGCGTTGTCACCCGACGACTGAATAAATCCGTCACCACCTGATCCACAGTGTCATTGCCGATTACAACAAAGACCTCGGCGTATGAACTCTGCTCATTCGCGATATCGACCAGCAGCGTCTCGGACCCGCCGACGTTCAGTCCCCAAATTAGATGAACGATTCTCATACGTGTTCAGCTTATGTCGTATTGGTCTTCGTTGGGGAAACCTTGCCGTGGAGACCGGCAGCTATGAGGTACTCTTTGACAAGTCCCTTCGCCCAATACCATCGCTTGCGCAGGAAAAGCGAGGCAATTAAGCTCCAGTGCGCTCGTTCGCGTCTCAGAATTGTCACGATTTCTTTTTTCTGGCGGATGACATTGGCATGAGAAGTCTTTTGGTTAGGGTGAATTCGAAAATAGGCCCAGTTCCTGTCGACCATTCGTGGGGGTGATAGTTTGGCCAGCCGGGTCCACAGGTCAAAATCCATTGCCATGAAATAATCGCAATTCCATCCTCCGGCTTGTTCAACAAAAGACTTTCGATAAAAGACAGGTGCCTGACGGACAATATCGGGATTGTGCATGAGCAGGTTGAAGCTGACCGGCGGGCTTTTATCGGGTGTCATCTCTCCGGCTCCTTCCCGCACATACGTGAGATTCCCCACTACCCACATCACGACGGGGTCCTCGAAACACTGCATCACCGAGGTAAAGATGTTCGGCTCGTAGTAGTCGTCGGAATTGATCCACCCAATGATGTCACCTGTCGCCCGTGCGAGACCCTTGTTCAGCGCATCAGCCTGCCCTCGATCCGCTTCTGAAATCCAATTCACGTGCGGATAGCGCCGCAGGAGATCGACCGTGCCATCCGTCGAGCCTCCATCGATCACAATGTGTTCGACGGGCCCATAATCTTGTACCCGCACAGAATCAATGGTTTGCTCGATATATCGGCCTTGATTGAAGGACGGAGTGAGAATCGTCAACTTTGGCTTGGAAGTAGTGGACGGCATGGTTGGTTACTATACTGCAGGCTGTATTCTTCCCGAAGTCCCGGCGCGTTGCGGAATAGAAATGACCCTGCCGAATGATCTGCCTGGCATTGGTCTGCCATCGGACTGAGAATTCTTTACATCGTTCCAAACTCGTCCCTGAGAGCAATACCAACATCCAGCCAGCATAAAGGAAGCAATTTGGACAAGACTGACGAAGGTATTGCTTTCGAACATCAACAGGGCACCGACGAGCGTTTGAAGGAACAACCCGAGTTGGGCATAGTACAGTAGTTTCTGCGTACGCCGGGCTGTGTAGTAGTATTCTCTGACGAAGAACGCAAAAAACAGTATCCATAGGATGAGTCCAAAAATCCCCGTATCGATAACGATGTCGGCCCAACCGATGTCTGCACTATGCAGGGCGAGCATGTAGGGATATCCCATACGGTACAAATCCACATATTCAGGCGTGTAAACCACTGAGCCGTACTTCAATTTGGATCTCAACGCGTCCGGCACATCGTCCTCATGAATAAATCCATATCCGACGAAGGGATTGTGTTGAGCGACCAGAGCCACTCTCTCTTTGGCTAAGGCTATTCGGCCCGTATAAGTATCGTCATTGCGTTCGCTTACAGCGCGCTTTCCTCCTGAAACAAGGTCCACTGCGCTATTGAAACGTTCCACAACCCGATTGGCATATCCCCCCAACACGAGAACAACTGCTAAAACGACGCCGATGGTCATGAACGAGGTGGCCGCGGCAAAATTCAATTTTTTCCTGGACGTCAATGTGACGAGCATCACGCAAAAGACAAACATTACCGTTAAATAGATTCCACGAGTGAATGTCAGGGCGGTGACGCCGATCACCATCCCTACATACAGCAACTCATGTGCTCTCACCTTCTCGGCGGACAGCAATCTTGATGTGATGATCCAAAAATGCATGAGTCCAATTGGAAGAAAAACTGGCAGCGACCGAATAACCCCGCCATATTCGGTTTGCAATCCGAAGAGCAGCGGCTTGTTCACGAGGTATCCCAGCAGGCTCACGGGCAAAAGAGCGTAAGTCGTCCAATAGAGAGCCTTCATGAAAAAATCGAACGAATCCGGGTCGTTTCGAAACAGTCGTTGGAACACGAAAAAAGACAGGAATCCAATGATCATTTGGCGGCAAGCTTTGAGCGTATTCAGCAGAGGGTAGTTATAGAACAAGAGCGACCAGAGCACGCAGACCACCATCCATCCTATGAAGACTTGGATGAGGGCGACATAGCTCGTTGTCCGGGGTGAAATCTTCGGCTTGGATAACAATAGTTGAACCCAAGCGATCGCGAGAAGAACCGCGCCGAAATCCCAGACGTTTTTGTTGAACACAAGGCTTGGGACCAAATCGAAGCACGAGGTCATCACAAAAAATGCGATGAATACCTTGATTCGGGGCGACAAAAACAAGAACGCCATCAACCCGACGATGGCTCCAATATAAGGCAAGTACGGCATGGTCTTATTCATCCGAGACGAAGGAACAAGCCATTAACCTGCAACTGCTGACCCGTACGTTCGTCAAAAAATTCTGGAGACACATACGCCAATGTGAATCCTTTGCCACGAAGGAACGAGATCAGTTCATCGATTAGCGGCTCGCCTTCATAGAGTGGAACTAGGGACATCTCAATCTGTAAGCCATCGACCCTTTCAAGGGTATGCTCGCTTCCTACCAATACGTTCTTGGCAAATCCTTGTGTATCGATTTTGATGAATACACGATCCTCTGGTTTGCAATACGTCCAAAATACGGAATCGAGCGTTCTGACCCTGACCGTCTGCGTGCCGACATAGGCCGAGTGAGGGGCGGCGCTCACATGAATTGGAAGGATGCTGAGGAGCGAGCTGCTCCACGAGTTCCGAGCGACATTGATTTCCGCAGTGCTGTCCTGATCTCCTAAGGCATAATTGCAGGCTTCCCAACGCGGGTCGCTCTCGGCAGTTTCCGAAAGCGTATGAAAAGCGGACTCGAGAGGTTCAAACGAAATAATCCTTCCCCGATAGCCAGACCGTCGTAGTTCCAGGGCGAATTGCCCCACATTCGCTCCGATGTCATAGACAAGATCGATGCCCCGGGTCTCGAACAGCCGTTCCCGCACCGCGAGCGGATCCAATCGAAAATCGTAGCGCGATACAACGTATCCCCATTTGCGCAAGCACGCTTTGACCGATGAGCGCAACATCTATCGTGCCTTATACTCCCGTCGCATCACGGATCTGCTTCTAGGACTTCACGGCCATGAATGCTTCCTGAACCCACCGTTGAAGGTCTTTTCGTACCGGATGGCTCCACACGGGGATGATCATGAAAGCGGCGTAGACGAGAATCATCGCCCCGTCCAGGACTAACGAATGTCCAACCGGTGAAATATTTCTCAGGAACGGGGATGATGCTGTTCCCCCTTGAAGACCGGCCCAAATCGCATAGGTAAACATGACCCCCGCGAGGCAATAGCAAACCAGGACTTTGTGGGAATGAGGAAGCAAACTGGTAGCGGGAATCCGCTTTGCTCTGGCGAAGAGAAGGAGTAGGCAGGCGCTTCCAACGACGAGGGCGCACCCCCACGAGAGGACAACTCCCAATCCGCCCAACCACCAGCCCAGCGCAACGGACAAAAGGAGGTTCATCAGGGTCATGACCAGGTGCGAAACGACATTGAAGCGTATCATGCCGGTTCCTATGCACGCGTAACAGGCTGGGAGGGAAAGCGTGTTCGCGAACCATCCCACACACAGCACGATGACCGACCAAACAAAAAATGGCTCGTACTTCCCGATCCATACATCCGAGATGAGGGGAGCGCAGATCGCAAGCAGACCAAAACCCGTGAGGGAAAGATAGAACGTGACATGGTAGGAATTGAGATACAGAGAGGCAATTCTGTGCGGCTCAAGTTGCTTGATATGAGCGAATGTCGGAACGAGAACTTGATTTGCTCCCACCATCAGCGCGCGACATTGCTGAACGAGCCTGCTCGCCATCTCAAAATAACCCACCGTGGACATTGTCCCGAATCTTCCAAGAAATGCTTTGGTCACGGGATCGGCCAACATCGTCATCAATGAAATAAACTGAAATGCCGTCGCATACCCCAACATTTCTTTGAAGAGGTTCTTATCCCAGCGGCGCGGCAGCAACGGCAGGTGCGGAAGATGCCGCTTCAGGACTGCAACGGAAATCAGAAGGGTAGCAACGTTCTGAATAACGCGCCCGTAGGCGATCCCGGCAAGACCGTACCGGGGTGCAAGGTAGAGACAGAGGCAAAGATAGCCAATGGAATCGAGGATTAGGATGATATTGCTTTGCGCAATGAGTTGGCATCCATACAGGCCGGATTGGTAGATGCCTGTCACCATTGAGATCCAGAACGCCAGTAACGCGAACGGCAGCAGATCGAGGGCTTGTTGATAGGCCGGCGGATCCATGGCGAAAGCAAAGTAATATTTGGCGCCCCCGTATGCGCAGCCGAGAACCATGAGGCTCAAGACTGCCACGGAAATGGAGGCCGTCTGCACCGCACCCGCCATTGAACGGCGGTCCTGGCGTGCATCATAATCTGCGATGGTCTTCACGATGGTTCCCGTCAAGCCGAAATTCGCGGCCTGCACGGTTGAACTAATCGCCAGCACCAACGACCAGATCCCCAACTGCGCGATGCCAATCGTTTCGAGAAGGAACCTGTACAGCAGAAGGAGCGAGATGCCGCTTATGACGACCTGAGCCACTGAGGAAGTGGCGCTCGTGAAGATATGACGTTTCAGAATCATAACTGGGCATTTAATACGCCGCTATCAATGCTGGACTAACCCGGATGACACTTCCACATTGCCGCAGCGCAATCCGCAACGACTTTGTCATGCTATGGATGGGATTTTATTGATATTGCGTCACTCACACGATGTGAAACTGCTTCGAGCAAATCGTGTGGGACGGCTTGGAGAAGCTTCATTGATTCGCAGTATCTGACACCGGACCTTGCTTACCTCGCCCTTAGTAAAAGGGCTCCCCTACATCCTAGACCGAGCGCACGGAATGCCCACTGTCCATCCGATGGACCATACCCTACCGGCTCCCGGTCGTTCCGTGCAAATCGTTTCGTCAAGTTTGTGTTAACTAATTGTTAAGAGTGACATTCGCCCAGCCCTTAACGAACTGTCAGACCACTTGGGTTAGTCAGGTACTGAGACGGTTGGTAGACGCCGAGAGCCATTCGTCCCTGGAAACATGAGCGTCCCCGTAGGTCAACACAGGGAGGTCCCCACCACGTTCCAGCACGAATGGCAGGAGAAGCTGCCTGGAGTTCAAAGTTTCCAGGGCCTATGTAAAGCGGGTCAACTGTCAAATCGGACACGCCGCCGATCTGCTTTCCATAGTTCCCGGACCTATTCCCAAAAAACAGATTGGTGGTCAACTTCTGGTCTGTCACACCCGCGGTGAGGATGCCATACTCGCCTGAACCCGTGATGATGTTATTGACGAACCAATGCCCATAGTTTGCAAAGGGCGACGCCCAGATTCCGTATTTACTGGAATTGACGATGGTGTTGTTGGCGAACGTCGTCATACTGACGCCTGCATCCGACATGATGCCGAGCTTGTTCCCCACCAGAAGGTTGCTGAACACCAGCGAGCCTTTGTCATTATAGATATAGATGCCTTGCCCTGAATTGACCTGACTGGCATGACCGAGATTCCCCGTGATCGTATTGCCATGCACCGATAAATTGCTGTTCACTTCCAAATCCAGTCCCGCGCCGTCGATGTACTTCGACACGGCGAGAGGCGCGATGTTGCGAATTGTATTTCCTGACACCTCAACACCATCGCTGTAAAACACCGCAACCGCCGCATTCGAGGCGAGGTTATAAATCGCGTTATTCGCAATGCGGGCGGGCGACATTGCATGGGCAAGGAAAATCATTCCCATATCGGTCGTCGTAATCGTGTTGTCGCTGATATCGACATTGGAAAATCGATTTTCGGCTGCT
This sequence comes from Nitrospira sp. KM1, assembly GCF_011405515.1. Taxonomy (NCBI): domain Bacteria; kingdom Pseudomonadati; phylum Nitrospirota; class Nitrospiria; order Nitrospirales; family Nitrospiraceae; genus Nitrospira; species Nitrospira sp. KM1. The sequence goes on along the minus strand of NZ_AP022671.1, from coordinate 4,428,119 downwards.
GATCCCATGGGGCTTCTCACCAGACGGATGGATGGAACTGCGGTTGTAGTTTCCCCTACATTCGTTTGGCTGATGACATTTCCGGTAATGGTCAGATTCGTCATTGTGGCGGACGTTCCTGCGGACATCAAAAAATCAATGGCGCTGTTGGCCGATGATGTTCCCATGTTGGTGAAGGTGTTGTTGGCGATGGTGAGGTTGTTCCAGTTTTGCGCTGAGCCGACATCAATCGGAGCGTTGACAATTCCTCCCCCGCCGATACTGTCGAACTTGTTGTTGACGATCGTGACGTTATCGAAATCTGTGTTGCGGCCACTTTCCCCGAATTGGATGGCGTTACCTACAATGTCAGTGAAGTGACAATTTTGAATGACGAGGTTGCTGGATGAGGCAGTATTCGCAAAATAGATACCGTGCTGAGTGTTGCTCCGAACTTCAACATTATCAAAGATGACATATGACCGGTTGATGAACGCGATGGCATAAGAATCATTTCCATTCAAGACATGTCGCCCCCTTCCATAGCTTGTGATGGTGATCGGGTTCCCTGACGTCCCGCTGGCTTCGACGATAAAATCCGTGAGATTGGAAATCGTTCCACCTTGTCCCGCATAGGTATTCCCGGGGATCCAAGTTAATCCCGTCCAGGTGTTACGAGGCCCTGGCGCGCCGCGTGACCCGGCACAGGGATCCTTCATTGTTCCATCGCCGTTGTTGCTGCATGTAGGGTTGATATAAACAGTGGCTGCCGTTCCTATCTTCGGCATGAAGAGGACCGTGATGGCAAGACTCAGCGTGGCCACGCGAAGGAAAAAGAAAGAAGAGGAGAGGTTCGACTCCATAATTAATTAGTGAGCGTCTTCATCGTGGTTGGAAGAAACAAGACATTGTAATAATGTGCCTTCGACTCATCACTGTACTGAACCAATCTTGCTTTGTCGGTTATGACAAACGGTCGATACGCGAAGCGCTGCATGTCCTCTATAACCGTCTTGACAGAACTGCCAAACGCTTGGAGATTCTGATCAAACAACTCCAGTAAAACTATGTGCGGCCTTCTTGTTTCATCACTCAGCAACCTGGACGCTCCTGCCACGACTAAACCTTCTGCACCCTCAACGTCAGCTTTTAAAATATCCACTCGCTTTACGCCTTCACGTTCAAGATAACTGTCTAATGTCGTGACTGGAACCGTCAGAGTACGCTCGAGCGGCTTACGTTGAGTATCATGAATTGACGAGTATGCACTATCGGAAGATTGTGAGAATGAGACAACCCCGATAGAATTTCCCAAGGCACATTGGTTAATACGAACATTGCTCATGCCATTTAGTTCAATAGTGGCGCGCAATAACGCAGCATTAAGGGCGATAGGTTCAAAGGCATGAACACTCCCCCCACTAGCTGTCTGTGCCATGAGCATGGTGTAGTATCCAACGTTGGCTCCAACGTCAACGCATACGGCATCAGAACGTATCATCTTGCGAAGATATTCAGTTTCATTCGTCTCGTAAGAACCGCCAAAATGTATTGCGCGACCGACATCTTCGTTTGCGAGCACCAACAGAGCATGTCCGTTAATTCTTGAATGAATGACCGTAGGTTTGTTTTTATGGCAACGGAGAAGAGATGCTCTCAAACGGAGTGCATAGGTTCTCGCTAAAAGACTTCGCACGAGTCTCCGTCGTAGTTTCACAGCGTTTCCTGCCTCATTTCGACTGTGGGCTGCTCCTACCGATGGCATCACGTCCCATGCATCTTGCGTTGCGCTGGGTGAAGGACATACTGCCTGACCCAATCTGGGGTTTCGATTAAAAAAACAATATACCTCGACCTCACGTCGAGAAGCAGGTCCATGACCTACAAGTTTGTGTTACGGAATTGCAAAAAAGGAGGCGGGAGGCAGATGGGCCCCTGTGCCACAGTCTCTCCTTAAGCAAAACCTGACGTCTTCATATTATTTGACGATTTGTTAACACGATCTAGGGACAGACGTAACCAGTAACCAAAGGGGTTGCGCTATGGTGTTGCCCGCAATTAACAGCGCGGGTATTGATTTCCCATGGTTCGAAAAGCGATGCTTTGATGGTTGCTGCATTACGTCGAATCATCGCTTATACGATCGTCCTCTCCTTACAGGGATTGGGGACCATAACTGTGGCTGTCGCCTCCCCTCTTTACCAGGATTGTCAGATATCCTGGAATGCGAATACCGAACCCGACCTTGCGGGATACCGTTTGTACTCGGGCCGTTTGGCCAGTCAATTAAATCAAGTCAAAGATCTCGGCAACCGCACCAGCATCAAGTGCTCCGACGCCCAGATTGCAACCAACGGCAATTGGTTCAGCGCGGTCACTGCCTACGACACGAGCAACAATGAAAGCAGCCTGTCTCCCGTCATTTCCTTCGAACTCTCGGGACTGACCGACCTTCCACCGCCTGTCCGTCTGTCTGATCCGACCTCTGTCCGGTTGACAATAAATACCTTGGGCTTTCAACTGACCTGGATCGATCCTAATACCCCTGCGGTTCCGCATCGCATCGAGATTTCAAACTCTCTCCAGCCTTCCTGGTCCCTTGTTGGAATATTCCCATCCAGCGCCACAAGATTTTCTTCATATCAGCTCGCCCAAGCGGAGTGGGTCTGTTATCGAATCCGCGGTGAGGTCGGCGCTATCGTGTCCGATTGGGCACAAGACAGCGGTCCCAGTGACAGACAATTCTGTTATGCGCCGGTTCGCGTACCGGTCAATGATCAGGCCATTGTGGCGTCCACGGTCATGTCTGAACCTCAAGCCGTGAAGTTGACGCTGATTCCCCCCGGCTTCCGATTGAGCTGGGCTCCCGCGGTTTCTTCCTCTTCCATTGTTCACCGCATAGAGATCAGCAGTTCCACCTCGGCGGGATGGACGGTGTTGGCCGTATTGCCTCCTACAGACACGACATTTGACTACCCGCTGGCGATCGATGCCACCTGGGTCTGCTTGCGTATCAGAGAAGAGGCCGGCCCGGCCGTCTCGCTCTGGGCAATCGCTTCCAGTCCAATGGACCGGCAGTTCTGTTTCGACCCCGTCGAGATCACCGCAACGACGGCACCGGCACAAAACGGCGGCACGACGGCTGTCCAGACCGACCCTGCTCCTGTTGGTCCAACTGCACACTTTTCATTGGCTCCCTACGGATTCGAACTTCGATGGATCGACCAACTCACCGGCACCTTTTCGCATCGCATCGACGTTTCTTCGTCTTTGCAGCCGTCGTGGACGACAGTGAGCGTGACACCACCCGGCGTCTCGAGCTTCACCTACATGAATTCGTCATATGCAGATTGGATCTGCATCCGCTTACGCGCGGAATCCGAACAGACTACCTCACGATGGGCCTTGGCAGGAGGAGGACCCCATGATCAACAGTTCTGTTATCGACCCGGCCTCACGTAATCCAGAGGGCACGATCATCAAACGGATATGGGAAATATTCACGACAGCAATCCTGCTCGTGCTTTTTCTTTTGGTCATTCCTCTTTTGAGCGTGATTGCCGCACTGACGGAACAGGAGGAATTGGAATAACCTGCACGCCTCTCCTTCAGCAATTCGGATAGCATCTTCCCTTTACGGCCGATCATGGCCGGACACGTTTGACACCAATCGTCCACGCCGCCTTGGAAAGCGTTCACGGATTTTTCCTGATTGCCCGTGCAGTCATTCACATATCTCTTGGTGAATTTCATGTGAACTCTGCGACGGCTGATTGACCCCGCTCGTTTGTCCTTCGTCAGCTTTGCCGTTTTCCCCCTCGAAATGCACTAATTTCCCTGCATTCAGCGGTCTCGACGACCTCATTTGAAGTTGTGGTAACACGCAGCGAAAGGCAGAAAGCGTAGGATTGTTCATCTCACTAACAATCAGCAGTCGGCCTCTGCAGATGCGTGGTGGCCGATGGAAAGGATGTGACCTATGCGTAAGGGAGTATTGGTGCTGTCCGGTGTACTGGCAGGTGTCCTGGGCGGAGGGCTTGACTTTGCCCACGCCGCACTCGTGACCCAACTGGATTTCACCGGCGGCGCCGTCAACGGGAATTTCAAACAGGAACGCGCCATCGAGCGCGCGTTCAATCAGGAGGGCTCGCTCACCCTGGGCCAGTATCAGTCGTGGGGCGAGATCGGCGATAGCAAGCACGGCCAGTACAGTCTGCTCACCAGCAACGTGCTGGGGGCCGCCGCTCCATCCGCCACCATTCACGGCTCCTCCATCTCCGTCGACTTATCCTCGCTGTTCCTGGCACAGAAGCACGGCGGCGAACTGCGCCTGTGGAATATCGGCGGGCAGGCCACCGGCCTCTACAATCCCGAGACCACGGAGTTCTCCATCTCCTGGAAGAACCTCTTGAAAGACTCCGCGATGGAGTCGCCCCGCTCCGGCAAATCCCGCCACTGGCGCCATGAGCAGTCCCACCACAGCTCCTGGCAAGAGAAGGGCGGCTACGACAATCAGCGCCGGGATTGGAACTCCTCGTCCAGCGGCAGCCACGGCGGTGGCGATCCCAGCACGTTCTTCCTGCAGGGCAAAGTCGTCGATGCCGGCCCGGCTCCTGTCGCCCTTCCGGCTGCGGTGTACCTCTACAGCACCGGCCTCCTCGGCGTCGGCTACGCCTGGATGAAAAAACGCCGCGCCAACTCCACGGCCACCGGCCGGCCGACGGCCGTGAACTCGGCCGCCTAACGTGAGCCGGATATCAACGATGACACACACATTTATCTGCTCAGAACTCTCCACCCAGAGAAAGGAATCTCCGACTATGACACGCACCTGGACACACAGCTTGAAAACCCTCTCCGCCTTCGTCACCGGTCTCGCCGCTCTCAGCGCCGTGGAGGCCGCGGCCCTCGAATTTAACTCCGGTGATCTGGTCCTGGCGATCTACGCCAATTCCCAGGAGTACTACCGCAACCTCGGCCCGGCTTCGACCGTGCTGGCCGGCCCCCGCGTCGATATCGATCTCAGCGGCAGTCCGCTCAATCCCCTGACCGTGACGGCCGGCTCCGAGCCCGCGCGCTGGTCGCTGCTCAGCGGACAAGGCACCACCCAGCTCAACACCTTCATCAATACGGCTTCGGCGTTCACCTCGGCCGAGATCGCCGCCGGCCAATACAATACCGGCGTCGTCGCCGTGAACTCCGGCATGTCGGGCTGGCGCAATGCCCTGGGCTTGGCCACGGGGCCCGGCACCGAAGCCGTGCTCCCCGCCACCGATCCGGCCTCCTACACCAGCAGTTTCGGCGTCGGCGGCACGCTCAGCGGCACCTTCACCAGCGCCCAACAACAGGGCCTCTTCGATCAGGTCCTCACCATGATCAAGGGCCAGGCCCGCGTCGGCACTGACTTCAACGTGCTCAGCGACGTCGGCCGGGCTCTCTTGGCCTCCAACGGCTTGCTCAGCATTTGCGGCACCCCCGGCTGCGAATTGCAGCCCGTGCCCGCCCCCGCCGCCCTCATTCTCTTCGGCACCGGCTTGATCGGCTTGGCCGGGATCGCCCAACGCCACCGCGGCGCTAACCAACCCGCGTCCATGCAAATGATGGAGAGGAGATCCAATAATGAGCGTTCAGACATCTGAAACGCTCATTCGGTTGATGAAACCATCATGATGAAACGGTCTCGGGGAGAGGCATGACTCCTCTCCCCCTGTTCCCGGACGTCAAGACAGCAGATATTTTCGCTTTGCGCCGACTTATTCAAATCGGCAAACGACGAGATCATATCTGTTATTCACTCTTTGAGGGATGATGCAGATGGCAGGACTGACTCTGAAGAAACAGGGAGCACGGGTCGTGCTCCCTGTTCAGACTAGCGGAGACGGGTCGGTCGGCAGCATCCCCGCTGGAGGCACGAGCTGCTACGGTGGTGGGCACTCCGCCATAGCGCTCGTGAGGTCGACCTATTTTGCAGGTTTTGAATCTGTTGCAGGCTTCTCTTCTCCAGAGGTGTGATCCGATCGCTCAGGTGCGAGAGAAGTATTCGAAATAGTCTTGCCAGGCTGACCACTTGCGTCGGTTTGCTCCAACTCCCTGATATATTCGGCTGTCTTTTTCAGACGCTGCTCCAAGTCGGTTTGCTCTGTTTTCAAGGCCCGCAACATCGCGTCACGTACCAATGCATGGCTGTTCTGACCTGAAGCGCGTTCTTTTAGCAACATCTCATGTCTTGATTGCAGATCGCGGGTCGTCGTGGCCAGCGACGCCAGCGTTTTTCCCTGCGCGTCTATATCTTTTGAAAGACGCAACTGAAGTTCTTCCATTGTTTTCCGTTTGGCCTCGTTATCCGATAGTGATCGATCATACTTGGACCGCATCTCCTGCATCTCTTTTTGCACATCTTGACGCACAGACATGAGATCACCGGTCGATACACAGCCCGAACAAGCCGTACCAACCGCCATCGCGATGAGATATGAAAATCTCGCTACCATGAGGCCCTCTCATGACAAGCAGGCGTGTTTAGCGCGTGCGTTCCGTTGTTTGCTCGGTTAATAACCGTCTACGCAGTCGCGAACACGTCCCTAACGGCGTCACGTGTACGGCTTCCGGGGCAATGCTGATCTTCGTCGAATCCCACACTCGCAACGGACGGATGGCCGAGGGATCGATACTCGTGCTCTTTAGGGTAACCTGTTGACCAAGAATCTTGACTGTCACCGATGAACGTTCCCGCTCTACCAAAACAACTCTCGCGGACCATTCATTGCATCGATTCTCAGTCTGGGGATATGGAACGTGCAGTTTCACTTCAGCGGCGTCCACGGCGACCATGACCCGTTGTCCCACTGCAAAAAAACGACGAAGTGCAGGTGCACTGGTTCCTCGGTCGATACGTAAGTCCAATGACGCTCCCTCATCCGTTCTTACGTGAAGCACCTCGTGGGGAGGAGTCCCCGTCGCGAGTATGGTTCCAGCGATGCGGTTTACCGTCTTTGGTCCGACACTGGTTGTCAGCGGTAGTGTCGCAGGCGGCTTCTCGACCTTGATCATCGTGACCATAATGAGCCTCCTCGAGCCATTTCATAGTCCGTGGACGTCTCCGGTTTGAACATGCTCCGCAACAGTCCCAGGAGGTGTTCTCGGAAACTTCGTGAACGCGCGGAGACCGCCATTCGCGGGGCTGGACGATACGGCGTGGCGTGGCGTGCAACCGAGGGAAGGTCGCCCGACAATTGTAGATCCTTCGTCAGCGCCAGGGAGGCCACGGCGTACTCGCATACTTCACACTTCCAAAAAGCGCCATTCGAAACGAGCGTCTCGTGCTGACAAGAAGGACAGGCCCGTATCGCCAATCGACTAACACGCGGTCTGGTCTGCGTGATTTCTTCCATGGTTCACCGTAGCTAAGGTTGATCGCGTTCCGGACAAAGTCATGCATAGTGATTTACTGTATACTTTACAAAATGTCAAGTATACATATTTCATCTAGCACACAATCATAGGCCATCTGAGCAGAGAGATGGCACCGAACATGAGAGGACAAGGCGCGTTTGGAAAATACGATTCGACAGGCGGGTGACGTTCAGCGTAAGGAGAAGACTATGCGGGCGGACTATGTTCGGGAATGAGTGCGAAGCTCGCGTATCGTCCCGGTCTCTCGCGTGTCGTAACCGCCGAGCGACTCAATCTCTGACCGAAACACACGGCTGACAATGGTGTCGAAAAAGGCCGTTAGCCCCGAGTGTTCCGCGAGCAGCCTTGTTGGAATCACAAGATCATATCGTTCATCTTGAAGCGGAATAAAATCGAGCCCATACAGTCGAGACAGAGATCGTAGCCCGATCCCTGCATCGGCCACCCCTTCTACGATACGCCGGGCAACCTCCATATGGGACGTGACGACATGTTCATAGCCTCGAACCTGTTGAGGCCTGATGTCAACGCCTCGCAAGCGGCGGTCGAGAAGCTCACGGGCACCGGAGCCGGATTCTCGATTCACGACGGTGACGTCTTTGCGAACCAAATCGGCGATGTCACGGATTCGTTTTGGGTTGGATTTGCGAACCATTAAGCCGGCTTCCCACCGAGCAAACGTAACGATCGTGAATTCACCCGTGGCCAAATGCTTTCTCAGATAGGGTAAGTTCCATTCTCCGGAACGGGCGTCCTGAACGTGAAGGCCGGCCACATGAACTTCCCTGCGCTTGACTGCATCAAGGGCGGCCATGCTCCCCATCGTCCATCCCACGACCGATGACCGGTCGTGACGTCTTCGCACATATTCTCCGACGAGAAAGATGGCTGGATCGCAACCGGCGACGATGATCTCGTCTTCGATGAACCGATGATCCCGTAACAACTCGACTTGAACTTGATTCTTCGTCCGACGGACTCCGGACCGAGATCCTGGAACGGAACCGAGCAACAACCCGTCAGCAGGGACCGTTAAGCTCAACACATCGCCCAATTCGGACAAAGGCCGTACGACGATCCGTGAACCAATCTTCGCTACCTTCACACGAGCTCGCACATCCGTCACTGGCGATCCCACTAACTCTCCTTCGATGACCTCTCCATCCGAAATGAGAGAGAATATATCTTCGACCCTGCATTGGAGAGATTTGGCCAACCTGAGTGCGACGGCGGTCGTGGGAAGGTAACGGCCAGTTTCGATCGCATAGACGGCCTGCCGCGTGAGCCTTGCCATTCGTGCCAAATCACCTTGGGACAGATTTTTGGCCGTTCGGAGATTTTTCAACCGATTTTCGACGTTGCTGGCCGGTTCGGCTTTATTATTTTCACTCATGGATTGCGAGTGGGTAACAGAGATCGACGTGTAATGTCAAATATACCGGACACGTTTCGTGAGCGCAGAGATTTGTTGACGATTTCACACACCTTATGCAGATGCGCCCGAGGAATGGCGCCGAATGAGAGGACGATGGACACGCCACCTTCGCAAGAAGACTTGGAGAGATAAAACGATCGGCGGCAAACGTATGAGGACGCGTCGTTCGCCGCCGGGACGTCGAACCAAATCCCTATTACTTACCGACCATCACCTCGGTCGCTTTGACAGCGACGGTCACTGAATCGCCGGTCTTCAAACCCATGCTCTTGACGGAGCCTTCCGTGATGGCCGCCACAAACTCCAAGTTGCCGACTTTGACGGTCACCTCCGCCATAGCCGCACCTTCCTTGATATGCGTGACATTGCCCTGATACTGGTTGCGTGCGCTGAGTTTCATGATGTCCTCCTCTTTGAATGGTTGACCGGATGGCGATGTGCCAAATCCCGTATGATGTGAAGGTAGCAGTATCGCGCAAGAATAGGATGCCAGTTGTGTGAGAATTTTCCACTAGTGTGATTCAGATCTCCACGAGATACTCCGGCAGGTTAATTCTTCGTCAAAGAACTCCAAAACCCTTGACTCCATAGCCTCCGCATCCTCTATACACATGAGCAGCGTATGTTCTGTATGCCCGGCGACCACGAGAAGCTTTGAGCGGACACGCATGTGGGAGCTGCTCGGAATGTACGGCCGCACCATGGTAGCGACCACACGCGGCGGAGTAGCCGGGAACGGTTGAGTCAGACAATCCGGAGATGGCCTATGCACGATTTCCCGCATATTGAAAGCGGGCGCGTCGTCTTAATCTGGACGGTCGGATGTTCGGCGATCGGCATCATCTTGGGATCGGTCGTCAAAGATCAGTCGAACGATTCCAGCCCCTCCTATATCGTCCGGGCAAACCGCCGCAATCGTATTGTCCACACATCTGCAATCCTTCAATGTCCGGCTCTCTGTTCGCTGTGCGGAAGCTCCCAATGGTGGTGGGAAGAACATTTCACCCTTCGCTGTTTTGCCTGCACGAAACCGCCTGCTTCGTTTCTCGAAGATCAATTGCGCAACATGCGCGAGGCCATGGATATCATTGCCGAGCTTCAGCCGAATGTAGACAAGACAGTTCGATCTATTATTTTGGAGAGTTTTGACGAAGCCGTTCTCTGTGACGACTGGCCGGAAATGCAACGACTGGTCACGGTCGCACAACTGGTGGTTCAACCGCCCGACCCAGGCGGTTGCACAATCATGCGCGAGGAGTCATAACCCGGCTATTGGACGCTCTTGCCTTTTGGCGAGGCGTTGAGGATCAGATTTCCACTGCGTTTGTTCTTGCCGATCACCACCTTCGAGGTCATTTTCGATTCAAACTGACTGCGAGGAGGCATGGTAGTGGCCATGGCCTCGATGAACTGCAACAGGTCACGAGTATTTTGGGCCGGTCCTTTGAACTCCACCGATACATTTCCTTCGAACCGGGGATTCACGAGATGCACCACCCCACCCGAATAGGTTAGCGTCACGTCATGGAACACACAGTCCCGACAGTCCATTCCATCGAGCGCATGAACTCCTCGCTCGAACTTGGTCCCATCGGCGGTGATGTGTGGTTTCCCTTGTTTAGAACCGGCTGCATGAGCCGGCATCGCTATCTGTAGAGTCAGGAAACCGATCACGACCAGCCGCCCCCCCTTCCTGACAACAGCCCTCGCCCCTTTTCCGCGCATGCTTGCTCCTCCTGCACCGGAATCATCCGGCGGTATCTTACAATGGAATCGCTTCGGTCTGGTCGTAAAACTATTTTCATGCCGCACGGCAGATATTGCCTGCAAGTTATCCCGGAGATCGTTCCCAATGGTCCGCACGTTTTTACGGGCCAACGGGCGCCAGCCGCCGAGATCTCAGGCTTGCAGTTGCTCACCATTCCTCATGAACGGGGGCTTCATGAGGAAGCCAGTTGGCCCTTCTCATAATATATCTCACAGATGTCTTCGTGGGCTCAGGCTACATCGTCATGAGGGGCACGTCCATGTCAAATCCGCGGCGCGGAAGGCGGCGCAACATTTCGAATATTGTTTGTACGAACGGAGCCGCCATGAGACTTTCTTGAGAGACTCTTTGCACGCAGAGATGTCGTGCACTTTTCCAACGATCTTTTCAAGAGAACGCTCTGACCACGGATGGCCCAGTCTCTCGAGCCCGATGCATGGAGGATACATGACAGCGACAACTTCCCCACACCCCACGATTCTGGTCGTCGATGACGAGAGTACGATCGTGCGGTTGATCCAGGCCATGTTGGAACCTGCCGGCTTTCAGGTGTTGACCGCCACCGGAAGCGCCGAAGCCTTGAAGATTTGCAAGACACATCCGTCTCCGATCGATATTTTGCTCACGGATCTGATCCTCCCGGCGCCAACCTTCTCGATCTCATCCGGCAATAACGAATTCCCGCATGTGCACGGGCACGAATTGGCATCACGTGCGCTCCAGATACGTGAGACGCTTCGTATTGTGCTGATGTCGGGAAATATCGACAAGGACCTGGCAGGGTACGGCATTCGCCGGGGGACCGTGCCATTTGTGCCGAAACCATTCGAGCAGCAAGAACTGAAAGATACATTGCGTCATGCGCTGCAAGGTCCACCGACCAAGGAGGCCGATCTGCAAAAACAGGCCCCCGAGCGGGCTAAGGAGCTTGATGGTTGGGTAGACTGACGTTCCATCCATTAGAACCTTCTCAATCCTTCCGGGCGATCACTTCACGAACAGACTCTAACCGTCCTATCCTCTCTCTCTAAGGTGTTATATGCGCCCCGTCCAAACCATGCAAACGCGGAATAGGCAGCGGCACGAAGCCGCGATAGTCTCGCGATCATGCTTGCCCTGTCCGTATTCTTCGTGTTTCTTGTGCCGATTGCGGTAATTGGCATTCCCTACCGCCTCTATCAAATAGCCACGGGACACTTCCAGCGACGCCTGGCCTCTGTGGACGGGTTTAGCCAGCTTGTGGTGGTATTCGGTTTGACGCTGGTCTTCGTGAACGTCTTTCTTTTGGGATATGCCATTTATCTTGCGTGCGCGACCTTTACGACGACCTCCAATGGGTATGACCGCCTCTTCACTGTGGTCATGGTGGTCTGTGGTACAAGCTACGCAGTGATGGAAGCGCTGCTGTTGCCCCTGACAGTATTCTGGGCACCTTCAAAGTCTTGAGCCAACGCGCATCATCCAGTAGGCGGACTCGCACTGCATTTCTGATGATGCGACACGAAATACTTAGGTGATTTCGGTAGTTACTGACTATCTGGAAGCGCTACGGGGATTGTCTTGCATGGCAGGAGTTTGGATACGCGGATCCGTGTCCGACGGCAAGCAGTAATAGCGGGCAGTCTGGCTTCCTCCCGTCTTCTCGAAAACCAAAGCATACCGTTCGGAATTGGAGACTTTTTCTCCGCGTTTGATGGCTGCCTCCTTAATTGAATCGATAAGTTCACGCATTTCGGCACGGCATTCATCGCGGCCTTCATACGCGTCGTAGATCGACCACCGCGTTTGCTTGTCTCGGAAGTCAAGAAACGATCCGCTCTCGACCCACATGACCCATCCTGCAAAAAACACGTTGACAAGCTGTCGCGTCATGTTTTGCATTCTGGATTCTCCGTCGGCGGAAGGTCTCACACCAGACCCCCTATATGTCTCATGCATCCGAAGAATTGTACATTCTTTGCTGAGAACCGGCCTTTGCATCAGATACGAGCGGCCTGGTTTGAACGCTTGAGCTGATCGCCATTGGGACGCCAAAAGTCAGGGAGAAGGCCACCCAAAGCATAAAAGGAGCATTTTGTCCCACATTAGAGAAGAACTGAGGGTCTTCCGTTCAATTTAGATGCTATATTTCTGTAGGACAGTGAGCGAGTCAACGGGGGGTACAATGGCCAAGCGGATTCGTCCCAGAGTATTTGTGCATCGGCAAGTCGAATATCGATATGCCAGAGGAGAAGGAAAAGGTGTATTGACGGATCTGTCGTTGTCGGGTTGCAGGATCAAGGGGCCGATTCACTTTGTTCCGGGCATGCGCATCAGGCTCAAGCTTTGGCTTCCTGATGCAATCGATCCCATCGATGTCGAGCAAGCCAATGTACGATGGACAGGAGGAGAATACTTCGGAGTCAGTTTTCCCCTGCTGGCGGAAAGCATGAAGATGCGGCTGAGCAAGGTCGTCGAGGTTCTTCGTGAGGCTCAAGAGGAAGATGTAGCAGTCATTTCAGTGCCTGCCTTCGAATCGACGGCGAAACGGTCCTGATGGGCCGAATGCCCGAGACCAAACGGTCCTCACCATGTCGATCGAGTTCATACGGACAATCGCGTCTGTTCAGCAGGCGAGACCCCGATGACGTGTCGATCCCAGCCGTCTCATCGCGTCGGACCATCCGGCACCGGCAAAGTCGTCCCATCGACTTCGAACTGAGCTCTCAATTCATATCCGAAGCATTTGATCGACCGGATGGCCGTGCTCAAACAGGGGAGCTTCTGTTTGATTCGCCGGATGTGTACATCGACCGTCCTCGTCGTGCCGTAGTAATTGTATCCCCAAATCGCGTTCAGCAAGAAATCTCTCGTGAGGACCTTTCCCGGATTTCGGATTAAATGTTCCAACAAACCGAATTCCTTCGCGGTCAACACGACTTCCCGGCCATCCATCATCACTTCGTGCCGCAAAAGATTGACGCTGATCGAGCCGTAATTGTAGCGGCTCTCCCCTCCCCGCGTGCCGGTACGGCCGATGCGCCCGAACAGCGAGTTGATTCGCGCCATGAGGATTTTCGCGTTAACCGGCTTTCGCACATAATCGTCCGCCCCAATTTCCAGCGCCTTGACGACTTCCCATTCGCGCGCCGGTGTCGTCAGCATGATAATGGGAACGGTGCGCATGTGATTGGACGAGCGGAGTTGCCGGCATACATCCAGGCCGTCAAACTTCGAGAGCAGGACATCGAGAATAATCAAGTCCGGATGTCTTGCCAACGCGGTGTGGAGCGCGTCATGCCCGTTCCCGGCCGTCAGAATTCTAAAGCCCTCACGATCAAGACAGGAACTCAGCTGACGAAGAATGCCCTGGTCTCCTTGACCGAGCAGCACGGTTGTTCTGTAGGAAATCATCTTTCTTGATTGAGACCCTCGGCGACCTCTGATTGTTGTTTCCTACTGTCTCCTTAATGACTTCCCTGTTCAATATGGAATTCCCTTCCAACCGTTAACACTTCGTTAAATTCAGCTAAGTGTTTTGCCAAAGAGCGGACAGCAGGAGCGTTTGTTGAGGCAGGCTATGATCGGAGCGCGCACGACAACGGTGACGCCGATTATCAAAATTCATCGATATGGGGGTTGGCGCCCTGTCGGTTGGGCTGCAGAACACCCCGAAGATCAGATATCCGCCGGCAGGTGCCCGAGTAACTCTTGAGGGGAAATTCTCCCTTCCCAATAGTCGAGGAGATTCCGCAATACACGCTGTGGATGAACTCCGCGCCGTTCAGCGCGAAGAAAATATTGAAGCGGTTCGGCATAGGCAATAGTAGACAATGCGACGTAGTGCCCCTTGATCCATTCCCCGAGCCCGCGCGCCATCAAACAGACGACGATGCCTTTGAGATCACGACGAGTCAACCGTTCGGCCTCCATGATCCGTCGTATGCCTTCGTCCGATTCGCACAAGTCCACAAACTCTTCAAATGCACGGTCCTTTTCAGTCAACCCTCCCTGCTCCAACACACACATAAGTTCTGCCACGATCAGTGAGACCCGTTGATGCGGAGGGGCAATAGTTTTCTCAAGCCTATGGAGCCTGGAGGATTTCCAGGAAACTGACATCTGCGCCAAAAGTCCCATACGCTGCTCCTTCACTTACTGCCATCGGAGTTGCCGCGCCGTTTGACGCAGGGCAACGACCTGACAAGCGTTCTCCTCACGCCTCTTTCAAATGTACCGGATGTTCTTTGACGCGGTACGGAACCAGACTGCGGCGCGAAGAGAGAATGCGATTCAGATGAGTGAAGAATAGCGAGCAGGAGGATCAGACTGTGAGGGGCTGGCCGTGTATCGATGATGCTTTTGATCTGGCATAGGCATTTCACGTGCTCCCAGCCGTCGGGCCATCATGGCAAGGCCAGTGATGATCACGTTGTACGCCAATCGATGTAATGGGTCAAGCGTTAGGGCGAATCTTTAACAAACAATTAATAGTAGGGATACTGAGCATTTCCCTGCTAATCCTTGACGACCATGACCTCCGTGGCCTTCACGAGCGCCATCGCAGTATCCCCGATGCCAAGGCCAAGTTCATCGAGTGCATCGCGCGTGATGACGGCTGTGATCTTATGGGACCCGATGTCTAAATCGACTTGAGCCATAATGGTATCCCGTTTGATACCCGTAATCTTCCCCACCAGCTTGTTCCTCCCGCTCATGTCTTCCGTGCCGGATCTCTTTTTCCCAAGCCATCGGTCCAGGAGAGCTTTCTTGAACCTATACCGCCCGCCGATTTTCGGCGCTTCGATCTTCCCTTCCCAAATATACCGGTAAAACGTGGCGAGGGTGAGGCGAACGTATTTGGCTGCCTCTTTGGCCGTCAGGACATCCGTGTGGCGCTTGTAAGCTTTTGGCATAGCGGGGCAAAGCGTCAGTAGCTGACGTCTGGTACGGCGGACACTAAATAATTGTTCACATATCTGTCAACTATACAATGGCAATAGGCTCGACACTGCCTTTTGGCACATGAGATCCATCAAGCCGGCTTGGCTGCATCAATCTGTCAGGTCCTCGATAAGAGCGACCGATTTGATATGCGCGCAGAGACGTTGTCCCGGCTGTATGTCAAGATTGAGGAGTGATTTCTTTGTGACTGTGGCCACCAAAGGGCACCCGACGTCAAGGAGCACATCGACCGTCGTCTGATCCGCTTCTTTCGTCTCCACGACCACCGCATCCAACATATTGAGGGCGCTCGTCGCAAGCGACGCCATGCAGCGGACGAGGGTCACGTCGCTTGAAAGGATGTGGATGCGCAATGGGTCTCCGGTTCCTCGTGTTTGAAGAGGAATATAGAGCGAGTGGTGCTTGAAGGCGACGCGCGTGAGCCCGAATGACGGTTCATGTTCAGCCACTTCAACATCGATGACCGCGCCAATGTGCCTTCGCTCTATACTCTCATGCAGATCGAGCCGAGAAAATACCTCGTTGATCGGACCGATCGCTGCAATTGATCCATTTTGAAGAAGCGCGACCTGTTGTGCCAGTTGCAGGATTTCATTGATCGAATGGCTGACATAGATGATGGGAATCTTCAGCTCCTTGTAGAGCCGCTGAATGAACGGCAGGACTTCTCGTTTTCGTTCTGCATCCAAAGACGACAGCGGTTCGTCCAGCAAGAGCAATCGAGGGCTGGTGAGCAATGCCCGCCCGATCGCAATCCGCTGTTGTTCACCCCCGGACAGTTTATGTGGACGCCGCTCCAACAGATACTCGATCCCCAAGATATCGATCACTTGTTCCCAAGAGACTTTGCGCTCTTGAGAAGGAGTTCTCTTCATGCCATATGCGAGGTTGCCTCGGACGCTCAGGTGAGGGAACAATCGTGCATCTTGAAACACGTAACCAATCCGGCGCTGATGCAGAGGTCTATAGAGGCAACGTGACTCATCCTGCCAGACATCATCGCCAAGCTTCATGAATCCGTTCGGCGCCCGCTCCAACCCAGCGAGACAGCGTACGAGCGTGGTCTTGCCGGATCCCGAGGGACCAAACAGTGCCAATACGCCGACCGCCGGCACGTCCACTTGAGCATGCAGCTGAAAAGCCGGATAGGATAGGTCAAACCGCGCGGTCAAGCGGTTCATGACACATGAATGGGAAATTTTCTGTTCACGATATAGACACCTAACAGGACGAGAAACGAGAAGATCAGCATAGCTGCGGACAGCACGTGGGCCTGTTGATATTCCATGACCTCAACATGATCGAAGACTGTCGTGGACAGGACCCGTGTTTTCCCGGGAATGGATCCGCCGACCATGAGCACGACTCCGAATTCCCCCATGGTGTGTGCAAATCCCAAGACGATCCCGGATATATATCCCCGAAGTGCCATCGGAGACGCGACGGTGACAAATGCGTCGAACGGAGAAGCACGCAACGACCATGCTGCCTCCAACGGAGCCCTCCCGATTGCTTCGAAGGCCGCGTGAAGCGGTTGAACGACAAACGGCATCGAGTAGAATGCGGAGGCGACGACCAATCCCCAAAACGTGAATGCGAATGTCACTCCGGTCAACCGTCCGATCGGCCCATAGGGTCCAAGTGCCACGAGGATATAAAATCCCAGCACAGTCGGCGGCAACACGATCGGGAGCGCGACGACGGCTTCGACGACCGTGCGCCACCGCGATCGCGTGTGCGCCAACCACCAGGCGATAGGGGTGCCCACGATCAGCAGGACGAGAACCGTCATGCCTGCAAGGCGTAACGTCACCCAAAGCGCACTGAGGTCGAGATCGTTGAGCATCAGTTCAATTTTCGTTGCTACTTCAGTGCATACCCAAACCGCTCGATAATGGCCCGGCCCTTTTCATTTTGGATGAACTCCAACAGCGCTTTTGCAGCCGGATTCTTCTCACCGGTCGTCAATAGAACGGCATCCTGCTTAATGGGTTCGTGAAGGTGTGCGGGGACATCCCACCGGCTTCCCTTTCCCTTGAGCTTATCGTCCATCACTTGCGAGAGCGCGAGGAAGCCGAGTTCGGCATTGCCGGACTCGAGAAATCCGCTCGTCTGTCCAAGGTTTTCACCCATGACAAGTTTGGATTGAAGTCCATCCCACAGCCCCAACTTTGTAAGCGCTTGCATCGCAGCGGTGCCATAGGGAGCGGTCTTGGGATTGGCGATCGCCAAGTGTTTGAATTTTCCGGCCTTCAATGTCTCTTCTCCGGTCACGAGCGAGGCGTCTTGACTCCAGAGGACCAATCGCCCGATCGCATAGGTGAAACGTGTCCCCTTCACGCCAAGTCCTTCGTCTTCGAGCAGCTTCGGCCGCTCATCATCGGCAGAAAAGAATACTTCAAACGGCGCGCCGTTCTTGATCTGAGCATAAAACTTTCCACTCGATCCAGAAGTGGTCTGGACCGAATGACCGGACGCTTTTTCAAACTCCGCCGCGATGTCCTTAAACGCCGGCACGAAATTGGCTGCGACCGCCACCTGCACCTGGCCGGCGGAAGCTCCGTGAGCGGCGAGGAATACGGTGACCACGGCACTCAGGCAGACAATTAAAAGATGTTTCCTCATGAATTCCTCCAGATGCTAGCAGGGAAGGCGTTTCCAAATCGGGGTGTCACAAAAGAAACAAGCCGAAGAACAACACCTGCACTAGGTGCAGTACACTATACTTTACGAAATGTATGCATCCAGTGTAGTGAATCATTCCATCCTCTGTCCAGCCGTAAATTCCAACGAATCTATTCAAACGAATCTGCTCATGGGCATCGCCGCATCGGCTACGGGACGTACCGGCGGCAGCTCGACGTGACGGCTCGGTGAACGAAGAGGCACATCAATGCCGAGACGAACAACCATGCGGATGGTGGGATGGGAACGGCGGCAAGATCGGAATCGATTCTCCAGGCCAGCGCATAATCCGAGAGAAAGTTGACGGCCTCGCTGGTTGTCACTCGTAATTCATATCGTGTACCAAGCAGAAGCTTAAAATAGATATTTTCGGTGTTGTCCAACAGGCTCGATGACGACGCCAGCAAGGAATTCGTCGTCGCATCAAATAATGACAGATCGAGGTTGTAGAGGTGTGTCGCCAATAGGCTGTTATCGGAGACGGTCAGATTCCAGACGAGCGAGGCATACAACGACGTGCCGGGTGTTCCATTGAAAAAATACGACGCGGTCCACGGTGTGCCGCTGAGACCTCCGAGAGAGGCATAATCGAATCCCGCGGTCGTAATGTCATGCCCTCCATGCTGAAAACTCTTTTGTTCACCGCCGGTCAGAATGCGGTAACTGTTGTAGATATTGACTTGGCCCGCGCCGTAGCGGTCGTCCAACCCATTGGTCGTCTGATGTCCCGCGCTGCGGTAGTCGGTGATGTTGGCGGCCGTGCTCGTATTAGCGGTCTGACGATCCGCTCCCGCCATCAGAACAGCTTTCACCGTCGCGGCTCGTTCCGCATCGTACACGGTACCGACTCCCGATATAGTCGTCGAGCCGTCTGACAGCGCAGAACCAGCATTATGGCCGGTCTGTATCAATAGGGCGGCAGCAGAAGCGACAACCGGAGTGGCGGCACTGGGAGTCTCAAAGGGAGCGACGATGGAGGGCGCAGTTCTCCCCGCGACATACACACTGTCGACCGCGTCTGTTCCGATATGATTGACCCCATCTGTCCGCCCCACTACGATCGAGTTATATGAGTCGCTTAGCAGCGGAGATGCGGTCGTACTGCTGGTCGACGCCACGACTTGGACATATTGCTTCAAGGCGACCTGGCGGTCCACGAAACGAAGAATGGATCCATCCGTCTGGGCGTCTCCACCACCACCGACCCGACTATGATTGGCAATGCGGCTTGAAGCCGTCGTTGCGGCGCCACCCGATGCAGCCAATGTGTTGATCCAGGCTTGGGCTTCGTAACTGGTGATCTGGCTGATCCCCGAAGCCATGGAACCTGTGTTTCCATAAAAGATTTGGCCGACGGACGTCGCGTGGGATGAATACGCCCCGGACAGATTCCCGTTCGGACTCGTAATCACCTTTCCTGCGAAATCACTGTTCGAGGGGTCCGGCATAAACACGGGCGGAGCGCCGCCACTCACATCGTTATTTGGCGCCTCCACCTGGGTCACCGGCACGCCGGCTCCGGTCGGCGTGGAAGTCCCGAATTCAGCAAGGAGAGCATCGTAGCCGACGTCGGTGAGATAACCGGCATGAGCCAGCGATGATACCGAGAGTGTATACACGAAAGCCGTCAGCGTCCGCGTAATGCGCGTCATGGATCCCTCAATGCAACTCAATGCAGTGGAGTAAGAAGGTTTTTGTCGGGGACGACCCGGATCGCCGAGGCGCCGTTCGGCTCGAACGGCGCCCGCGGCCGAATAGATCTAACAATTCACGATAGAGCGTGATCCGTGCCGGCGGAATCGCCGGAGCGCCAGCCCGCCAAGTCCCGAAGCGAACAGAATCGCCGCTGCGGGGACGGGAACCGGCGTCAGCGGCGCATCGAGAACTTCCAGACCGATGAGATTGGACACCCACCGGCCCGCTGCACCATCTGTCGGGACGACCATCCGAGCAAAACCGGCGGTTCCCAAACCACTACCGCCGCCAGTGGTCTCGCTGAGGGCGACAAGAATGCTCTTGGCGCCGAAACTTGGGTCCAATTCACCAAGCGAATAGATCTGCTTGAATCCGTCGCTGCCGGTCGCGACTATGAACTTCCCCAGAATGTCGTTCTTCACGTTCGGGTCGGTAATGATGCCGCCTCCGGCTGCTGCGCCGGTCAAGAGGCTCCAGAGTGATACCCCTGTAAATGTTCTGCCACCGTTGGTCGTGATCGTGGTCTGCGGCAGGGCTTGTAAATCGGCAAGATTGAACGAGCGAGGGTTCACGATTTGACCCGCCAAGGCGAAGCTCTGTGAGAGACCACCACCAGGAATCGCATTGATTTGAGACTGTGAAAGCGAATCGAACACGTCCATTCTGAAGATGTTCGACACATAGCGGCCGCCACGGATATCGAGCGGCGCCGTCGTCCGGGCAAATCCGTCATTCCCCAGACCGGTCGGCGTGGAACCTGGAGGATTCGCCTGCTGGTACGCGATCAAGGATGGGGTATTGCCGAAAGTCGGGCGAATTTCTCCAATGGATGTGACCGCTCGATACCCATCGCTCCCTGTCGTCACGACATACATGCGGTTTTGCTGTTGCTGCATCGGCGTCCCCGGCGGCGGCGTCAACGGAAGGAGCCCTCCACCGCCGTTAGGATTGGAGCTGTTGGGATCGTTCAGGAAGCTGTAAAGGAGCGCCCCTGTGAAATCCTGATTTACCGTTGATGAGCCGGCCTGATAGGTGACGGTTTGAGTCACAGGCGTGAAGCTCTGTAAATCGGCCAGATTGACAGTGCTGCCGCTGTTCTGCACGAGCCCGTTCAGGAAGAACGAGTCGGTAACCGGCAAGGCATGCGCCACACCGCCGAGCAGGGCCGTGCAGGCAAGCCCCGCAAGAGCGGAGCGGACGGACGTGGAACCGAACCAGGTACGAGACAACATAAACCCCCTCCTTCAGCAACAGTGTGAACACCACCGCTGGCTCGCGGAGAGCTGTCGCCCCACAGCCCCACGACAACCCATCAGGTATGTGACCTTCGCCGGACCACCGCCGAAGAGTCATCCGATTGAAACGCACTCGCAAGAGTATTTTTCGCTTCAATCCTCGCGCTCAGACCATATGGGCGCGAATGACCCGTGTCAATGAACCGGTGCGACTCTTGAGCAAGAGTTAACACATTGGTGCGCTTCGGACGCCTTGCAGAGACAAGATGACAAGTACAGTGGAGTGTGTCCGGTAGACTGGAATGGGTTTTCGGATTGTGATTAGCGCGAGGCGGGAGATTCTGGGGTCCTGTCACCGGCTTCCTGGTACTGATTAAATCCAACCATAAACCCCTCTGGCCCAAATACTTCCAAGCGGATGGCCTTTCGGTTTCCCCGTTTCACATCCGGCTTCAATTTGAATCGGACGATCTTATTCCGCTCAGCTTCTTCGAGCTTGAAAACCGGAGATTGTTCAAGCGCACGCTGGAGTTCCTGCTGAACACGGGCCGCATCCTGTTCCGCAAAGTTAATCTGTACCCATCCTGCAGCATGCGGATGCTGGAGATCCTGGCGGATCACGATCAGGAACTCACGGAAACAGTATCCGCGCAGAATGTCCTTCTGCGGATGATCTTTCTTCAAAACCGTTTTCGCCTGCAAGATCGACTCGAAGAACTGTTCGAACAAGTTCATGTCCGACGTTTCCACCTGAACGCCTTCGACAGTTGTTGAAGGGGCCCGAACCGTTCCGCATCGCTCCTCGCTCGGCGAACGATCTTGTTGTGCATGCTTTCCGTGGGACTGGGAAGATGATGTCTCATCGGCTCGGATCGAATGTGGGAATACGAGAGCTGCACCGAGGATGAGCACCGTGAGAAGAATGGTCATTGTGGCTCCAGCGGATCGAGCGGTCGCGTCACGCCGTTTCTCGACTGAGACGCCATGTATCAATAGTTTACTGGTTTCACATCGGTCACGCCACTCAAAGGTCGTGGCGCAGTCGCCAGGAATGCGCAGTGCCGCCGACCGTTGCATATCTTGACGAATAATTAACATAGCGAGTATGCTCCCCAAACAAAAGAGAGCTGCCGACGCATATCGACAGCTCTCTCCCCCTTCATGGAGCGACGCGTATCACTCCTGAAGAAAAAGGCTTTGAGACGGTGGGCGTGCCAACCTCAAAGCCTTTTGTTGTACGATCAGCCCCTGATGTCTACCATTAACGTCAGGGGTTGATTGTGACGGACGACATGAAGCCGAACCGTCCGCTCATGCTGCAGCTGCTTGAAAATTTCCCACAACTTCCCCGGATCACGAATTTCGACGTTATTAACGGCAGCCAATACGTCCTGATTCTGCAATCCAGCCTGGTCCAATAGACCGACCTGTCTAATTCCGTCAACCTGAAATCCGTCCAACTTCCCAGACGCAAAATGAGGCTGGAATCTGGCCTCCATCAGGTACGCCTGAGGATCTCCGGTGACTTCGATCAATTGGCTGCGCGAGATAGTCCGGCGAGTTGCATGCTTGTTTTTGGTGCGTGCGGGGGCCCCGTCCACAGATGTCAAAAGCGGTTGCAGAGGCGAACCGACAAGTCCCCGTTGCTGAATGATGGCGAGGTCCAACCATTCCTGCTGCTCTCCCGCTCGAAACAAGACACGGTCCTTTTCGATGGCAGCGAGCTGACCAATATCCGGGACATGATCGGTGAGACGATATAACCCCTGCTGTTTGTTGCCGATCTGTTCGAGAACGGCGCGGGCGTCTTCTCCGGTGCCTCCGACGATCCCAAGCAGGCTGATCTTCGTCGCAACATTCATCGGCGTCACCGGCGCCGTGGCAGGAATTCCTCCTCGGGCGGCGGCAATCTGCTCAGGCGTCGGCAGCGGAAACAATCCGCTCGATAAGATGACCTGCACGCGTTCTTGCGCCACAGCCTGCTGGGTCCGACGGTCGAGCTGGATGCCCGCCACATAGGGGTCCGCGGTCATATTATTGACCGACGCCATGAGTGTGTCGCCCACGACTCCGTTGATGACGTGTGCGATGAGAAATGTGCCGCAGACGACAAATACTGCCAGCAGCGCGCGCCGTCTGTTCTGACCCGATATCACCGATCGCCGCCACATGTTCGGACTCACACCCAGCATCGTGACCGCCTCGCCTTCGCGTTGTTCAAGGAGGGAAAAATTTGACCACGATCGTGCGGGACATTCCCGGAGGTGGTGGACGCACTTGCCGGAGTTTCGAGAGCGCCAACTGCGCTGATCGGTCGAATACCGGATGCCCGGACGAGTTCAGCAGTTGATAACTCAGGACGTAGCCGTCTTCGTCCAACACCAATTGGCACATCACCGCATAATCGACATTGTCCGGCAGATCGGGTGGTTGTTGATACGCGGCCTGGATGGCCGCGGTGAGGATTCCCTCGTAACCGGAAAACACGCTCCCGCCTTTGCCGATCGCAAACGGAGCATGGTCCGTTGCCGGAGCTTCCCGGCCCTCTCCTTCCGAGTCCGGCGCCTGGGATGGTTCCTCGGCAGGCGCAGATTCGACCGGCTCCGGCGGCAGTTCCTTCACTGTGGGTGGCAGGGGCTCCGGAGGGGTCGGCTCGGGCAATGCCTCCGGCTCCGGCGCCGGCTCGGACGGCGGAGGCTCCGGCGGCTTTGGCGGTTCCGGCATCGTGGTGAGTTTCGTCACCTTGATGAGATCCTGCAGGAAGTTGGTCCGGCTGAGTTGGTACAGACCGTACAACGCAAGAAGGTGTACCGCCACGACCACGATGGTTGTGGATCGATTCCACCCTTTCTTCTTGGCGTGATATCCCCGATAACCTGGCATCGTTGACGCAAACTATACCAAACTGCTTCGCCGTAATACTGTCAACCGGGCGGCTACGCATCAGTGCCCCTCATCCATCGGCTTGGTGGCGATCGCCAGATCTTCGATGGGAATGCGCTGCAACACGTCCAGGACCGCGACCACATATCGGTACTCGACCCCCGCATCTCCTCGCAGGACAACCGGGAGTTTCCCTCCCGAGGCTTGCTTGAGTCCTTTGAGAATCCCTTCGAGTTCCGACACCTGGACCGGCTCTTCGTCCATGAACACGTCCCCGCTCTTTTTTACGGAGATCGTCTTGGTCGTCGTCTCCATCTCCGTTTCGTGCGGTGTCGATTCGGGCAAGTTCAATTCGATCCCTTGTACCATGGCGGTCGTCGTGATGATAAAAATGATGAGCAGCACCCAGGCAAGGTCGAGCAGCGGCGTAATGTTGATGTCCGCCACTGCACCGTGCCCGCCTCGCATCATTCGTCGCATCGCTGATCGTCACTATTCTCAATGGGTTGAAGCCGTGTCCATCGTGAGATCTTCTCCGTCTCGTCCGGGCCCTCCGAAACCTTCGATGTCATCGTCGGGTTCGTCTTTTCCGTTTCGTTCAATCTGGAATTCCGCCGTGAAGACACTCTCCAGATGCGCCCCGAAATTTTCCAATTCCATGACCAGTGTTTTGATCTTGGTCACGAGATAGTTGTAGAAAAACAGCGACGGGATGGCGACCATCAGACCGGCCACCGTGGCAATCAATGCCGACGCGACGCCGGGCGCCATCGTCGTCAAGCTCGCCTGATGTGCGCGCCCGATGCCCGAAAACGTATCCATGACGCCCCATACCGTGCCCAGGAGACCGACAAACGGCCCGCCGCTGATCGCCGTCGCGAGAACGATCATGCCCGATTCCAGACTGACCACACATTCGCCCAGCACCCGTTCCAGAGCAATCCGCACGGCATTGATCCCGTGACGCGGTATGCGTTTGTCCTTGTATTTCTCCTGCTGGACAGTCAGTTCCTCGCAACCTCCGTAATAAAGTTCGTACATGGGCGAGCCCTGCAGCTTGGTAATCGGTCCCTTGCTGAACACGACCAACGGACCTCTGGTTTTCGAATAGGCGTCGAGAAACGTTCGATTTCGGCGCCTCGCTTTGGCCAACTGCAGCAATTTGCTGACGATCACCGACCAACTGGCCAGTGAAAACACCAGCAGCACCGCGATCGTAATTTTGCCTTCGAGGGTCGCGTGCGAAAGCGCAAAGGCGACTCCTCCTGCCATCGATCCATCCATGAAACATCAATCCTTTCGGATGATTCACCTGATCAGGCTGATGAAGAAGGGTTCCGCACCACGTTACGCAAGGCGTATTCCATTGCGCGTTGCATACCCGATCACACCGACGAGGCCGCTTCCAAACAGCCAGAGGACTGCCGGAACAGGAACCGGCGCCAATTCATAGGTCACGAGCAGTTGCGGGCGCATGGCGGGGTCTGTCCATTCTTTCGAGTAAAATGCCCGGTGCGTCTGTCGGGCTTTTTCATCATGGTTGATGAGAATCCAGCCGAAGTTGCTTGACGGGTCATTGAGCCAGTTCTGCACGTCGGTTACCATCCCGGGCGTCGACTGCCATGTCTGAGGAGAAAAGAACACGCTTCCGACAGCCAACGACCCGCTCACGGTGCTGTCAAAATCGCCCCCGGGAGTATTCCACAAAGTGCTTCCAAAGTGGCTCGCATTCCAGGTGGCATCTCCGGGATTCGCGGGGAATCCCTGCCCGGTTCCTCCAACCGTGGTACTCGTTGCTCCCGTAATACCTTCTCCCCAATCGGCGGTAAGCCGGTGCAGGTCCATAATCCGTGACGTTTGGTCCCCAAGACCGGGGGCGCCGCCCGAACCGGCCACGATACCGATATGCATCGTCAAGGCCACACCGGTGATGAGGGCCCCCTGCGGGATCTGACCGGCCACATCAAATTCAATCAGCGCCCGATGGGCGGCCAATGCGCCATTGCCCCCAGAAAAAATTCCGGGTCCGGCGCCATTGCTCCGGTTGAACAGATCCTGACCATCCGTATTGGGGACACCCTGATTGATACTCTCACCGAAAATCGTGGCATCTTTGAATGGCGTCAGCGTAATGGACTCCGCCCGCGCCACTGTCGGCACCGTCACCATGACAAGAACACATGCCACGCAAGAAATTGTCGTTGATCGTGTCATCGGTCGACCTCCCGTGCGGACAATGTCGAACTCGCGTCATGCCGCGAAGACGAGCGGCGGAAGATCCCAGCAACGGCGAGAAGGCCGCTGCCGAACAACCACACGGCAGCCGGCACGGGAACAGGCGCCAGTTCGTACGTGAGGAGCAATTGAGGCCTCATGAGCGGATCGGTCCAATCCTTGGTGTAAAACGCACGGTACGATCCTGAGACCCGTTCATCCGGATTCACAATCATCCAACCAAAACCCAACGACGGTTGATCAAGCATGAATTGCACATCCGCCACCAAATCCGGTGTCGATAACCAGGTGTATGCGGTGTTGAGTTGCTGCCCCACGAGCGTCGTCGCACTCGCCGCCGGCTTGAAGTCTCCTCCTGGTGTCGACCAGGGCTGATTCTGCTGATACCGCCGTTCATTCCAGGTAGGGCTGGGAGGGACGGCAGGATATCCCTGATCGGTTCCATCAATGGAGACCACTCCCAATCCTGTCGGTCCGTGAGCCCAGTCACCGACGAGCCGGTGCAGTTCCACCATTCTCGAGACGGAATCGGGAGTTCCGGTGTCCGACACACCCACGGCCCCCAAATATAAACTGAGTTGAGCGCTCGTAATTATCGCCCCCACGGGAATATTGGCGGCGACATTGAAATCAATGAGTCCGCGCCGGGGCGAGCCGTTGCTGTCGCCTCCGGCAAAAACGCCCGGCCCTCGTCCGATGCTGTTGTCAGGCTGATTTTCAAAAATCGTTGATGCTTTCCCTGCCCCGAGCGTCACCGTAACAGCTGACGCGGTTGTTGGGCTGAGCCCGGCAGCAACCATCACCGAGAGCAGAAGCACAGGCAACCCGCCGATCTTCGTATGAATCGATGATTGCATCGCACCTCCTCCTAATTACTTGCCCCCTCTACACGACCGCGCAAGTCACACCAAGAGAACGCCGCCGGCAACCCCTGTGTCGCCCCCACACGGTCAACCATCGGATGAATCAATCATGATCCTTCAAGAGCGATGGCCTGACCCTATGGGAATGTCCGTTGGCTGGTCAAGCAGGACATCTCACGTTTGACAAAGAATTAACGGAAGAGCCGTCTGCAGTCGTCGTCCACTGCACGTGTCATGTATTTATGACAAACGGAATATACCCTGGGGGAGCCCACGCTCGGAAAACATCGGTCAGATCCGAGAAGAGTCCCCCGATAGCGTGGAGAGGGTGCCGCACTGAGCCATTCACACCATTTCGCAAACGGCACAGAGCTCCAGGTAAGAGAACGAAAGCCGGCCGAACGATTCTACAACCCGCGGAGGAAGTTCAAGACATGCTGCTTGTCGATTTCCGTTAACCGGTCGAATCGTACAATGACATCATTGGCTTCAGAGGGGGGATAGCGCCAATCTCCACGACTCGCATGGGCCTTGATCGCTTCGAGCAAATCCTTCGTTCGTCCGTCGTGCAGGAGGAAAAACCGATCGCTCAGTCCCCACAGCGGTGCGGTGCGGAATTCATCGCCCTGCGCCCTCCCCTGGTTGATGTCGTCGGCCAAGCCGGGGCCCATATTGTGGAGCACCAGATCGGAGTAGAGTTTGACCTCCTGGTCGCGCAAAAAAGCATGCGTTGCGTTGCCGGTCCGCAGCATCGGCGTGTGGCAGAGCGCACAACCGACCTCTCCGAACAGCGTCCTTCCCCTGATGATCGATTCGTTGTCCGGTAATGGCTCTGGCGGCGCGAGGAACTGGACGAACCGTGTCGCCTTCACCACATCGCTGAGCACATCGAAAGGAACCACCGCATCGAGGTGCATTGTGCTTTCCGGCGTCATGTTGAAACGGCAGGATGCCGATTCTTCGATCTCTTGAGGATACAGGTCGTTGGTAATTCCCTGTTCGACGTTAAAGGCCTGTGCGACGAAGAGCTCCAAGGATTTGATTTGCGCCTTCCACCCGAACCGCGAGATCGTACGATCGTTCTCGTCGATGTTCGGACGGCCGGCCCCGTTGGCACGACCGCGAATGCCCGACGAGAACTTCTTTGCGCCGTCGGCATGAATGTTGGCGAGAATCGTGTCGTCATCGATTGCTTCGATCAGTCCCGCGCCGAACATGGGAGTCGGAATGCGGAAGCTCAGATTATTCAATGCCGCCGCTCGCTTGAAATTCGGCTGCTGCAGGAAACAGCCCGGCGCGTCGGAGCGGCCGCTGATTGTAAAGAGCGCTTGAACCCCGTCATCCCGCGAGCCGTCTTGTTTGAATTTAAAGCGTACCTCGCGGACCGGTCCGTCCGCCGTGATGAATGACGGGATCTCATTGGCGGCACCTTCTCTCGTGGCCAGCTCCACTTGGGGATTGAGCTTTGGACTGGTGCCACCCAGATGCGGATGGGTATGGCATCCGCCACAGCTGTCAAGGTTGAACCGCGGCCCCAGTCCTGGACGCGTAGCGGGCAGAGTCCCCCGGACAGAAGCCGCCTCGTTGAACACGTGATGGCCGTCGATAAACAGCTGATGTTGAGTAGGCGTCAGATCTTTGAAAGAGGTTCCACTCTTGCTTGGAGTCTGCCGCGGACCAGGGTCCTGAGCTTTAAAGGGCGGTGCTATCTGAGAGCTAGCCTCCAACAATGGGAGACCGACGGCCATCGTGAGGCCAACTACGAGTACGAGTTTGGAAGGTCGCCCGAGTGACATCATGATCGATGACCCACTTGATTTCGTTGATGTGAGATGCTCGTGCTAGGGAACCTATTCATGCGGCCATTGGTACGGATGGGGACGGCCGCCTGCCGGCGACCGCCCCCGCTCTCCTACGCGGCCATGCGATTCACATTTCTCCTTGCAAACCCCACCATCGCCGCAAGTCCGCTCCCGAACAGCCATACAGCTGCAGGAACCGGAACCGGCGTCACATCGGCCGTGATGATGAACTGCGGACTATTGCCCGCAAATGTCTTTGAATTGAAGAGATAGCCGACCTGATCATCCGCTGCAGTGAAGAACAGCGAAGCCAGGTTGCCACCGGTAATGTCGCTCAACAAGTTGGGATCAAGCGACAAACTATAGGAGCGATACACACCGTCTCCAGGCGGTGCGTACGCGAAGGTGCCGAGATTCGCGGACGTGCCGGTCAACAACGTGGTGGCCTTGTTCCCGAAGGTAACACTCGGCGGACTTCCAGGATTGGTCCCCATGCCGCTCCCAGTACCTTCTATCCAGGTGTCGTTCGAGATCCACTGGACGTTGAATTGGCCGTTGTTGATGGTATTGAAGATGCCGTTATTCGGCTGCTCCCCCTGATCACCAAAGTTGCTCGCCAGGTTCAGCGACACATTGGTGATCTGCCAATTGCCGGCACCGAATGCGGTATTGAATTGCGTCACGGCGCCGGCAGTATCCCATTGCACGACACTGTCGAACTGTCCTTTGTCAGAAGACGCCGGCGCAATCGCCAGCGTGCCTGCTCCGCCGAAGTTCAGATTTGCGCAATTCGTACTGCAGACGGGATTACCAGTCGGCGGAGGTCCCGCATTGAACAATGAACCGTTGGCTAGGAATGCATCCTTCGTCGCCGTGCTGACGGTGAATACCGACTCCGCCAGGCTCACTCCGGGTTGGATGATCACACCGCACATCACAGCGGATAATATAAGCACGCCCTTTCGCATTGGCACTCCTTTCTTGGAACGACAAGTCCCAAGTCACAGGTTGTAAAAAAGACCTGACTACATACCACCTGCGCTAAGATGCCCTTCCGCCGCGCCAAGCCGACGATGGCGGCCAATCCGCTGCCGAAGAGCCATACCGCGGCCGGCACAGGAACGGCCGCGACAAATTCAATGCCACCTAAATTGGGATCCGTAGCCGATGCCGCCAAGGAGCTGAATGGTTAAATCCATAGAGCCGGTAGAGGTCTCCGCTCCTGTGGTGGTATTGTCGAAATGAATTTTCCTGAAAAATTCACTCCAATCCCCCTAAGTACTTGTAAATGAACGATTGCCTCAGTATTTTTGTTGCCGATTGTCGATCCGATTGAAAGTGCCCTATATAATGGATGCGTCATCGGCCATCTTACGACGGGCACAGCCCACTACTGCCGCCAGACCGCTTCCAAACAACCACACAGCAGGGGGAATCGGAACAGGCGCGAGAAATTCGATGCCGCGGAAATCGTTGCTCAGCCCCAAACCGAACTTAAGTGTTGCAATGCCTGTTATCGGATCGATCGTGTAGATTCGACCAGACCCACTGATGTCGCCCATGGAATCGCCGATCCCCCACAGCGTCCCGTCGGGGCTAAAGGCGATGCTTTGAATATTTGGGAAAGCGGATGATGCGGGGCTAACGCGTGTGGCTTGCCAGGTGGTGGGGTCGATCGTGACCAACCCTCGACTGACGAGTGTCGTTCCATACAAGACTCCGGTCGGCGAAAAATCGAGTCCCACGATGTTGGTTGAGACGCCATTAGAGGCAGTCAGTTGAGTTGCCTGGAGGGTGGTGGGGTTGATGCTATAGAGAGATTGTGAGCTGAAGATGGTGGCAATCAAGTTCCCGGATGCATCAGCGGCCAATCCCGTTACCCCGACTGACACACCACCGACTGTCGGCGGAGCAATGTCATAGGTGATCGCGCCCAGGTCCGTTCCCGCTCCGGTCAGCGGATCAATCCTGACCAGATGGCTTTGATCGGATATGTTTGGGCCTCCAACGGAATACAGTTCTCCGGATGGCGTCGCGGCGAGTGAATTCAACCTGTCAATCCCCGTACTGCCGATCGCCGTCTGGGCTCCGGTCGTCGTGTTGATCGAGTTGATCTGGAAATTGTCCTTGAAGAATTGGAGGCCGATCATGTCGGCCGCTGCCGGAGTTACGGCGACCAACGAACCAACCAACGATACACTCATCAGAACAGCTGCAAACCCTGCTCTCCTCATGTACAGTCTCCTTCGTAAAATTGGCGTCTCAAAGGCTGATTCCCTCTGGACCTATGCGGCTCTCCCGCGCGCAAACCCGACCATCGCCGCCAGACCGCTCCCGAAGAGGCAACGCTCCGCAGACCATGTCTCATTGGAGTCTCCTACATGTGAGAAAGAAGGGAAGACGCACAGACAGTCGGTCGTATGTCACCGGGTAAGCCCGTTCGTGTGGCATGCCGGAAGGAAACGGTCTTAACGCACAATTATTCTGGAGAGAATTTGGTTCTGAAGGCGGAGCGGCGGTCCGAGGATTGGGCGGCATGTCCGAGTCCTTGATAAAATCATCCGGTGCCTGCGCACCAGACCAACACCAGCGGCACCGCACGCGTGATTCGCATACGGAACACCGACGGTTTTCCTTCAACGTCGGACTCGCCCTGCAGTGTCGATCGCCCCATCGACACCACACGCCCTACGTGCGGAGAACAATGTTTGCAGTTTTACGACCCTTGTAAAGAATAGCGGCTATTTCGTCAAGCGATCTGCGGCGCCTTGACGAATAATTTACATTGAGTGGTGACGAACAGTTCTGATCGATTCTCTCTTTAAGGATTCACTCTACTGCAAGGACTTGAGCAAGAAACTAACAGCTGTATCTATCATGGTTCCACCGGCTCGAATCCGGTTCCATTTCGCAAGAAAGACTTGAAGAGCCGAGATGGTGAGGGCGAGAGACCGTAGCTCAGATTCACGTACGGCGCCTTGTCCTAAATACGCTTCCAAGGTCGAATGGGCTTCAACAAAAACAGCTATCAATTTAGCGGTGCTCTGGGTGGCCGCTTGTGCCATGACTACTCTCCAAGTTGACGCGGGTCATTTGCAAAATTGCCGACTCCTTACCACGGCACACAGTCATGGCCGGTCATTCACTGTCAGGAATCTTCGTCGCGCTTGTCCCGCGATCACGGCCAAACCGCCGGCGAAGAGCCTGATAGCGGCCGGGACCGGCACGGGCGCGGGATATGCTATGCCACGCACACCGAAAGCAAGCGGAGCGGGCGAGATAGATGTGAAAACTCCGGTGGTCAAGTTCGCCTCGCGAAACCAGCTATCGCTGCGAGGCCGCTCCCGAATAACCAGACCGCCGCGGGAATGGGAACGGGCGCAAGGAATTCGATGCCGGTGATGGTGGGGTTCAACCCGCTATCGAACATCAACGTCTGTGCGCTCGTGGACGCATTCAGCGTAAATAACCGGCCGCTAGCGGGATACGGCGGCGCGACGTCTGTGACACGGCCATCGTTTTCCCAGGAGGCCCAGAGGGTTCCGGTCGAATCAAATGCAATGCTGCTATAGGGCCCGCAGCAATCGGGAAACGGGCCGATGGGCGCACTGGCTGCTCCGGTTGCCGTATTGACGGTCACCAGTCGATTGCCGCTCGCCACATACAACGTGCCGTCAGGTGAAAAATCCATAGCCGCGCCGCCCCTACCGGCTCCCAAATCGCCGATTAAGGTCGCCCCGGTGGCGGGATTGATCTTGTAGAGCTGAGGCGTCCCCGCCAGTCCATCTCCGGCCAATCCATACAACTCCCCATTGGCATTCGCGGCCAGGGCATAGAGGGGCGCCGGCGTGATAAGGCGGGTCCCCGTATTCGTGGCGGTGCCGGTGAATGGATCGATCGCAATCAGCAGGCCCGTGAGCGAGACGGAATACATGAGCCCGGACGGCATGGCAGCCAAAGATTGCAAGGGGCCGGTCCCAAGGTCGTTACTGATGACCGTTTGGACTCCTGTGACCGTGTCGATGGCCAAGAGCCGGCCGACACCGTTGGCTGCAGGGACGCATGCGTTCCGTCCACAGCCGTCGGTGACGGCGTACATGGTTGCTGCCAGGACGGACTTCACATCGGTAACTGGAATGGTGGCCAACACACCCACGAGAACAAGCCAGACATGTTTGAGCGACATACCAAACCTCTTTCTGTCGAACACAGATTGCCTATACTTCGTATACTCTGATCAATGAAATGCTACCTATCCTCGTCATGCCTTTGCGAACGACATTCTCCGTCGAGCCAATCCGATGACAGTCACCATGCCGCTGCCGAACAGCCACATGGCTGCCGGCACGGGCACCGGGGCAAGACCGCTGATCGCGTACCCGCTAAAGCCGGTCGCGACGAAGCTCGCGAAGGTGTTGTCATAAGCCAGATCGGTGTTGAGATATTTCGCCCAACTCGTCCCATCGTAGTGCCACACATCGAGGTCATAGAACTTCTGGTCCGCACCGATCTGGAGCGAGAGATAGACCGGATCTCCTGCCGTGTAGCCGGTCGCTGAAAAATCCCATCCGCTTAAGATGGCTTTACCAGGATCGAGTAATCCCTGCAGCAGACTCAACTGCCCATTGTTCATCAGCGAGGCCGTCAAGCTGAGATTCGCCGGGGCAATCGCCGCTTGAAAGCTCGCGCCGACTTGCTTGCCGGTGGCGCCATCGGTGATGAGAATGCGCTGTGTCACCGAGCGGTCAATCGTCGTGGCGATGCCGGCTTGTCCGGTCGCGGCAGTGGAAACGGTCATGGTATGGGTTGCATTGTTCCACACGCCACCGACTGCCTGCACTTTTCCAGTGCCGTCCCAGGCACCGGAGGTGACAATCGGCGTGTAGGTCCCGTTAGCTGCCGTCGCCTTCGCGACCGTGCGGATCGTCCCGTTATTATTGAGCTGTGGCAGCACGAAGGGAGCGGTGCTGACGACGGAACTGCCCGTCCCGACATCCACCGTCAGAAGAGATTGGCTATTGATGTTGACCGGCCCGCCCTGGAACTTCGCACCATCAGTGATGCTGACGCGACCGGCCCCATCCCGACCAATGTAGAGGTCGAACGCACTGGTAAATGTCGAGCCGGTGCCGTTGACCATCACCGTGCCGGTCGCGGGGAGGGTGTACCCCAAAATCGCCTCGCCCTGATTCGTCATGGTTGCGCCATTTGTGACCGTCACCAGCCCCACCCCTCCGGGGCCTGGACCGCCGGCCATTCCGGTGCCCACCTGCAAGCCGCCGATGCCCATGGTCCACGACGAGCCCGGCCCATCCAGAATGACGCGGCCTGTGCCAGTCGTGTACCGGCCGACGCCCGCGCCCGAACTAGAGACCGTCGCGCCATTAAGGATTTTCAAGAGGCCGTTTCCTCTTTGGGCAACAGTGATACTGCCACTTGTGGACGCCCACTGCGAGCCCACTCCATCGACGGTCACGATGCCGTTGGAATTCAACAGATCACCCAGACTCCCGCCACGCGTTAGGCGTCCCCCGGTGGTGATGTTGAGATATCCCGTGGTATTGAAGGCTTGTCCGATAAAGACCGTCCCATTGATGGTGCCACCATTGGAGATATTGACGATGCCCGTCCCGCCGGCAAAGTTCGCGGGAAGACTGCTGGTACCGACGCTGATGCTGCTGCCGGTGTTCCAGGTCGAGCCGAGCCCGTCCACGGTGAGCGCACCGGTCACCCCAAATGTCTTCGCCACCTCGACAGTCCCGGTCGAGATGGAACTGCCGCCATTGACCGTGACGGAGCCGTTAGCGGTATTGGCGATTGTGACGGTGGTTCCACCAGCCCATGCGGAGGGATCTGCTGGATTGACCTCACCCGTGGTCACGATGGCCGCGTCCACCGAACGTTCCGTCATGGTGATCAACACCATGAGGAACATAGCGAGCAGGAACGGGGTCAGCCTGCGCGAGTTACCATGTGACGCATTTCTCAAGTTATCCTCCTCATGACTCGCCTAATCGAACAGAGAGAATTCTTTCGCCTATCTATTGTCATCTCGGTCGCTGCGAGTTCAGATCGCTGCACGCCGACGGGCAAACGCTACGACACTGACCAGCCCACTCCCGAACAGCCATATCGCAGCGGGAATTGGCACCGGCGCTAATCCGCTAATCGCGTAGCCACTGAATCCAGTCGCGACAAAGCTCGCAAAATTATTGTCGTAGGCAAAATCGGTGTTGAGATATTTCGCCCAGCTTGTCCCATCGTAGTGCCACACATCGAGGTCATAGAACTTCTGGTCGGCACCGATCTGGAGCGAGAGATAGACCGGATCTCCTGCCGTGTAGCCGGTCGCCGAAAAATCCCATCCGCTCAAGATGGCTTTACCAGGATCGAGTAATCCCTGCAGCAGACTCAACTGCCCATTGTTCATCAGCGAGGCCGTCAAGCTGAGATTCGCCGGGGCAATCGCCGCTTGAAAGCTCGCGCCGACTTGCTTGCCAGTCGCGCCATCCGTGATCAAGATGCGCTGCGTGTGCGATAGGTCGATAGTGGCGGCGACACCTGCCTGCCCGGTCGCGGCCGTGGAGACCGTGACTGCATGGGTCGTGGGATTGTAGACACCGCCTAAGGCTTGCACGGCCCCCACGCCTACCGCCCACGCGCCGGCCGCGATCGGCGCATAGGTGCCGTTGGCCACATCGGCCCGGGCGGCCATGCGGATCGTACCGATATTGATGAGGGTCCCTGTGCCACTGCCGACGGTCACGGAACTGCCGGTCCCGAGGTCCGTGGTGAGAATGGACGGGGCATTCATGGTCAACTGACTCACGCTCACCTTCGCGCCATCGGTGACGCTCAACCGGCCACTCCCGGGGTTGCCGTTGCTCAAGTTGCCGGTGTTGGTCCACTCAGAGCCCGCACCGTTGACGAACATTGTGGCGACGGCAGCGGGATTGGCGTTCCCTAAGACTGCGTCCCCTACCGTGCTGACCTTGCCGCCGTTCGTGACGGTCATGATGCCGGTGGTGGTTCCTGACGCAATCGTCAACCTACCCCCCGTAATGACTGACCCTGGCCCGTCAACCATGACGCGACTTCCGGCGGTTGTTCCACCTCCGCTGCCGGCGATAATAAGCCCATTCGCACTGGTAAACGTCAGGGCGCCCCCATTGGTCACCGAGAGAAGGCCCCGGCCTTGTGACCCAACGATGAGTGCGCCACTGGTAACCCACTGCGACCCTGCCCCATCCACCGTCACGGTGCCGGTCGCGCCAGCATTACTGGCGATCACCCCCCGGCCAGTCAGCGATCCCCCGTTGGTGATGTTGAGCATGCCAGCTGACCCACTGGCCTGACCGACGAAGATGAGAGAAGTGTCGGTCACGATGGCCCCGTTGCGAATGTTAAGGATGCCGGTCGCGCCTGAGGCGACGCCCACGTTGGTCTGGCCGCCGGTGCGGGTCCACGTTGACCCGGCACCGTCAATCGTGATCGTTCCTGTGACGCCGACACTTTGGCCGAGTTGCGTGTGCCCGGAAACAATGTCAGATCCTCCATCGACCAACACGCTGCCATTCGCCGTATTGCCAACGACAGCAAACGTGGTACTCGTCCAGGTTGACGGATCAATCGGGGTGACATCTCCGGTGCCGACAATCGCGGCATGGGCGATCGGCATGGATGTTCCGATAACTGCAAGACTGACGATGATACTGAGACGAACGGCTGGCATCATAAGTGATTCTCCTCTGTGAAGGGGGCCTGTGTTGGGTGCCGGTAATGGCCACGTGTCAATGCAAACCCGATCTAGTTCGTCAGGCGTTCATTTCTCCGCTACCCGCCGAATGAATCCTCCTGCGGGCAAGCCCGACGACCGTCGCGAGCCCGGTTCCGAACAGCCACAGCGCCGCCGGGACCGGCACCGGCGCCAGATAGGTAATGCTCAGTTGTGGCCGCATGCTGGGATCGCTCCATTCCTTCGTATAGAAGGCACGGAACGACTGCACGTTCTCGTCGGTGTTGATCATCTCCCAGCCGTTGTTGCTGGACGGATTGTTAAGCCAGTTTTGAACATCGGCTACCATCTGCGCCGTCGAACCCCAAATGTATTGGCCTTGAAACCGATTATCGGCGAGCAGACTCGCACTCGCAGTTGCGGCGCGATCGCCGCCGGGTGTGGTCCAATTCGTGATGCCAAACTGGTTTTGATTCCAGGTCGCATCGCCTAGCCCTGCCAACACGCCTTGCCCCGTCCCGCCAATCGTGGCACTCACCGGTGTCGTCCCTTCGCCCCAATTGCTGGTCAGGGCATACAACGAAATCAAACGGGGTACGGAATCTCCACCGCCGCCTTGTCCGCCTGAACCGGCCGATTGGCCCAACACGAGCGTCATCGTCACATCGGTGATTGTGGCACCCACCGGAACGGCGCTCGCGACATCGAAGCTGATGAGGCCGCGTCGAGCCGAATTGGCCCCGTTGCCGCCTGAGAAGATTCCCGGACCGCCGCCGTTGCTGTTATTCACGTTATTTTGAAAAATCGTCGCGTCATGGGAGGAGCCGATGGTGACGACATCCGCCGCCACTGGGGCAGCGACGATGACCGTGATGGCCAGCATGCCGAAGAGACTCAACAGGTGGTGCCGCATGGTTTTCTCTCCTTTGCGATTGAATGCCAAATCTTCTGACGGGGCGGCGTTTATTATCTTCATTCCCGCAACTTCATTAGTAAGCGTTCTGTCACTTGATTTAGTGGTTCGCTCGTCGCCGAGCGAATCCCACCATAGCTGCCATGCCGCTGCCGAACAGCCACACGGCCGCTGGTACGGGAACCGCAGCGAATTCGATGCCGCGAAGATTGGGATCCAAGCCAGTGCTAAACATCAGCGGGCGGGCGCCGGTCGTGGGATTGAAGATGGAGAGTTGGCCGCTTGCGCCACCGGTTTCCACGCCCCACAGAATCCCGCTAGGATCGAAGGCGATGCTTTCAAATGTGTTGGTGAAGGTCGCTCCTACATTCGTAAAAGCGCCACTGGCTGGGTTAATGGTCATCAGACTAGACGCTGAAGTACCACCAGCTACCGTCGGCGATACGCCATACAATGTCCCATCTGGGGCAAAGTCCAGGCCTTGGACCATCTGTGCAGTGCCACCAATCAGGGTTGTCGCTCCTGTCGTCGTATTCACGGTAAACAGCCGCCCCGTACCGGATTGTGACATTCCTGCAGCCGGCTGATTCACGGCATACAACGTCCCCGCATCGTTAAAGGCTATCGACCGGATATTGGTCTGCGCCGTTCCAGTAGTCATCGTGGCCACGGGTGTGGCCACTCCCGTCGTTAGATCGATGGTGACGAGCTGATTCATGTTTGCGGAATACAGGACTCCGGAAGGCGACATAGCCAAAGAGTTCAACTGCGCAATGCCGGAATTTCCCAACAATGTTTGCGTCCCGGTCACCGTATCGATGGTATAGACCGGGCTGTTGGTGTCACTAAATCCCACCGCATACATGGTCGCGGCCGATGCGGGCTCAGGCAGCATTGTGGTTCCAATCACGAGAGCTGCAAGTAAAGCAAAAGATTTATTCATAACGTACTCCTTGTGATAATGGCGAGCAGACTGTGATCTGAATTCGAAACTTCCCGATTGCATGATACGCAGAATAAAACTGTTCGCAGAGGCGCTAGTCGAGGCGAGAGGATCAGTTGTGAGGATGAACGGAAGTGTGTGAAGGGACGGATGCCGATGCTTAACATGACGGACCGTCGTGAAAGAGGTCAGGTTGTTACACCGATGACCTTCCCGCCCAGGAACACGTCATCGTCTCTTTCAACGTCGGACTCGCCCCGCTGCTCCGTATTTGAAGCAGCGCGCCCTACGCCGAAACAATGCGGCGCACCGTAGAGGGAAATGCAGGTCTCAGTCAACTCTAAACAGCCATTTGACGAAGAGTTTACAATTTTCTAATGCGGTCCTATACGCTCCCTTCATATCATTCATGTACCGGGGGTGGAGAGTGATCAGGCCAATACGTAATTCTCGACTTGAATGCCGCCTCAGGATTGACCTACTCTATTGCCTCAAGATCCGGGAACGTGCTTCACCCTTCCATCGTGGCTACGCGTATGACCTTGGATGACTTCTTTGCGGTGGTGGCAGTTCTCGGCGCATCGGTGGGCATGCTTATTTTGATCGGGCTCCTCTATCTTGAATATGGATTTGATCGAGCACCCGCGAAACGACACCGATCGTTCGTACGAGTCTCCAGCGATCACCTCAGATCGCTTCTAGGCAACCGCAGGCCTAGTACAGGCAAGTCTGGGCAGCGATAAGCGCATTCACCCTTTAATTTAGGTGGATGACCCGAGGAGGCGAACCGATCGCTTCTGCAGCCTCAACACTTGAGGGGTTGCTTTTTGAAGATTCGACCTATGCCCATATTCAAGGAACGACGCCAAGAAGGTGTTCGGCGGTAGAAACAACGACGGATGCTTTCGCTGCGCTTCATTTCTTGTCGCAGAAGATTGTCAACAATATGCGGGCGAGAGAAGCCGGTTGACCACTTACCCATTGCTGTTCGCGTGAGTCCTGAGACAGTTCCTTCCCGCTGCCCATATTGCCGGAGAACTGAGCGAGTGAGAGTATCCAGCTCCGAAGTCCTCCACAATCAAATTCATTGTGCATCTTCACCGACAAATACGGTTTGCCTCCCGACGTCTGAGTGGTTTTAAAGTCAAACAATTGCCAGACCTTCACAAGATTCTCGTTACGATCGATCGTGTCCTTGTCCGCATAGATGGTCAGGATCTCGTTGCTGCTGCTCACGAGTTCAGTCCATTCTCCATAGACGCTGGTATGGATAAGCAGCAGCGCGACGGTAAGTGGGAAAAGTGCCGGGCATAATGAAGTGGTTGTTGGGGATAGCCATTCGTCGTTGTAAATCTTGGGGGACACGGACTCCACCATAGTGTCGTGATGGGGCATGCGAAGAAGAGCTAACTTGCCACATTCCTCGAGCGCAACGCCCTCATCGTAATTAACATGGTGAGACTCATGTACCGGATGGCATCTTCTTCACTACCCGGAAGATCCCCGCACGTATGGATATACCGTTGCAGCGATTCCGTGGCCTTGATGAAGTTGCTGACTAACTGCTTCCTGTCGTCGGTCTCCATGGAAAGACTGTAGAGGCGGCCAGGCGTTAAAAGAAACCCCTAGTGCAGCTTGTACGTTACATTTTCGTAAAAACCAGCGCCCACTGTGTCGTTCGGCAGCCATGGCGGTGCATCCACGGCTCACTCTTATTGCGGCGAATAGTTGCTCCATCCCTGGATGGGCCGGCGCATCTGGTGTCTGCAGGACCGGCCTAATTCTCAAAAAGGGTTGTTAGCTCATCAACCTGCTAGATTCACTTGAACTTCGATATTCTGAATTCTTTTATGGACGCGCAGGGCGGCAGCTTGGCCTTGGGTCGTGAGGATGAGTCGGCAGAAGCGCCTATTTGTACCAGTTGCTTGCCGCTTGAGGAGTCGTTTCTTCTCAAGGAGGCTGAGTACCTCTGATAGCGTTGCGGGTGCTATGGCCAATGCCATAGCCGTCTTGACTATCGGAGTACCATTATTCCGTTGTACATACAAAAGCACGCCAGCTTGGAGTTGGGTCAGGCCCAATGCCCGCAACCGCGAGCGGTACTCTCCGTTGAGCTTCAAGACGAGTTCTAGCGATGTCAGCCGGGAATGAGACGAAATGGTAACGGTCATTTACTTGGCATGGCCCTTCTCCTTGGACTTCCTGAGGAGATCGCGAAGGGCCCTTGTCAACCTGTTTTGTTCACCATGCTATTATCGAACCGCTGACTTTACCGGCTCCGCCCTGTAGCCATACCCGTTCAAACAGATCGAGAGATCGTCCATGTACCCAGTTAAGTAATATCGAGCCTCTGGATTGACCTCCGGATATTGTTGCCTGTCTAACGCATACTGAGTACATGTATTGGCGTAGCTGTGAAACCTCTCGCTTGAAGGTTCATCCGCGGGATTTCCCGCCCAGATAAAATTTGGGAGGTATGTCTGCAGCGATTCATCGCGCCGTGTTGTCTGAGCGTCTTTTTTGGCAATGGAGGCAATCGGTCGTCGGGCAGGCGGCACATGCTGCGGTTCCGTCTTCTGTGACGCATTGGTCGGCCTGAGTTCCCACCCCTTACTGGCCAGACATTCGTGCTGGTGCACATCCATCATGCGCAGCTCTGTGACGATGTCGCGTGTTGGCGGTACAACTGGTTGCAGACTCCGGTAATCATCCAAACAGGCATACTTATCTTGGTCAAACTGTCGGTTCAAGGGGATCCGCAACGGATCTCCGACCCAGAAGTACGCCATAACTGGTTCCGCTGTAGAGGCCGGTTTCTTCTCATCTCCGAGGGCACACCCGGTGATTATTGGGACTGCCACAACCAAACCGGACAAAAGTTGCTTCATCACTCTTAGCGTTCTCAAAGATGCCTTCATTTGACTCTGCGGCAACCTGGCCGGCGCGCGCTCGTGAGGGCGATTGTACAGCATCTCGTATCGGCGAGTCCCTTTCGCATATATTTCGATGCCCCGAAGGAAGAAGGGGCCGAGCGCCACTCCGAGGTCATTCCTGCCAGCGATCTTTGGTGAGGGTGATGGCGTCGCACTGTCGACGAGCCGGGGTTGCGACTCGGTGTGCTAAGCATGATCGAAGACGTGTCAGCACGACGCATGTGCCGGACTATATGCGCGAATTCGCACTCACCGCTCATCCCCTCTTGCGTGGTATGG
This sequence comes from Nitrospira sp. KM1, assembly GCF_011405515.1. Lineage (NCBI taxonomy): Bacteria > Pseudomonadati > Nitrospirota > Nitrospiria > Nitrospirales > Nitrospiraceae > Nitrospira > Nitrospira sp. KM1. Next base: position 4,386,379 of record NZ_AP022671.1, on the reverse strand, counting down.
AGTTGCGAAACATATCTTCCTTACTCTCCATCTTCTTGATGGCGGATGAGTGCCGTGAGCTATTGCCTGGACATATGTCAAAAGGAACATACATGGGAAATGGCCGGCATGACAGATGTACGACCTGTGGCCACTTGAACTGTACACTCTATAGGTATGAGGTTTGTGAAGAGTGCTTGTGGAAGAGCCGTGCCGAACAGATGCTCGCTCGTCGACAAACAGGCGAGCGGATTGTTGGGAGAAAACGACGCATAATTCGGCTGATGTTGAAACGTCTGTGGGACGACGTAGTTTCCATCTCATCTAAGATTCTCAAAGCACCGACCTCTCCCCATGACTGATAACCAAGTAGTTCGAGTCATTGTCGGTCCGGTGAAGATCGGAGACCTCGAGCTGCGCGTGGTGGAGCTCGGCGATGGATCCGGCCGAGTCGAGATCTGGAACGGCTCGACATGGGATTCTGCCGGTGGATGAACTCGACGCCAATCGAAGCACTGAACTTCCTTGGGGGCCGTCTCTTCCGTGTTACTACCAACAACCGGCCCTACAGTCGTATGTTCAGGATTGCCGATCGATGCCTCTTAAGAGGGACAGCGAAACCGTCATCCATCCAGTATGCTCGCCCTGGTTTCCTCTTCGACGAATACACTATGCGCTTCAGTCTTGCGACTACTGGCGATGGGTTCGCTCCGCTATCGCCTCCGCCATTTTTTGAGTGGGTTTGTCGTATGGCAAGCAGGAACACAATGGCTGTCTCCACGACGGCCACAATACTGTCAAATCTCCAATTAGTCGCGCAAGTGAAAGAGAGGAGGACCTGTATGCGCTGACTCGAGGCATAGCGTTCGCGTCATGGCGGCGTTATCACTTCCGCATATAGGTAATCTCCATCATCTTCGCTTCTGACCGCTTTTATCGTCGGTGCCGTACATTTCAAACATATGGGTATTGTCATCGACGATCTTCAAGACCGAGCGCAGCTTCATATGACCTCGCCCCGCTGCTTGATCGCCCAATCGAAGCAGTGCGCCGCCCTACGCCGAACAATGCGGCGCACGGTAGATGAAGAGAGACCGCTTCGTCAGCGCCTCTCTCGCCGCCTCTGGCTCTTCAGCAGTGGACTCGTGAGGATCGCTGGATTTGCTCGCCGGAATTTGCTGCACACCGCTCAACAGTGACAAGTGAATGTATCGCACATTCACACTTGGACGAACACCATCCTGTTCGGGCCAGGACAGTAACCAATCATCATGCGTCCCAACATAAATGGCCGTCGCCGGCGAGCGACGGCCATTATGGCAAATCAAGACTTCACTTTGCTCGTGATACCATATTATTACGATTTGCAAATGTTATCGACCCGACGGTTCGAGCAGTTGGCTTGAATCGGAAGAGATGGGCCCGTTAGTCGCCTTTTCATTTGTCTCCGTCAGATAAACTCCGATGACATGTCCTCATAATCACTTGCGTCATGCCTTTGACTGATGAACTATCCTGAATCACAGTTTCGGCCGCTGACATTGCCGTAAGGGTGACATTGTCGGCTGATGCCTTGCCGCCGTTACGAAAGATCTGTTCCGCAACACTCGTGAGCACGGTCAGCCGGAATCCAAGCGTCATCGTCCCCGATAGTTACAACATCCGGGTTCTTCGCGCCATCTCCGCAGACACATGACACGGCCGGCGATCACTAGCCGTCTTGTCTCATTGCTTTGACGATTTGTCTATGCGCTACACTGCAGCCAACATGTCGGCCCATTCGATCATCGCTGTTGCACGGTCCGGCGTGCAAAGCCGACTATCGAGGCCAACCCACTGCCGAACAGCCACACAGCTGCCGGTATGGGTACCGGCGCCAACATCCAGACACCGGTTCCTTGGACGTTCAACGGGCCAGGCGCAGGACCGGTCACGCCGAATGCCCACGATTGGCCATTGCCTCCGAAGAACTGAAAATTGTTGGTTCCGGAATGGCCGGGAACAGTCAGCGGGTCGTTGGCAAAGAGCGAGGAGAATCCGCTTGCCACATTGTTGAATTGTCCCGAAAGACTCGGCGGGAGCGCGCTGGACGACGCCGTAAACGCCGTGCCGTTATATTGCACGAAAAAAGAGGACAGGTCCGCTTGATTGAATGAGCCGTTGGGCGCCACGAGGGATGAATCGATCCCCAGCAGCGCCTGCACGGTCACCGCAGGATTGCCCGTCTGTGAGCCGTTGAACTGAAACTGCACCAGCGCCGCCTCTGCGAAGTGCATTGGCGCCATGAATCCGAGCAAGCCACTCGACAGAAGCGCGACTATCATCGATTTGATCATGGTGGACTCCTCGAGGCGACCGGCGTTCGCATTACGAACGCCGGTCTTGCTCTGTCATGATTTATGACGCAATGCGATTCATGCTTCTGCGCGCAAACCCGACCATGGCCGCCAAGCCGCTGCCGAACAGCCAAATTGCCGCCGGTACCGGTACGGGCGCCAAACTATAGTCCAGTACCAACCGCGGCCCCTGTCCCAAGCCCAAAGTCTCACCTTCCTTGGTGTAGAAGCTTCGGAACGTCTGGAACCCTTCGTTGACGGCAGGCGTCGCTGGATTATCGACTTCATCGACATTCTTCAAGAGCCAGCCGAAATTGCTTGTTGGATTAGCCAACCATGACTGCACGTCTGCCACCAGCTGGGCTGAGCTCCACGTAAATGTTTGGTTTTGGGCGCCTCCGACCGCAAGACCTCCTTGAATCTGAGTGCTGGCACTCGCTACCCCATTCGTGTTGCCCAATGCGCCCGGGGTAGTCCATTGACTCTGGGTCAGCTTGTTGTCCGTCCATGTCGCATCGCCCGGGTTTCCCGGAAACCCTTGACCGGTGCCTCCAATCATGGTCGCTGTGTTCCCAGTCGTTCCCTCTCCCCAATCCGTGTTCAGCTTATAGAGCTCAATAGTTCTCGTGAGTTGATCACCGCCGCTTCCGGAACCTCCGGAGCCGGCGATCTGACCTACCGTTAGCTGCACCTGAGCACCAGTGATCGTGGCACCAGTTGGAATGCTGGAGACATCAAAGGAGAGCAGGCCACGTCGCGGAGATTGATTGCTATTGGAGCCGGCAAAGATGCCAGGGCCTGCCCCGTTACTGTTCGTGGCGCCGTTGCCGCCAGATTGGAAGGCATTTTCAAAGATCGTGGCGTCGTGCCACGCTTGGAGCGTCACCGTGTCCGCTTGAGCAATGACCGGTGCGCCCAGCGCCAACGCGACGAGCGCGACGCTCTTCAACATGATCTGCTTGGACATTGTTACACCTCCATCATGGTAAAACGCGCTCCATCGTGAGCGCGGAAATCAGCATGTCGCAATACCATCTTGGCACTGCTGACATTCTGCCGTAGGCCCTTGAACCTCTTAGCAGAAACATCTGTCAAGCACACCCCATCGTGACGGCGAAGTTGCCGACCAATGCCTGCACGCTGCCTTGCGCCAAGTGTGCTCGCGAACCGTGGAATCGAATGGATGAGCCCTGATATCAGGGTAGGAACTTCTGCGGAGAGTTCATCGCGTCGGCGGCGGGAACCGGTTCGTAGAAAGAGGATAGGTGAATCAATCTGCGAGCGACTGCGGTTCATGACACAGGTCCTTGGCTGAAAGAAGACCGGTACGTCCGTACCAGGTTTGACACAACGGTCAGGCACTCCGATGTCGAGCGCACCGGCCGTCGGCTCTCCTTCAACGTCGGACTCGCCCCGCTACAACAATCGCCCAATTGATGCAGCGCGCCCTACGTCTGGAAGCGATACTACGTATGTTTATCCAATACGTGCTTTTCCGTCAACCCTATCGTGGCACCTTTGACAAATAGTTTACACACTTCTCATCTCCGTTTTTCACTGCACCCGCGATTAAATATCTTGTATCCGGATCGACGAAAGATTCTGCATCTTGTGCCCTGCCTCAATGCCCGCGGTGTTTGCTGCTTCTGTTCAGAATACAGCCTCCAGCGAAAAATGTCCGTAATAGGACCCGGCAGGGGTAAACGGTCCGCTGTTGAGGGTCCAGGCCGCGTCATAGCGGAACCGGAGGTAATCGCTCACTGTTAACCTGAACCCGACACCGGTGCCCTGGAGATACCAATGGCCGACTTGGCCCGGCACAGGTTGTCTGATCCACAAGTAGGCCGTGTCATAGAACGCCACGAAGCGAAGCGAACGGCTGACATGCTCGAGCGGCAGCTTATTGAGAGCCGGGCTTACCGCTTCGATAGTCGCGTGGGCGGCATTGTCTCCGACGGCTTCGAATTCCCGGTATCCACGCACGGACTCCATTCCTCCCGCGAAATATTGCTCGGTTGGAACAACCGGTTCGTTCACCCATTGACCGTCGGCTTTTGCCGTAAGCCCGAAATCCCCTGGTAAGACCTGATACCGCTCAATTCCGCCCTGCACGACAATGAAGGATCCGGACGAGCCCTTTCGAAATCCGGGAGTTTCCAACGGATCGTTGGGATCGCCTGCAAAATGATCTTTATCACCTTCCGGCATGATGCCGGCAATGTAGCCGCGAGTTGTCGCCGTCAGCTTCGTATACCCCTGTTCATCCCGAGCCAGACCGGTGTAACCCAGAGACGCCGGTGTATACGTGAGCGGATTGGTTGCCGTCACACTGATGCCCGTACCCGGAAGCTCTGCATTGCTGCGTCCGAGATGTTTATAATCCACCCCGACCGAAAGTTGGTGTCTCAAAGATCCCGTCATGCCTAACGGGAATTGGTAGCGGAACCCGGCAATGGTGGAGTTGCCGATAATATCCAACCCGCCGCCCGTGGGAATGGGTGAGGAATCCAACTGAGCGCGGCTGCGTGCAGTGGCACCATAGAACACGAGTTGGTGTTCGGACGCGCCGAACGGTATGTAGTAATTGCCGCTGTAGACTTCGACCGCGCCCCAATCCTGGGGAGTTTGACTCGTCTGCAGCGTGATGGCATGGTCAGCGTCGAACAAGTTCGTATACTGCACCGCGGCGTTCAGTCTGAGCCTGGGGGTCGTCGGCACACCCCGATTGTTCAACTCGACCTTTCCGTGAAGAGGCGGCCGATCCTTCGCTTTCAGCTCAAGATTCAGTTGCTCAGGATTGTCGGACGTCTTCAAGACCGGCACGACCTTGAGATCGGGGTTGGCATTCAGAGTATCCAGTTGTTTGAGAACGGTCGGCTCATGCAGGAGCGCTCCCGGCTTGACCGCGGGAAGCTTGTTCTTTATGTAGGCGGACGAAAACCACCAGTTGTCAGTCACGTCGATCGTCTTCAGTCGACCCTCTGTCACTGTCAATGTGATGATCCCGAACTCCACGGTCTGCTCCGGAACCGTGACGGCAATCGTCGGATACCCCAGCTCGCGGTACGCCTGCTCCAGTGTCGCGCGAGCCTTCTCGATGTCGTTGAAACGGCGAGACTTTCCGATAAATGGTTCCAGCAACGAATCGATGCGCTCGGGGGGCAGGAGATTGTTTCCCTGTACAAAGAAATCTTTGATGGTAAACGTAACGTGGTCATCGCTTTCGGGCTGGTCCGGCTGTCTGACCGCCGGTGCAGCCTTGGAAGGTCGCGAAGAGCTGGTATTGCGGTCGGCAGCGGCGACTGTTTTGACATCGCCATTTCGAGACGGGCTGGCTTTTGGAATATCCGCCGCTCGGACTGCGGTTGTGGATGATGCCTTACCGGTCGGGGCAGGACCTTCGCCATATGCTGGAGCGATTCCAGACGCAATGGCGAGTGACACGATTATGACCGCAAGCGGCTCCTTCCAACCGCATCGCTTGTCGCCAACGCCCATTGGTGCCAAGACTTGTCGAAGGTGTTTCAACTGCCCTATTCACGCTCCCTCCACATCTGGAGGAACCGGTTCCTCTTACCGACTTGCTCAACCTCCATGGTACAAGCAGCGGACTGTTCGTTCTGATCAGAACAGAGGTGCCTCGACTGTCGATGAGGCTCCGCTCCCTTAACAATGACCGCCACCAATCGCGTACGCGTTTCACCAATCACAGGGATCTTGCGACCGGATCACGATTGATGAGGTGCTGTTCTCTGTCAGGACTGTTTCCAGAGGTTCACTCTTGCTGCTGCGACCACGGTTCCGTTGCGACGCATGGGCGCCGCAACGGAACCCCGTAATCATCTCTCTCCGTGGTCTTACCCGGTAATACCAGGAAGTGATCGTCGATCAGTAGCAGGCCGGATGATCACCAGGATTAACGGTGATCGGCCCTTTCGTGTCTGCTTTTTGCACGAACATCTCCGTATTCACTGGTTGACCTGGTTGGCGCAGGTTTCTCGCGTGGAAATATCCGATCTGGGTTTTCGGCAGAAGAGTCGCGATTCCTGCCACGTATTGGTTCCAGAGAGCCTGGTTGGCATCAGGCGTGTTGCGTTGAATCCCGACCCAGTCGGCCCAGAAAATGTATCGACCGCAACGGAATTCCTTCTGAGATGCGGCTCTCTCCGCATCGCTCGGATTGGACAACACGGCCGGTGCAGTGAAGTTGCTCGGCTGGACACCATCCATTGCCACCGGGTATCCGCCGCGCATACGCCCGACGTTACCGAGGCCGAACGCCACAGGGCTTGCCGCCTCGTCCGCCCGATTGTACGTAATGGCGTTCATATTTGCGTTGCTGGCAGGAGCCGCTGAGCGTCCCTGCACACAGGCCAATCCGTCAGAAACGGTTGGCGCGAGATAATTGATATCCCCGGTAAACGGCGGACCGATGGTCCCGGTGGAGATCTGTCGGACATCCTTTTGGAATATCGCGTCATAGTTGATGCGGGTTCCCGCATCGACCGGCCGCGAGCAGGTCACGATGCTTTGATCGATGCCCGGGTTGAACGGTGTGCCGATCGGCGACATGTCGCCGGCTCCGGCGCCCAACGACGCATCGGGCGGATTCAACGGCTGTACGGGATATACGCAGTAACCCAGCTGATTCCAAGACGAAACCGTTCCCGTATAGATCGCTTCCGCCTGAATGCGGGTCAGCGAAATTTTCCCTGCAGCGGCTTTTGTATTCGGATCGCACTTCTGCACGCCGTTTCCAACGATAACAGAAAAGGCCGTGGCCGTAATCGGAAACGACGTGACGCCGGTGTCAAGAATGGTCTGAGCGCAGGTGCCGCTCTGGTCACACATGGTCGGCTGAAAGGCAGTACCCTTTGTATCCGAAGTCGCGAAATTCGCCGGGACCAGTTCCTTCTGTGAACAATTCTGGAAACTGTTGTACTGTTTTCCAGTTCCTGGATCCGTCTTAGGATTGCCGGCAACGGCCACACAGCCCGTCCCTCCCGGTACGATAGAGGTGAAGTTTGATTGAGGAGAGCCCAATGCAGCCTTCACGTTGTTATAGGCCATGGCTGAAAATCCACCTGTGTAACGGAACAGGAAATTCGGCACACCACCTCTGGTACATCGCCAAACCACGATGTTCCCGGCCGGGATGAGAATGGTGGGGTCCGTTAAATCGGTAATATTCGCGAGATTCTGATATCGCTCTGGAGTCGGACCTCCCGCATCACACAAGCTTAGCGGAATCGACGCCGCCGCCTGTCCCGCAACCGGATTGGCGACGCCTTGATAGGCCTGCCCGTGAGTTGACCCGACGATGTTGATATCTGCCTGCGCCGCAGACGGCGCGATGACTCCAACCGTGAGAGCGGCGGCAGCGAGATACCGTCCCACTTGAACTGTGGATAGACATTGCATCACGACACTCCTTGTTTAATCGCTTCGTTGACGACACACTGTTTTACACAGACACTTTCGCCCTGCCGCGTCTGGCAATGCCTGCCAGCCCGATCAGGCCGGTGCCGAAGAGAATCACGGCCGCCGGAATAGGAACAGGCGTAATGGTGAGCAGACCGTTCGAGGCAAGAACCGCACGGCCGACATCACTGAGGACGTTGAATTCCGTCCCCACGCGCGCCTGTGCCATCACGATAGTCAGGGTCTCATCGAACAATCCCTGCTGGCCGGCTCCGGTGAAGTTGCCTCCCAATGTCCCGCCCACCCCGAAATTGCTCGTGAATGAGGCAGGATTGGATGCAGCCAGCACCGCTTCGGTTCCCGGACCTGTGGCAAGACCCAACGCATTTCTCCATCCCGCCATATTCGAGTTCACCGCCACGGTCCCCTGATTGGTGCCCGCGGCGTTAATTTCGGCGGATGTAAACTGGGAGGCCGTGTTGATGAACGTGTTGAGCTGCGTGGTCCCCTGAGTGCTGAGCAATGACCAGCGGACCGGTTCGGCACCCGCGGTCACACTCAACGGATTCAATGAACTGGTGCTGATATCGACGGAAAACGGACCAGCCAAGACGGTCGAAGCAGGCCCGAGGTTCCGGTAGTACTCCTGACCGTTGGCATACAGAGCCAACATCAGATCACCTGTGTTAAATTGAAGCGCCCTGGCATCGACGGCACTGAGCGCCGTCACGCCTGCCGCGATTCCGACAAGCATTTTGGCGCCGCGCTTCCACCCATTGCGTTCCATACACAACCCTCCTTGCTCATGTCCGCGTAAGCGACTCTCTGACCGCCCATTACGACGGACGTACTTCGATTAACCCCATTCCACACACTTATCCAATGACACGTCCTGCGATTCTTTGTGTATGCCAGGCCCTCCCTTCTCGCCCATGTAGAAATTCGACTGTCCCTCTCACACATCTGCGCATGCGCCTACGCGTGACGCACTTGCAGTCTCAATCCACTCGTTATTCAGGCTGCGGTTTCGTCTCCACTCTGATTCTGACCTTGTCCTTGATACGCAACGGCGCACTCAGAGACTTTCCTCCTCCAGATCCGCCGCCGACCTTCTTGGACTCGGCAACAGGTTCGAACAGTTTCACGTCATCAGCCGCCTTGGCGCCGGTGATCGACGTCGTGGACACGCTGGCCGTGACAGCCGGGGTCGTCGTCAGTGTTCCCACGCTTCCGTTGATCGAATTCAAGGTCAACGTACTGCCGGCGGTTCCTGCGGTAATCCCGCCAAGATTGACGGCAAAGACCCCGATAAAGCTCGAAAGGCTTCCGACGAGCGCGTTTCCGACGTTGACGTTCGTGATCCCTCTGATTTCTCCGCCTTGCAAATCGAGATTGTGACCGGCGTCGATGTTGACGTTGCGGCCGCGAATGCCGGCCGGCGGCACGATCACATCGTGCGAAGCTTTCAACGTGATATCGCCGAGCTTGAAGCCGGCGAATAGTTGTTCGGTCGTCGTCTTGTATTGCTCAACCCAGGCTTCATGCGCCGCCGGGATCAGCGGTTCGAGCGACGACACGTCGTGCCCGAGGAACTGATGGAGCGCGACCGTGGCTTCGAACGGCGACAACGGATTGAACGGGGGAATATTCGGCAGATCGCCGTCGGCCGGGTGGAAGGTAAAGATACCGCTCCCGGGAACCGAAAAAAACGACCGGATCGGCTGATTGTTCGGTCCTGGTTGCTCGATGACGAAACTGGTCACGTCATTTCTGGAGCCGGACCCGGCGTTGATATTTCCCGTCGTGGAAGTCAATGTGATGTTGCCGCCGCCCAACGTGGCAATTCTCGAAAGGTTGACATCGATATTGCCGGTGGATTTCACATCGATCGCCCCGCCCCGCACGGTCAGAATACCCGTTCGGTCATCCACCCGGTTCACGTTGGTTCCGACATTCACCGCGCCACCCACTGGTTCAACCATGGCCACTTGTTTCCCACCAACCGGCAGTGTCACAACTCCATTGCTGACAGTCGGTCGTCCGTCTATCGGACCGGACCCGGCGGGAACCGAGGTAACCGTTTTACCGTTGATAACCAGGAGGACGGTTCCGTCGGCCAAGTGAACCAGCGGTCGGTCAAGCACTGCCGTGCCGTGCACAAGATCACTCGGCAACACGGCATTCGTAGATGACAAATCCACCACGACCGGTTTGCCGTTCACACCTATCATGGCATTGCCCGCTATGATCATGGCGTTCTGCCCGACGATCGTATCTTTCGCTGCGAGCAAGACCGGCGATCCGGAAATATCCAGCGCCGCACGCCCGTCGACTAAATAGACAGGGTTTCCGATAAGCGACTGGTTGCTGGAATTGACTGGGATCGGGCCGATACCGTCCTGCCCTGGAATTGCAACGCCGGCGATGGCCAGCACTTGTTGACCGTTCACGATGATCGTGCCGACCACTGCGCTAGAAACGAGCCCCGTCGTTGCAATAACCGGCGCTTGTGTCGTCGTCAAACCATGGACGAACAAATTGCCTCCATTGAAGGATTGAATCCGGGACTGCGTCATCTTGATATCGCCCCCGACGGCAACATCCAGGAGGCCACCCTTATCAGCCGCATTCGAGTTGCTGTCCGATGAAAGTACAGCCGGTTGGAATTGGAACGTAAGTCCATTGCTGACGGCCAGATCCAAGGTTTTACCGGCTGTGACACGAGCGAGCCCAGTGCCGCCAAAGAGAAATCCTGAGCTGGGATTTGGATTATTGCCTTGCGAACGTCCTGCAAAATCAATATTCCCGTTCGCAGTAATGGTCACTGCAGAAATCGGATTGCCGATCACATCTTTACCGAGGTCTGGAACTGCAAAGAGTCCAAACACATTCCTGATGTCGTTGCCAGCCGAAACATTAATGGTTTTTAGATAAGGATCGACCAGTTCCAGATTGAGATCGGTGATATCCTTTCCAGCGGTCACGGTAATCGGTGAGATCGTCATCGACTTTGGATCCGTAATTGGGTTGCATGAGTCGCATATTAGAGATATCGCGGGCGTATCGCCGGAACCAAGCCCCCCATGACCTTCGATGGATTGACCGGCCCGGAACGTCAGCCTTCCGACCTCGGAGGGCCAGAATCGCAACTGACTGGCTATGGAGATATTTCCGTTCGGCGCCAGTGCGGAAAACGACGAAGGATAGATGTTCCGATCCGGAGATCCTCCTGAGACGAAATCCGGCGTGTTCGATTTTAAAAAAATGCTCCCCTGATCCGAGAGCAGGCTTGCCGAGCTGAGAGGATTGAAGGTATTCATGATGTCCGGACGGAGCGGCTGACCAAGAACGCGATCCGATAGACCGCGGTCCTGCATCAACCCCATGTAGATGTTATTTCCCACGGTAACTTCGACCCTGGTCTTCCCGAAGGTGACGGCTTGCGTCACCGGATCTACGCGATAAGACCCCAGGGTGAAATTCGCATAGTTAGCCGGGCTTCCCAGATTGCCACCCACATTCACCCTCGCGATTCCATCGGACAACACAAATCCTGGACCACCTGGTACGTTCCCGACTGCCCCGCCGAGGAAATCTCGATCGGCATTGATCGTGAGGTTCCCGGGGCCATCCACGCGAATGCCAGAATACGTGACACCCGGGCCAGGCTGGACGCCGATTCCCAAAGCGCTCGGGGCGATTAAGTCTCTTCCCGCAGCGATGAACATATTTGCGGAGAACGTTTGCAGCGTCGTCTGTCCAACCCCGCTAGTCGGAATCAACGTAATGTCCCGGCCGGCGGTAAGAGACATGCTGCCCCCTCCGCCTGTGATCAATCTTGCACCATTGAACTGAATGTCATTGACCGCCGTCAGGACATAGCTCCATTTGGCTGGAGACACACCTGTAGAGTTTGATCCATTCTGGATAAAGCTGTTGGGCATGAAAATTAAATCTTTTCCTGCCGTGAACCTAAGGAATCCTTCCTGTCCCGGCGGGAGAGCCCATCCGGATATGACGGTTCCCGTATTGGGGTCAACCACCGGAATGAGATTGAAGAGTCTCCCGATATTGACAGTAAGATCGGTTCCTACAGGCGAGCGGAATTCAACGTCGGAGGCGCCGCTTCCGACGAATCCCTGCAAATCGTCCCACGTGACCGTCGAGCCGACAACAAGGGGGTCAATCAGGAACCGCCCGCCTTTATAGCTTGATGTTGCACGACCGAGAAATTGGCCTCCCAGCGACACACTGCCTGCGCTCACTTCTGCAAAGCCTCCGTTCCCGCCCTTCACCCCTCCTGACACGTCGATTTTGGCACCCGATTCGAATGTCGTTTGGCCACTGGCAAGGTCGGACTTGACGAGAATGTTTCCGCCGTCAGCAATACCATCCTGACCGCCGTTTGCCGCCGTGACGCTGCCTGCCGTCAACGTGGTCCGGTCGGTCGATATCAATTCGATCTTTCCGTTCCGCATATGCGCGCTGTTCGCCTGGACGACCCCGCTTTGCGTCACCAACCGCCCGATCATGCTCACCTGGCCGCCGTCGGACACCAGACTCTTGAGATTCAATGCCTCGCCGGCCGGTGCCTTGACCTCTACCAACAGTCCGCGCCCATCGGCACGCTCGGACAGATACGCAGACGTCCCTGCGGCCAACGCGAGATGGCCTCCGGCGCTCGTAATCACGCCGTTGTTGGTGACGTTGGGAGCGATGAGATAGACACCATACGGGCCTGCGTTGATTTGGCCTTCATTGCGCACCATGCCGTTTGCCGCTGAGCCGTCGAACGAATACTTTCCGCTCAGGAAGGCCGCATCGGTCATATTCAACGAAGAGGCAATCAATCCGTTCACATTCACCTGGGCACCGCCGCCGAAGTACACGCCATTCGGATTGATGACGATCACGGACCCATTCGCGAGCAGGGAGCCCAGAAAATGGCTAGGGTCCGCACCGACCACTCTGTTCAACGCGATTGCGCTTGCAGAAGGCTGGACAAAGCGGAGCACGTCTCCGGGATTATTGCCGAGGCTCGTCCAATTGATGCCTGCCAGTGGAGTGGTCTGATTGACCGTCACGTTCGGCGTGCCGAGCCCTGTGACATTTGCACCACCGAACTGCGTGACTGGATTGCCGGCAGTCGTGGCGTTTGCCCGCGTTGAACACGGTATCAACGCATCGACGCACAGCAACACCATGATCCACAGAGCACTACAGATAGGTGCAAATGTCTTATGCATCTGCGGTGTATGGCCCTGAACCAGTAAGGGGGAATTGCGCGAGAAAACCGTCTTCACGCGATACGGATCTTTGACTAGGGCAGTCTTCGCTCCTCATAGCTTGTGAGCTATATTTCATACCAGTCGTTTACGTCAATAACTGTTGCTCACATTTGAGAGAGACGTAACACGTTCAGAGAAGTCTTATATCTCCAGATGCCGACTCCATGACATGTCGCAAATTCATTACAAATTCCATAATAGCTTACTTACGCACACATACATTACAATACTTGACATCATTGTCATGTATTGTGTAATTCAATTTCTGCGTACACAGTGTCATTTGATTCTGTCTGATTGTGTGTGCCGTGAGACGCCGAATGCTGACGTGCTTTCCGGTTTGCTCGATTCGCATTCTCGCCCTGCTGCTCTTGCTGACCACCCTGACGGGCGGCTGCGCAAGGCTGCCAGAAACCACCCGGGTCATCCAGGAAGACGACCGAGTCGTGGTTCGGATGGAGACCGACCCCGATGCGGAGGACGCGGGCGTCCGATCCACCGCAACGGACATTCCGTTGGATCAACTCAATCGACTGCTCCGCGGCTTTTCGGTTCGCCAGGTTTCCGGAGTTCCAATCCGTTTCTTGAACGACGACCAGCCACCGAAGAAGTTTCTTCGGGAAAGAGAGCTCGAAGCGCTTGTCCCCGTCCTCCAAAAGGCGCTTCAAAAGGTCGAATCACAAGAGCGCATTCGCTTCCAGGTTCTCTCACCTGGTCGCAACCCAAGATACTGGCGGGACGTCACCGGAGGATGGATCAAGGTCCGCGACCGTTATTTTCATCTCAAGGTGGATTACTACCACGTCGAACAGCCGGTCCGTCGTATCGATGCCTACGATCCCAACTATCCGAGTCCTTGGACGCCTGAGCAGGCCTATGCGGTGTATTTCGAACCGCATGCCCAATACGTCATGGATCCGATGCTCAACTCATCCGCGGTTGATTTGAACAAGTTTTTGGTCGGTGCGTCTCCTTAGCGGAGAACGACTTCATCTATTGGCCGCGTATCGGACCGGCTGAAAGGTCCCTATGAACGCGACGCCGTCACAAGTCAGCGCCAGTGGAGCGAAGGAACGTTGCGGGAACGGTTTCGAAGATGGGCAGCGGAATTCTCCTGGAAGGCGGCATGCCGGATCATGCTGTATTGCGCCGTGATGGGAATGACATTCGCTGACACAGCTCCTGCAGCCGGCGCAGACTCGGACCAGGGGCCCTCACGGCAGCCTGCGGTCCCAATCGATGGAATCGATCCGGTCACAAAATTTCTTCTCGATGATGCGCTGGCACAGGGCCGCATCTCTCAGCAGCGATACGGGGCTCTCGTGCGCGACTATGAAGAACAATCCTATGCGCGTCAGCCTTCGTACAAGTTCTGGTACGACCGAGGATTCAATCTCAGCACCAACGACAATGCATTCCTCCTTCGCATCCGAGGACGGGTCGCCACCCAGTACATCAACCGGCATCGAAATGCGGCGTGGAGAAACCCGGGAGACGGGAAGAACTTCCCGGACATCGTCGGCGTGTTCGGGGACTATCGGGTGAATCGCTCAGAAGCAGAAGCGTCAACCATCGCACTCAGACGCGCGCGCCTCTATCTGATGGGGCACGTCTTCGATCCGGACATGAAGTACTACATCCAGCTTCGCATGGACTCGACGAACGAAAGCGCTCAGACACAGGGTTCGGTGCAACTCTATGATTTCTATATCCTCAATACCAAGCTGGATTGGGCCAATGCCCAAATTGGGCAATACCGCGTCTACTTCAACCGCGCGCAGATCAATTCAACCGCATCGATGCAGTTCACCGAGCGTGCGCTCGTCATGGACGCCTTTACAGCAAGCGGACTGGATCGGCGAGACATCGGTCTGACGCTCATGAACGACGAGGAGCGGTTTCCGCTCAACTATTATCTTGGTGTCTTCGGCGGAGCCGGACCCAACTTCACAAGACTGGGGAACTTTGAGAGCGAACAGGTAACACAGAACTGTCCGGGAGGACAGCAGACGGGCACCACTCCTCTACCTCCTGGAGATGTGAATTGCACAGACATTAGCAATACCGGCCTCCCAGCAAATCCGTTGCAACGCAATCTCAATGCGGACACTCGACGTGATCTAAACCGTCTCATGTTCTCGGCCAGATTGAACTGGAACATCATGGGTCGGCCGGGATATGGCGAAGGCGACATTTCGTATTCAAAAACCCCTCAACTAGCAGTCGGCGGTGGCTACTCATATAACCCTCGCGTAAATACCAGTTCGAACAATGCATTCATCGGCGTCGATCTGGCGAACTTGAATATTCGACGGATGCTAGCTGCAACAGGAAACGGACGGCAGTTGGGTTGGGGGGTAGTCGATTATTCAACTTGGGCAGTAGACAGCGTATTCAAGTATCGCGGCTTTTCTCTTCAAGGAGAATTATATTTTAAGAATGTTATTCGGAAGGACGAAAGTGCTGATTGCGTTCAATACTCGTCTCAATTGGTAAATACAGGCAGTGGAACTGGCTTTCTCGCGGGTTCTCCATTTTCATGCTCAGGGTTAGCTCCCGGTCCACTAGGGAATGCAATGGGTTGGTATGTCCAGAGCGGTTACTACATCATCCCCAAGTACCTTGAATTGGCTGGACGTTATGCCTACTGGGATCCAGACACGCGTTCTGCAGGTGACCTGATCAAACAAGTTGACGTGTCACTCAATTGGTTTTTGAGAGGCACTTACGACCACTCAATCCAAATTACCTATACAAACATTGCAATGGGCACCGGAGGGTTTGCTATAGGCAGAAGTAATCCCATGCCTCTCATCAATGGCTCTAGCACGGCTTCAGGAGGGCAAAACTATTACCCTAACGGCTCTATTCCCGTCGACGCCGTCGGCGGCACGCTGGTCGAAAACGCCATCAGGATTCAGTACCAACTATTTTTCTAACTACTACGGATTTGCAGGCAGCACATGGATCGTTCGGAGCGTAAGGAGGGTTTCATGTCATCACCGAAGCATGAGCTTCGTCTGGAACAGAGCATGTATCTCCTGCCGGACGCAGGCAGAAATGTGTTGTCGCCAACCGACTCCAACATCATCACCGGCGTGGTCGTGATGAGGACCAAGGGTCTGACGCGCACTGCTCTGCTCATGCGGGTGGGCGACCACACACATCTGCGCGTACGCTGGACGGGATATTCGCCGGCTCATGAGACCGTCCAAATCGGGGACGAAGCCCGCGTATGCATCGCGGAGAACGTGGTCAATCTCGAGGCAGGGACGTTCAGAAGGGGCAAACAACGCTGGAACCGTTGGATCGGAACCGTGGTGATGAACTACCACTGCAACTACGACAACGTGACCACCGTCAGGCTTGATCAGGACAATATTGTCCTGAAGAGCCGAAGTCCCATCTCCGAGGGGCAACCGGCTCTGTCGACGGGGGACAGAGTCAATGTTGTCATCGATCCTCACGATATTCGGCTCCTACCCACTCGTCAGAAACCGACCCCTCCGCTCCCTCTCGTCATTGATGAGTCGCCGACTCATGTTTGGCTGCACGCAACGATCACGGTGATACGCCTGACGCCCATTGGACAGCATATCGCCCTGACTCTTGGCAACGCGACCATGGCAGCACTGGTGGAGATGGATGAAGGGCGGAATCCCGGATGGAGCGCAGGAACGACTGTTCGTATCTCGATCCACCGTACCGACGGATTCATCAGACGAGACCTGAACAGTCCGATATTTCGTTGCTGCATCATCCTTTCGAGCGAGTTCGCCGGTCACTAGAGATTCGTGAGAGTGGTTCACGTTTGTAACACCACGGAAGGGATCCACACCATGCGAGCCAAGATTTTTCGCGGTACGGTATTGCTGATATCGGGCGACACGCACCTTCAAACAAGCCTGCAACGGGCGCTACTGCAGGGCGGCTATGGAATTCGTGGCGCGCGAAATCAGGAGGAAGCCCTTCAGGAATTGCAGGCGACCACTCCCGCAATTCTCGTCGTAGACCGTCGTGAGTCCGGATTTTCCCGTCTTCGTCTCGAATCGCCTAAACTTCCACCTTTGGTGACTATCACCTATCATCCGGACAGTTGCGACGAGCAGCACTGCACGATGGACCTTGAGGACGGCGCCACCAACGCGGTCTGCAATGCCGGCCCTTCCGTCATCGTCGCATTGGTCGGGGCTGTTCTTCGTCGCCAGCGATGGGAACGCCCTGCTCCTACCCAATTCGTATCAAACGGTGTGACCGTCAATCTGGACAAATGTGAAGTCACGGTCGGCTCGCAAGCCGTCTCAGTCAGCAGGACCGAATTTCGTATTCTGCAAAGCCTTGTGGCGGCGCCTGGCCACTATCTTTCCAGAAAAGCCCTGTTGGATCAGGCGTGGGGTGAAGGATTCGCCATTTTCCCTCATACGTTGGACGTGCATATTTCTTCGCTCAGACGCAAACTCAACCCCGCCCGGACTAACCAGGAATTCATCATGACCGTCAAGGGCCTAGGGTTCAAACTCAGGTCTACCATGCCCGCGCAAGATCCGGCGTCGCTGCACTATTACCCTCTGCCATCCGTACCTGGGCGCAGGCTTCCACTAGCTGCCACATCGAAGGCCGGACGATCCGCAACGCTCCTGTCCTCCTCCGATTCGCGCTGGCAACATCAGACTGCGGAGTCCGGCACGGCTCGCCACCAGCCTAAGACAGCGGCCGCCGGGCAAGGACTCTAATCGCTACGGTCTATAAGAAGAATGATCGGGGAAGGCCTCCCGGATTTCAGCGCATGCGGCGCCCTTGCGGCAACCGCTTCAATCTGCCGGCTGACAGAATCCTGAGAGAATCTGAGGTCCGATGGCGGGCTCTCACAGAGCCTATCTATTGCACGCGCAACTGGCGGATCTTTCCGGTTTCCCTTGTGTCGTATCCTCCCAGTGCCTCGATTTCCGTGCGGAACTGGCGGCTCACTATGGCTTCCAATAAGTTTCCGATGCTTGGTAATGCCGTGAGGTAGGACTTTGGCACTACAAGGTCATAGCGGGATTGCTGCAGTGGAATAAAGTCCAATCCAAATAGATTTGCCGCAGAACGAACGCCCATTCCCACGTCGGCAGATCCTTCTGAAATCCGGCGTGCCACCTGGAAATGTGAATCTGCGACCAGGTCGTAGCCCCTGACGTCTTGCGATTGCAGGCCTTCTTTTTCGAGTCGTTGATCGAGCAAATGCCTGGCACCGGCACCCTTTTCGCGATTGATGAGGGTAATATCCCTGCGGCTCAGATCATCAATCTTGCGGATGTCTTTGGGATTGCCCTGCCGCACGATCAACCCTTCCTCCCAGGCTGCGAACGTCACGATCAGGTAATCATCGCCACGCAGATGCTTTCGAAGATAGGGAATGTTCGACTCTCCGGTCTTTTCGTCGACGATATGGAGCCCTGCCATATGAACCTCATGCCGCTTGAGCGCCTCAAGCGCCGCGCTGCTTCCCATGGTCCATCCGGTCACCGTCGCGGTCTCTTTATAGCGCCGGAGGTATTCCCCTGCCAGGAAGATCGCGGGATCGCACCCGGCAATCGCAATTTCCTGTTCGATCACACGGCGGTCCCGGAGCAGTTGTACACGCACCCGCTTGCCGATCTTGCCGGCTCCACGTCCGTTCACTGCTCCGCCGAGTAGCAATCCGTCGGCCGGCACCATATACGCGAGAAGTTCTCCCAAGGCACGTACGGGACGAACGACGTAATGATCCTCGACACGGGCGACTTTCACCCGCACCGAGGTGTGATTGACGTCCACCTGGCCGAGTTCCCCGATGAGTTCTCCTTCGATCACTTCGCCGGTGGCACGCAGGCTGAAAAGGTCCTCGACGCGGCATCCCAATACCCCAGCCAGACGAAGCGCGACCGCGGTAGTCGGAAGATAGTGATTGCCCTCAATTGCGCAGACCGCTTGCCGAGTGATTTGGGCTGAATCGGCCAAGTCGCTTTGGGACATGCCCTTGGCCGCCCTCAGAGATTTGAGGTTATTGTCAATGTTGCTGATCGGCTCAGCTCGATGACGCTCTCCCATACATGATGAAATACAGTTATACATTACCTAATGTCAAGTATAGTAAATCATGCGCATTCGGCGTACAACCAAGCGTTCTCAATCGCTCGGCATAACACAAACCCATCGCATGCAAGGATTTCTCGCCGCCGTTCCTAATAAGAGGACTGAATCCGATCTCTTGTCCGGCCTTCCACGTGATTATAAACCGGAACAGGTCACCGACTTCATGATCGGGATTGCAGCGCCGCTGCGTGAAGAAGGAAAACTCACATGTGAAGAGAAGGATTATCGAACACGGAAACTCTTGCCGGGATATGCCTCTAACGGAGCAGATATCGGTGATACAAATCGATGTGGATAACAGGGCTGCTCAGTTGTCGAATGTATCGACCCCCGCAAGCCATCGAGCCCTGTCGTCCAGCCGCTCCAACAGCATGTGCATCCTGAACAGGACGATCACCATCTCGCAGAGTATCCGCCACAAGATGTTGCCGACTACGAGCACGACCATGCTGCCTATACGAACCAGCATGTGATCATGTTCGGAATAGGTCACCATGTACGGCAACAGCATGGCCGCCATACTGGCGCCGGTGATGGTGATCAGCCCGAGCACATAGGCACTTCTGATCCAAAACGGCGCGACCATGTGTCTGAATGTGAAGTATTCGGCGATGGAATCATGGCGCGGAGCAGACGGCCGGCGTTTCACCTTGAATCTCATGCCGCATGATTTGCACTGGTCTCCCTCATCAGGATTTTCGGTCAAACAATTGGGACATTTCATCATTCACCTTTGCAATGAAGAGATCCGCTTCCAAGGGAATTGATCGTCCCGCTGAGCAGGTGGAGATCGTCATGCGCTCTGTGCGGCGGAATTCCGATGACGATATTACGAGCATACCATCGGTCATGCTCTTGTTCGAGCCTCCTGCCGGGTGATAGGAACCGGAGGGCGCCATGCCGCGCCGATCATCTCAGTAACGAGATGCGATCCGCGGCCGAACGGGACGATGGCCGATATTCGTAAACGCAGGTGGGCAGGCTATTCGGTCAGGCGTGAGAAGACGCACCTGCGGAAATGCCATTC
This sequence comes from Nitrospira sp. KM1, assembly GCF_011405515.1. Lineage (NCBI taxonomy): Bacteria > Pseudomonadati > Nitrospirota > Nitrospiria > Nitrospirales > Nitrospiraceae > Nitrospira > Nitrospira sp. KM1. The sequence continues at coordinate 4,366,211 of NZ_AP022671.1, read as the reverse complement.
TCAACACGATGGATCCGATCAACGAACCAAAAGTCACAGGCGGCAAAGATCGACATTGAGTTCTTGCCTCACGCACTGAGGAACCCGACCGCTACCGCTCCGCCTCGGTCAGATCGGCTTCCTCCTCCATTTCTTCGACCTCCGGCCCCGCCTTCACTTTCGTCGAAGAGGGATGGAGTCCGTACTTCTTGAGCATTTTGTAAAAGTCGGCGCGATACCGTCCGGCATGCTGGGCTGCTCTCGAGATGTTGCCGCCGGTCAATTGCAACACGTTCTTCAAATACGTCTTTTCAAATTCTTCTTTTGCCTCTGTCAGAGGCTTGAGCTGCGAATCCGGCGTCGTCCCGATCGAAGGAAGCAGATCCGGAGTGATCATATCCTGCCGGGACATGACGACGGCCTTTTCAATCGCATTCTCGAGTTCACGCACATTTCCAGGCCACAGGTTCGTCACCAGCCGGTGCAGCGCTGCGGGCGTGAACCCGCGGGCCTCCTTGTTCGCGCGCTTGGCGCTTGCGACGAGAAAATGCTGCGCCAGGATCGGTATGTCGTCTCGCCGGTCACGGAGAGGAGGAATGAACAGAGGGACGACCGAAATACGGTAATAGAGATCGTTTCTAAACGTCCCATTCTTGACAGCTTCGCCAAGATCCTTATTGGTGGCCGCGATGATCCGGACATCCACCTTGGTCGCCTGCTCCGCTCCGACCTCCCGCACTTCGCGTTCCTGCACCGCGCGCAAGAGCTTGACCTGCATCGATAGCGGCATTTCGCCGATTTCATCGAGGAACAACGTTCCTCCGTGCGCGCTTTGAAATAGCCCTTTCTTTGGACCGAGTGCGCTGGTGAAGGCACCTCGGACGTGCCCGAACAGCTCCGATTCAAACAGGGTTTCAGGAATAGCCGCGCAATTGAGCGCGACAAACGGCCCCTTGCTTCGCCGGCTGTTGGCGTGGGTCACCCGGGCAAACACTTCCTTTCCAGTCCCGGTTTCACCGAAGAGCAGCATCGTGGCATCGGAATCGGCGACTTGCACCACCTGTTGCAGCAACCGCTGCATCGCCGGGCTGCGCGCCACGACGTTCTCCATTCCATACAGCTCGTTGACCAGCGATTTCAGCCGCTGAATCTCGCGCGTCATCCGCTGGGGAGACAATCCCTCCTCGATCTTCAATTTCAGCTCTTTGTCATCGAACGGTTTGGTCAGGTACCCGAACGCCCCGCGCTGCACGGCTTCGACGGCGTTCGGAATGCTTCCGTGGGCCGTCAGGATAATCACGGGCAATCCCGGATGGATCCGCAGCAGTTCTTCGGTCACATCCAGCCCGTCCTCCCCCCGCAGACGGAGGTCGGTGATCGCCAGATCGAACCGATTCACTTTGGCCGCGCTGACGGCATCATGGCCGTTCGTGCACGCGGTGACGGCAAACCCCATTGCGTTGAGCCGCATCTTTACGAGCTGCAACAGACCTTCTTCATCATCGATAACGAGAATGTGCTCTTGTTCCATGGTGTGCTCGACTTCCTTTATTGTGTTGGCGCCAGTTCCGGCGCCGTCAGCGGAGCAACCGTTGACGGCGGGCGAATAGGACGGATCTTTTCCCTGGTCTCCTGATCGATACGCTTGAGCGCTTCCAACTGGTTGTACAATTCGTCGATCTTTTTTTCGCGCTCCACCAGTTGCTTTTGAAGCGACTGGATGGTGCCGCTTTCTCCCGGAACCTTTGGAGGAGGATCTTTTTTACCGATCAAGGCATCGGCCTTCCGTTCCCGCTCAGCCAAATCCCGCTGCAACACTTCGATGGCCTGAGAATCGGAATCCTTCATCGCCCGCAACTGTTGAATGATCAATTCCCTATCAAGCAAATCCCGCACCAGCCGATCCGAAGCTTGTGCAAGGACAATCTGTCCATCGGATACGGCAGGAGCAGCCATCACGGAAGTCGTCCATGACCGCTCTGTAGGATTCGGATACTGTTGGAGCAATTGCAGCCACATCTTGCTCGTAGCCGCCAATTGGCTGCGCGGCGATGTCGCGATCACCTTTTCGAAGTACTTCACTGCGCTGTCATGACTTTCGTACAGGGCGATAAGTGCGCGTGTGAAATAGGCCTGGTCACATGAATTGCGTTCGGCGCATTTTGCGACGAGTGCATCCTGTTTTTTTGCCATCGTCTGCATGGCCTTGGTTTCGGCAGGTTCCACAGTGAAAAATGGGGATGTCCCCGAAGGCGTGGGTGCCCATGATGCACAACCGCTTATGGCCAAAGCTGCGAACATCGCATACCCCACAGAGCCGCCCAACCGGAGCAATGACTTCATGCTGCTTCCACCCGCCTCGTCATGCGTAGGACAAACCGTACAGTCGTTCCCTTCTTCACTTCGCTTTCGATCCAAATCCGACCTCCGTGCGCTTCCACGACTTTCTTGGCCAGGGCCAGGCCAAGTCCGCTGCCGGGCAGCGACTGTTTGGATGACGTTCGTCCTTGGTAAAACCGCTCGAATATATGCGGCAGATCGTCGGCTGGAATGCCCGGCCCGACATCGGACACAGAGACCTCGAGCACACCCACCTTCAAGTCGGGCCGCATCAAGACCTTCACAATGCCTCCCTCAGGGCTGAACTTCAAGGCATTTGATAACAGATTGTCCAACACCTGCTCAATGCGCACTGAATCGGCTTTGACCCACACACGTTGTGCCGGCGCTTCCACTACGAGCTGCACATGCTTCGCATCCGCGAGCAACCGGATCTTGTTGACCGAGATGTCGGCAATGCGCTTGAGATCGGTCGCGACGATTCGGTACTCCATCATCCCCGCGTCCATTTTGGAAAGATCAAGAATGGTCGAAATCAGATGAATGAGGCGTCTGCTGCTGTCTGCCATGATTCTCAGCGTCGTGCGCTGCTCCGGCACCAACGGGCCGGGGATTTCATCCAGCAGCAAGTGGGTGCCCTCCTGAATCGAGGCCATGGGCGTTCTCAATTCATGGGACACATGGGCCAGGAACTCCCCCTTCATGTCATCGAGTTCCTGAAGTTTGCCTCCCATCCAATTGACCGTATCGACGAGGTTTCTGAGTTCACTCGGGGCTCGAATGTTCAGGGATGCCCGAAAGTTACCCTGCCCGATCTGCTTGATATGTCCTTGTAATTGCCGGAGCGGACGTAAGATCGTATAACTCGCGATCCCCGCCAATCCGATTCCAAATAACAGAGCCAACAAGACGAGCTGCTCCGTCACTGCCTCGGCTTGCGCGGAACTCTCACGCGATCGCCTGACGCCGGTGATGATCCCTGATTCATGAAAATCGATATAGTGCTGCATCGTCGTCGTCAGTTGATCCATCACCAAATTGCGCCGGCTTTCGTAGGCCGTTGACAGGGCGACGACAGCACGTTGAGGCTGATCCAAATCGGCGTGGAACATACCCAACCGTTCTTGTTGAAGTCGTTTGGCATGCTCCAGTAGCTGGATTCCCTCCGGGGAAACTTCCTGCAACAGCAGCGTGTCGATGCCTTTCCGAAATTCTTCGACCTCTTCATCGAAATGTTCGAGAAACGTGGCATCCCGCACGGCCAGATACTTCTTTTCGCTGTTGAGCTGGACATACGCGAGCGTCAACAATCGTTTTGCCGCTTCGATGGCCGGATAGTGCTGAACCGCCATCTTCGTGCTGAGGGCCGATAGTTGCCTGAGCTGAATCAGGGCGTACAGGTTGACGCCGGCCATCACAACGATAATAAGAAGAGACGTCAGTACGATCCGCCAGAAAATCGATAGCCGCACGAGGGATGTCCCTTCACCGGGCTGACTGGTTTTAATAACTGTCTTTGGTGTAGGTAAATCCATACACTAATTCGCAGCAGTTCTCAAGGGTTTCCATAAAGAAATCACGCGGGGGAGCCTCAATTTTCTATAAGGGTCAAATTCGGTTTTTGCGGCTGCCGCGGGGCTTTAAGCGGCCGTACCCCGTCTCTTGGAGACTTTACTCGTCTCCGGCGATCCGCGAGGCAAATTGCCGCTGACGACGGGAGGAGTTCACAAGTGATGCAAAGAGATGGCCACGAAATAACATCATGGCCACGGCTAAGGGCGGTGTCAGCACCAACACGACGTAAGAACTGATGGCGGGGGGGACGCCCAGATAGTCCAGCCAGCCGCCCAGGATCGTGAACGGGAGTATCAGGATCTGGAAAAAGTCGAGTCCCGCTCCGCGTCCTGCGCGGCTGGATATTGAGAAGACCGACCTGAGGCCCATCGGAGAGAGCACCAAAGGAATGAGGAGAATGGCGATGGGGATGAACCATTCAATCCAATTTTCCATGACAAAGTCATACGAGCTCTTGAAGACATCCAACGGAGAGTCGTGCCGGACCTGATAGATGACTTCCGGCGCCGGGTTGAGCAAAAGAAAGACGAGAAGCAGGACGGCATACGAAAGGAATTGTCCATACGGATTCGCCTCCATCCCCATGTCGAGCACCATCAATGGAATCCACAACACGAACCCGACCCCGATGACATCCCAAAAATACCGGCCAAAGCTGTCGAAGACATCCTGCATCGTCAACCGCCGGGCAAAGGCGACCGACTGTTCGATCAAGCTCAACGTCGCTCCAACCAACAGCGCGTTCACAGCTCCGAGCAGAAATCCTCCGGCGATACCTAGGCCGCCCGCGAGTTGTGTCGCGAGCACAAGGAGGAAGCCAAACCCGACGACCGCGAGGATGGTGACCCACCCCCGTTGAAGAGATTGCCAGGTCTTTTGAAGGGCCTTGTGGTACAGGGCGAGCGTCGGAGAGATCATAATGACTGGGATGGACAATAGCGGGCCACTGGTCCAGGGTCAAGCGGAGTTCTTCATGGCGTTGACTTGACTGAACTTATGCTTATGGATTGCTCATAGATATGGCGATACGGGAGGAAGGCCACATGGATATGAATCGGGCGACGATTAAACTTCAGGAAGCGCTTCAGACCGCCTCGTCTCATGCCATGAGACGAAGCCATCAGGGCATTGACGTCGAACATGTGCTGCTGGCCTTACTCGAGCAAGAGCGAGGCATCGTCCCATCCTTATGCGAACAGGCCGGCGTGTCGATACAGGCGGTCAAGCAGGCCACCGAGCAGGCGCTCGCCAAGCTCCCTCAAGTTCAAGGCGCGACTGGCGCCCCGGGTCAGTTGCACATTACTCCCCGTCTGAATCACGTGCTGACCAAGGCCGAAGATGAACAGCGGGCATTGAAAGATGATTTTCTCAGCGTGGAACATGTCCTTCTCGCTATGGTCCAGGAGGGCGGCGTGTTCAAGAAGCTCGGCCTGACCCGGGATCGGCTCCTCCCGGCGCTTCAACAGGTAAGAGGGAATCAACGCGTCACGACACAGGACCCTGAAGGCACCTATCAATCACTCGAAAAGTATGGACGCGACCTGACTCAGCTGGCCGGCCAGGGCAAGCTGGACCCCGTGATCGGTCGCGACGAAGAAATCCGCCGGGTCGTTCAAATTCTTTCGCGTCGAACCAAAAACAATCCTGTGTTGATTGGCGAACCGGGCGTCGGGAAAACGGCCATTGTCGAAGGCCTGGCCATCCGCATCGTCAAGGGTGACGTCCCCGAAGGACTCAAACAAAAACGGGTGATCGCGCTGGACATGGGTGCGCTGGTCGCAGGTGCGAAGTTCCGCGGTGAATTCGAGGAGCGTCTCAAGGCGGTGTTGAAGGAGATTCAGTCTTCCCAGGGGCAGATCCTGTTGTTCATCGACGAACTCCATACGGTTGTCGGAGCCGGCGCTGCAGAGGGCGCGATGGACGCTGCCAATCTCCTCAAGCCCATGTTGGCCCGTGGCGAACTGCATCTCATCGGGGCCACGACCCTGGACGAATACCGAAAGCATATCGAGAAGGATGCGGCTCTCGAACGTCGATTTCAAACGGTGCTGGTGGATCAACCGACCGTGGAGGATACGATTTCCATTCTGCGCGGCCTGAAGGAACGTTATGAGGTCCATCACGGCGTCCGGATCAAGGATGCCGCTCTCGTGGCGGCAGCGAAACTTTCGCACCGGTATATCGCCGACCGCTTTTTACCGGACAAGGCCATCGACTTGGTTGATGAAGCGGCGGCCCGCCTGCGCACGGAGATCGATAGTCTTCCCGCCGAATTGGACGAGGTTTCTCGAAAGGTCTTGCAGCTCGAAATCGAACGAGAAGCTCTACGGAAGGAAAAAGATCAGGCCAGTCACGCGCGGCTGACCGCCCTCGAGCAGGAATTGAATGAAAAGCAGCGGGATCTCCAGGCGTTGAAGACCCGGTGGGACTCCGAGAAGGCTTCCGTGGCACGACTGCGCAAGCATCGCGAGGCCATCGAAGAAGTGAAACTCGCGATCGAAAAGGCGGAGCGCGCCTACGACCTGAACCGGGTCGCGGAATTGCGGTATGGAGAGTTGCCTCGTCTCGAGCGCGAACTGTCCATCGAACAGCAACAGCTGGGGAAGAAACAAGGCGAGAGTCGACTGCTCAAGGAGGAGGTCGACGAGGATGACATCGCGGCCGTAGTCAGCCGATGGACCGGCATACCGGTTTCCAGGTTGATGGAAGGCGAGATGGAGAAACTTCTCAAGCTGGAAGAGCTGCTTCATCAGCGCGTCGTGGGGCAGGATCAAGCGGTCCGGGCCGTAGCCGATGCGGTCCTGCGCGCGCGTTCAGGAATTAAAGACCCGAACCGACCGATCGGCTCATTTTTGTTTCTCGGTCCCACTGGCGTCGGTAAGACGGAATTAGCCAGAGCCCTGGCTGCGACCCTGTTCGATGACGAAGGCAATCTGATCAGAATCGACATGTCCGAATACATGGAAAAACATACCGTCGCCAGATTGATCGGAGCGCCGCCGGGATATGTGGGGTACGAAGAGGGAGGACAACTGACCGAGGCCGTGCGTCGAAAACCCTTTTCAGTAATCCTCTTTGATGAAATCGAGAAGGCGCATCATGACGTCTTCAATGTGCTGCTTCAGGTGCTTGACGACGGGCGTCTGACGGATTCACAGGGCCGGACGGTCGACTTCAAGAACACCGTCCTGATCATGACATCGAACATCGGCAGTCCTCAAATCCTCGAAGCCCAGCGCTCGCGCCGATCGACATACGAGGATGTCCGCGCCGTCGTCATGGACGAGCTTCGCCGTCATTTCCGTCCTGAATTCCTCAACCGCGTCGACGAGACGGTGGTATTTCATCCATTGGAAACGGATCAACTGACGACGATTGTCGAGATACAACTCGAGCGGCTAAAAAGCAGGTTGGCGGAGCGTCGTATCACGCTGACGGCGACGCAGGCGGCACTTCGGTACCTCGGAGAGCGCGGTTACGATCCCGTCTACGGGGCCAGACCTCTCAAGAGGCTGATTCAGCAGGAATTGGAAACGCCTATCGCCCGCCAACTGATCAAAGGAGAACTGCGGGACGGGCAAACGGCCGCAGTCGATGTGAAGAACAATCAGATCTCCATCACTCCGGTCGCATCGTGATGAATCATCGGGTCATCCGATTCTGACGGCACCACCCGCCGCGTCCTCGGTGGTGCCGCTGGCTTGCTGACGGTCGATCTTCCATTCTTTGTCGGATACCTCGACCAGATTACCCTTGACCGAGTGAAAGCTGCCTTTTGTCAACGCAATCACGTTCGGAGTCTTGAGCGCAATTTCCAGCACGACTTTCTTCGAATCCGTATGAGTCAGCGTCACGCGGCTTGAGGTTTTGGATACTTCATAGGCGCGCCGCTCGTTGAACATGAGCGTGCTGTCAACGAGTTTCGCCATCACCTTGCCCGTTCCGTCAAAGAGGGCGAAATTCACAAGGACGGTTTTGGCCGGCTCTCTCAGCGAAATCTGAATCTGCGGGATCCCCTGAATTTCTACCGTGCCGTCGGTGTTTCGATACAGGTTCGAACCAATCTCCAGGTCCATGATTGCTCCTCGTTCTCGATAATGACGAATACCTGTCAGGATTTCTTGATGCGGTCGAGAATGAGCGCAATGCAGCCGCCCAACAACCCTCCGCCCATAATCGTCGTCAGCAATTCCACCAGCTTCAATTCCCAGACAGACCCTTGCGCCTGCATCACTTCACGAATACCGCCTTGGAGCATGATCACCGCCAAGGCCATCGTCGCACCAACGATAAACCACCAGATGAACACCTTGACGGTCGGCATCATGTCGCCTTCTTCTCACTCCAGGCGCCGGTCCAAACTGCGATACTGAATCGCTTCTGCAACGTGAATCGCATGAATGCGCTCCGCACCCGCAAGATCGGCGATCGTCCGTGCCACCCGCAATATGCGTCCGTGAGCGCGGGCTGAGAGACCGAGTTTGACCATTGCCTGTTGCAGGAGGTCCAGCGCAGGCTTGTCCAGGCCACAATACCGCTTCAGCAGCCGCGGCTTCAACTGGGCATTCGTATGGATGCCGTCTTTCGCATATCGATCCACCTGACGCCGTCTGGCCTCCACGACACGAGAGAGGATCACGGCGGACGTTTCGGCTGCCGCCTCCTGCCCTTGGAGTTCTTGGACCGACACGGCAGGAACCTCGACATGGATGTCCAGACGATCCTGTAACGGCCCGGACAGCCGAGCTCGATACCGTCTGACCTGGTGAGGCGTACACGTGCATTCGTGCGAACGGCTGCCATAAAATCCGCATGGGCAGGGATTCATGGCAGCAATCAACATGAACCGGGCGGGATAACGCAGTGAGGCGCTGACCCTGGTCAACACGACATATCCATCTTCCAACGGCTGTCTGAGACCGTCCAGAACAGGACGGCGGAATTCAGGAGATTCATCCAGAAACAAAATCCCGTTGTGGGCGAGAGAGACTTCGCCGGGCCGCGGAACCGCTCCGCCGCCGATGAGCCCAGCATCGGAAATGCTATGGTGAGGCGCGCGAAACGGCCGGACGGTGAGAAGCGGACAGTGGCAAGATAGTCGGAAGCCGCTTGGCCAGCATCGTTTTCCCGGAGCCGGGAGGCCCTACCATCAGAACATTGTGACCGCCCGCTGCGGCAACTTCCAACGCCCGTTTGGCCTGATCCTGCCCCCGAACATCGCCATAATCGTCTTCCTCCACCGGACGCATCGAAAAGAACTGGCTGCGGTCGCATTCCATGGGGCTGATCCCCTTCGTTCCTCTGAGAAACGCTACAACCTCCGGCAGCGTATGCACCGGATACACGGCAACGTCACCGACGATCGCCGCCTCCTTCGCATTACAGGCCGGCATAATAACTCCGTAGCCGTTCCTGCACGCCATCCCAATCGACAGCGCTCCGGGAATCGATTTGATATGACCGTCAAGTGATAATTCTCCTACCAAGGCACGTCCGGACAAACCTTCCTGGGGGACGACATCTTCGGCTATGAGGATGCCTATGGCTATTGCCAGATCGAGTCCCGCTCCTTCCTTCTTTACGTCCGCAGGGGCGAGATTGACCGTGATTCGTTTGGCTGGAAAATGAAAGCCTGTGTTTTTGAGAGCCGATCGGACTCGGTCACGGCTCTCTCGCACCGTCGCGTCAGGAAGCCCGACGACGGAAAATTGAGGAAGTCCGCCAGCAATGTCCACCTCGACCTCGATCAGATTCGCATCGAGTCCGGCCAACGCCACGCTCACGACCTTGGCAAGCATGAAAGGCTCCTATGAGTAATGTTGAGGTATCGAATTATAAGAAGGCTTCCTAACTGCTTCAAGAATTTCCTTGGCGGCGCATCAATTCAATGGTTCCATTCATACAGATTGCGTGCACAGACTCCTGGGTGGCTCCTGTTTTCGACCTTCTGTATAATTCGTCCATGCAGGTTCTTTCTATTCTGACGATCGCCATCTGCGCAGGGTTTCTCACGGGTCCTGCCCAGGGTCAAATGCCCGGTCGCACCCCGAGCACTGCGGTTGGTGCTTCCATGGCCCTGCTCGCCACACTTCAAGATGCCGATGTCCTTCCGCCTGAAGGCACTCCAGAGGCGAATCGCGTCATCCAGGTGGTCATTCAATTTCAGTCCGTCTTTATGAAGAGCTCCGACCGAGCGGTATCCGAGTTTCTCGATCACGCCCTCACCAAGGAAGGGATCGATCAACAACAGATCGACGATCTGAGGCGGTATGGCTGGTCATCACAAACGCTGGAGGCCATGAGTTCGTATTATGGGACTCTCCCGGGAAATGAACGATTTCGTCTGGATGAGGCCTTTTCATCGTTCAACATGCACATTCGTGACTTCGAGTATTTACTGAAGCTGTTCGATAGCGCGCAAGCCAGCTTTCATCAACGCGGGCAGGACATTCACCGGGTGTTTACCCAGCGGCGACGGGAAATGCCGGGCAGCGGAGGACCCCATAGAAAGGAGCGACCTCATGGCGACCAAGGCCTATATTCTGATCAAGGTCAAGGCGGGACGGACAAAAGACGTCTTGCAATCTCTTCGGAAGCTCACGGGAGTTGAACAAGCCCACTCCTGTTTCGGTCAACCGGATATCTTTCTGTTCATCAGTGTCAATGATGAACGTGCGCTGTCGGACGTCGTCATCACTAAAATTCATCAGATCGAAGGCGTCGAGGAAACCGATACCCACATCGTGGCGGACAGTTAATCGAGGGAAGCCACGTCCATCCAGGCTCCGCCCGTTTCGGATGATCGATAACAGGCATCCGCCAATTCGACCGCACGGCATCCATCTGCGCCGGTAATCGGCGGTGGAACTCCGTCTCGAATGGCGCGGATGAATGCCATGAGAACGGCAAGCACCGTAGGTTCAGGCTCGACGATCCATTCAGTTGATTCACCGTGACGATCGGTATACCTAACGGTTCGGCAGCACCAGTCAGCCCGTAGCATCCCCTCGCTGCCTACCCACTCACTCCACCCCTGTCGTCGTCCCTCTACCCGCGCCACGTCCAAGAGACATTCGATACCCTCAGCCGTCAGCATTCGCGCCTGAACTGCCTGTTCCGGCCCCTCATCAGCAGGCGGAACAAGCACCGCTTGCACCCGAGCGACTTCTTCGCCGGTGGCGAAGCGTACAAGATCCAACATATGGATCCCGAGTTCCAACAGGGCTCCCAGGCTTACAGGAGTTCCATGATCGCTCAGCACATTGGCCTTGGTTTCGATGTGGCTTCGTAATGTTACAGTCTGAAGGCGACCGATTAGCCCGAGCTGTTCTTTCAGTTTGAGAATGGTCGGATCGAACCGCATGGTCTGCGCGGTCATGAGAGGAACCGAGGCCCGGTCCGCTTCAGCGACCATCGATCTGGCCTGGGCACCGTTGAACGCCAACGGTTTTTCAACCAAAACCGGCTTTCCCGCTCGCACTGCCTCGAGGCAAATGTCATGACACAATAGCGGTGAGGTCACCACGACGACGGCGTGAACACGCGGATCAGCGATCAGATCACGGAAATCCCCGTATACGGAAACGTTATCGAAGGGAAGTTGTTCTTCCACTCGCTTACGACAAATCGCAGCAAGAACGGCGCCCGGCACATCCTTGGCCAAATATCGTGCATACCGGCTTCCGTGTCTCCCGACCCCGACGAGACCGACACCGATCGGTCCTTTCGGCAACACGATCATGATTTCCTCCCACTTGCTCTTCTTGTGAGCATCCAAATCTCCTATCTGTAATCCGAGTGCGCTGCGATTGACAATCCGTCGAACCGCTCCCTATAGTATCTTGAGACAATTAACATAATATTTTTCCTGCATGTTCGATAAGGAGCTTTGACGCCGTGGCAACTTCCACTACCGCCCCCTTCACCCCAGAACAGATCGGAACTGGAACGTGCCGCTTTCCAAGCGGGGCGGCTATTCCAACGGCGACCGACGCGGCCGTTGATCCATACATCCGGACTAGGGTGACCAAACATGTGCAGGTTGAATGTATTCAATTCTGGCCGCAGGTTCCGGGCGTCTTCCCGGGAATCGTCCTGTTGCACGAATGGTGGGGGCTGAATTCACAGATCAAGGATCTCGGATCCAGACTGGCCTGTGAGGGCTACAATGTGATCATTCCCAATCTTTATGCGCGACTCGGGGGAATGGTGACGGCCAACGGCGAAGTGGCGGAAGCCCTGATGAATAAACTCACCGAATCGCTGGTTATTCAAGACATCAATTCCTGTTGTGAATATTTCAACACGAAAGAGCACGTCAAACGGAATATCCATGGGGTTGTGGGGTTCGGGATGGGCGGTAGTTTCGCCCTGCGATTCGCCTGCCAACGCAAGCGTCTACGGGCGGCTGTCTCATACTATGGACGAATGGTTCAGCCTGACAGCCTGTTGAAGGACTTGTATTGCCCGGTCCTATACCACCAGCCTGGTCGCGATACATGGGTCGCTCCGGACGACGTTGACCGACTCCGTAAGGCCGCAGCCGACTATGACAAACGTGTCGAGATCCTAACTTACCCGGATGCCCCGCATGCGTTCAGCAACGAGCTCCGTCCCGACGGCTACCGCGAGGATACTCACACCCAGGCCTGGAATGCCACCGCGGCGTTCTTAAAATCATGCCTTCAGGTGGCATAGCGCGCTTTTTATCGTGCAACAACCGTCGATTCACGAGGATCGCTCGATCCCTTCCTCCACCTTTCATCTTGGCAAGGTCAGCCGCATGCCGGCCATGTTCATCCGCATAAGCCTATCGATTCTTGTTGTCCTGCTGGTCGCGAAAGTGCCCATTGAAGTCCGTGCAAGCGACGATCTCCCCGACTGGCAGGCTGTCATCCAGGCAAACAGAGACCGCCTTCGCGATGTCGAGTCCGACGAATCCGCATTGAAGCTCTTTATCGATTTTCTGGGCCCGTCGCTTGGCTTGAAGGATGCCGCCGGCACCATCAGCGCCAAAGGTTTGCCCCCGAAGCTCTCAAAAGAACTCATGGTATCTGAAATCAACCTGTCGGCGCAGCGGCTCGCAGCGGCACTCGTCGTATGGGACCTTTCGGATTCTGTTGTGACGGCCGCCGAGACCCATGCGGAGCACCGTCTTTCCCTGCCTCAGATTGCTCCATCGCGCTCCACATGGCTGAATTCGCTGGGTTCGCTACCATCCTTCAGCACGCTTCTCCACACTTCCCCTTCAGGAACTGATCTTTCAGTTCCAGCTGCCACCGACTCAATCGGCATCGCTCTCCTGGCAGGTCGGTCCATGACCGAGGCCAGCCAACTCGCAATGACCGAATGGTTCAGACTGAATTCCTGGAGAGATCGCATACGTAGCTTGCGGGGTCAGGCACGTCTCTGCGGCACGTGGCATTGGGTGGTTCACAACCATCAGCAGCATCATCAGGAACAAAAGCTTTCCTTGGAATTCTCCCCACCCGGCCGACAGGCAGACAAGATACCCGGTCTTGCCGAAGCCATCGTTCTGGGTGATACCGTCTACCTCCGCTGGGAGTCCGGGGGAAGGACTCAAGAGGATAGCCTCTTGTTCACCAAAGAGGCTCAACGGCTTGAAGGGACGTTCGTCAACTCCCAAGGCGGGTGGGGTTCCGTCAGCGGAAAGCGGACGGGAAAGTGCGCCTCGTGAGACCGCGCAGTTCTCAGACGTTTACTGCATATTGCCTCTGGGTTGTCTTACCCGCCACGCCAGCAGGATCCAGCCTGTGATAAAAGCGACGCCCCCCAGAGGGGTGACCGCCCCCAACCAACGGATTTCCAACAGCGAAACCGCGTAAAGGCTTCCAGAAAAGCCGATAATCCCGGCGGTAAACAACCATCCCACTGAAGAAAGTCGGGGGTCTGCATACCGGTCCATCGCCCAAGACACAATGCAAAGCGCGAGAGCATGATACATTTGATACCGGACGGCTGTTTCAAAGACGGTCAGCATGGACGCATCGAGCACATGCTTGAGGGAATGCGCGCCGAATGCCCCGGCCCCCACGGCGCCGGCCGCGAAGAGGCATCCGAGGAAAAGGAACTGAGATGCTGACGATCGTCCATGCATGACCATTCTCCTGGGACAAAGCGGACGCTCATGAGGGATGGCGCCGCGGTATAATTGGTTTGGGAACAGTATAGAAGGCGATAACGGTTGCGATGACTATGGAATGCCCACGCTGTTTAGCCACGAATCCGGATACCTGCCTTGTCTGCGAATGCGGGTATGATCTGCTGCACAAGCGGACGTCTCTCCCCAGCTCTTTCAGCCACCGCCATGCGGAGTCCGACCGCGACTACGGGATGTCGAAGGAGGCCTTCGCCGTCGGCATCATCGTCGTATTGGCTCTTCTGACTTTCGGTGAGTGGATGCGGATCGGACCCGAACTGACCACGCGTAAGCCGTTCGACCTGATCGTCGACAGTCTGTTATTGAGCATGACGGATATGATTGGCGCTCTGATCATCGGAGCGCTCGGATGGATGGTCGTATGGATCATTCTGGCATATGAAGGCCGCCGTCTCCGCCCCTGTCCGAAACGCACCACCTTGGCCGTCACCGTCGTCGCCGCAGGGCTCTTGTTCATCAGTCGGTGGATTGCACCCGATATCCAAACTCAACACATCGTACACGCTGTAGTCATTTTGGGAATCGCCGTGTTCGCCTACTATGCCGGATGCCGTCATTGGCTGGGAAAATGGTAACGGAAGGTCCGGCGTTCGCTAGAGTTTCTTCCTCACATCAATCCACTCCTTTGCCACCTTCGCTTTCTTCGGCGCTTCTCCCGGCGGAGGTTCCGGCACCATGACCGCTTCCAGCCGACGCTGAAGAAACGCTTCGGCAAACTTTCTGCTACGTCCGATCCCAATCTTCAGAGTCGTCCATCCTTCCGACCGGAGTTCATCGATCTTGGTCCCCAGCGCTGTGTCTATCGGCGGCAGAACCAGTACGTACCCAGCCGGAAACTTGTGTGAGGCCAACCATCGTCTAGCACGCGAATCGGCCGTAAACGGCATTCCAGCGGCCTCCTGCTCGGTCACGACATAGATGAGGTTGAAATAGAACTGAGACAGTTTCCCGAGTTCGTCCGCGGCAACCGGGAACGGAGTTTGTTCTGCAGGATCGGCAATCATCGCCGACCACTCCACTGCAAGCAGTGGAGCACGGTGCTCCCAAGCGGCAACGGTCGTGGCGGCCTCTGCCGATAATCGCGAGGTTTCGGAGGTCCGTACCAGCAATGACACCGAGCCGCGGACCTTCGGCGTGTATTGGAACACCGCCCGGCCAGCGGAATCCGTCTGCGCGCTGGCGAGAGGCCTGCCCTCCTGAATCAATTCAAGGACTTCTCCGGCAGCGGGGTGTTCCGTTCCGGAAGTCTCAACGGCCAGGGCTGCTTCGATCACGACCGGTCGGCCGGGGGATGTCAGAGCATCACGGACATGAAGCTGCGCGGGAACTTTCGGTTCGGCGCCGGCCAGAGGCAGGGCTCCAAGCAGGCCGTTAAGCGTGATGAGGATCAACGAGGTGGACGCACAAAAGGACAGGAAACACCGCATCTGCCCTAAATGCCTTCCTAGGATTTCAGGGCGGTTAAGACGGCGTCCGCATGTCCGTCTACACTGACCTTGCGAAAGACCGCTTTCAGCTTTCCCGCGGAGTCGATGACAAACGTACTCCGTTCAATCCCCCAATACTTCTTGCCATACATGTTTTTTTCCTTATAAACCCCATAGGCCTTGGAGATTGACGCATCCTCATCGCTGAGGAGTGCAAACGGCAATCCGTACTTCTTGACAAACTTCTGGTGCGATTCCTTGTTATCGAGACTGACCCCGAGAATCACGCCACCCGCACGCATAATCTGTGACTCGACATCCCGAAAATCGCAGGATTCTTTCGTGCAGCCGGGGGTATCGTCCTTCGGATAAAAATAGAGCACCACCTGCTTGCCTTTGAAACTGCTCAGCGTGACCGTTTTGCCGTGTTGATCCGGGAGTGACAATTCGGGCGCCTTGTCTCCGACATCTAAGGATTTTGCCATTCGTTCATCCTCCTCGACTAATCGAAATTTCTACCGGGGCCCGCCGCCAAATGTCGGCCGACTATTGGTCGTGGGGTGTTCCTTGAAGGCCTTCGGCGATTGCGGGTTGCCGTATTGCCGTAACGCCGGAGAGTCCCAGATGACTTTGTCTCCAGGAGCCAGATTCGCCGCTTCGATGAATTGCTGTCTCGCCTGCTCCGTGTCGCCCAACGCATTGAGCGCGAGCGCATAGTTATAATGGGCCTGCCCGGACTCTGGTGCCGCCGTCACAGCCTGGTAAAAGTACCCTTTGGCTTCTTCAAACTGTTTCCCTTGAAACGCTTGAGTCCCTTGTTCCGTCAGGGTTACCGCCTGAGGCGGAACACGGGACTCGAGGGTGAGAGGCACGAGCGGTTTGACCTTCTTCGCACAAGCGAGCGATCCTCCCATCATCATGACGACGAGAATGATCGATACAGCGGTTCTACCTGTGCAAATCGGCTTCATAAGCATGTTATCCCTTTACCTGCTTTCGCGTCTCTTCCTCGAATGTCTTGCGGTAGAGTACGTCCCATTCCTGACTGCCTTCCACGATCCCTCTCGAATACGAAGCGAGCTTGGCGCGAGTCTTCCTGTCGATCTCAGCTTCCTGCGCCAATTCCACAGTCAACACACGTTTGATGTCTTTCAAGACCCGGCTATCATCGGTTTTGACCGCCACATGCGACGAACTCTTGACGGCCTTGAGAATCACATGCGAGAGGTGGGTCGTTTTGTCTTCGCTCAGCATACCAGGACTCCCGGCACTATGCATTCCGTCAAAGAACCAAACCTCGTTCGCGGACCAGTTTGCTTTTTAACATCATGAACATCTTCTGGTAATCGACATTTCCCCGTTCGATTTCATGCTCGTAGGTCTTCAGCAGCTGTCGAACCTCGGCGTTCAGTTTGTCCTCAATTGATAATTCATCGGTCACGGTGCGGTCCAGAAGGTCCACAAACGATTGGCGCGGCCCCGATAAGACGATATGTCCTTCTGCTTCCAACTTGGCCGTAAGCGCCTCTGCCAAATGTCGAACCCGTTCCTTGGAGAGCCGCATCCGTCACGCCCGTTCCATTCTGATGGTCGGAGATTCCATGACTCGTCTGAAAATCGTCGCGTCACCGAGGATGCGACCGATAATGTTCACACGGTCGGCAGGAACAGGATCGGGGCCCATACTCATGGGCGTTCGACCAAAGAAGATTGCGACGACTTGCCCGGCCCCCCAAAAGGCCACATCGCCGACTTTTACTTGATTGGTGGCGGTTTCCCGATGATCCTTCACCCCTCCCAGTTTGAAATAAAACTCTTCTCCCCAAGAGTTGACGGGAACTTCAACCGGCAGCGCCGCATAGACCTCTCCGGCCGTCCTTGTTCCTTTCAATTCCGCCTCGACCTGGACAGAACCGACCGTGATTCGTATCTTTTTTATTGATTCACTCATGCACGCCTCATGCACGCCTCATGCACTCAATTTTTCACAATCTCGAAACGCCGCTCCTATCGCGGACTTTAGCTTGTTTATCACATGAAATCAAGGCTACAATCCCCGCATCATGCTGACTTCCACCTTCGTGTTGCTCAACGGACTGGGGCCTGCCATGGAGCGGCGTCTTTGGGAAATCGGCGTGACCGATTGGGCAAATTTCCTGCAGCAATCCGCAGTTCCCACACTGTCTGCAGCCAGAAAATCCTGGTATGATCAGGACCTTCTCGTCGCGACTTCGCAGCTCGAAGCGGGTCGAGCCGCGTATTTTGGTACCTGCCTCAAGAGCCGTGATCACTGGCGTTTGTATGGCACCTTCCGTCATAGGGCCCTCTACCTGGATATCGAGACGACGGGTCTTCCAGCTGGAGTGGGCCAAGTCACGGTCATAGGCCTCTATCGAAATGGAGGAATGACGAGCCTGATTCACGGGGAAAACCTGGCGGAGGAATATATGGAGGCCGAGCTCGAGCAGACCGATATCCTCGTCACGTTTTTTGGCCGAGGTTTTGATATACCGTACCTCCGGGCAACATACCCACGTCTGAAATTCGACAAACCACATTTCGACCTTTGCTTTGCCGCCAGACGGTTGGGGTTGCGTGGAGGGCTGAAGGGAATAGAACGGGAGATGCTGATTGAAAGAGATTCGACCCTCGAGGGACTGGATGGATGGGACGCCGTACGTCTATGGCACCAATGGAGACGCGGTGATACGTCTTCCCTCGAGCTCTTACTGCGCTACAATACCGCCGACACGAAGAATCTCGAACCCTTGGCGGACTTGTTGTTCGATCGGATGGTTACGCAGTACGGCCCACCGTCGGTGGGCATCCAGGCGGGAAAGACCGCCCCGCCATCCGGAACTCCATGACAGACGTTTGGGTCGGAGCCGGCCTCACCGACACGGGATATGTGCGCACCGCCAATCAGGATGCCTTCGCTGTACTCAATGAACATCGGATCTGGGTCGTAGCCGATGGGATGGGAGGACATCCTGCCGGGGATCTGGCGGCCAACACAGCAGTAGAAATCGTCCGCGAGAAAGTATTGCATGCTCTTGAGTTTACCCAACATCTGTATCGAGCACCCGAACAGGCGTTGTCCAACCTGCTGGTCGGTGCCAATCAGGCAATTTGGGATCGGGGGAATCTTCAACCATGGAACCGAGGCATGGGAACGACGATCGTCCTCGTCGCAATTACGGCAACGCCGTCTCCCATTGCGCATATCTCACACGTGGGAGACAGCCGCGCCTATCTTCTGCACGGAAATCTCATGAATCAACTTACCCGCGACCATACGGTTGTTGAAGAATACATCCGCAACGGACTGCTGGATGCATCGGCTGCTGCTACCCATCCAGAGCGTCACATTCTGACCCGTGCGCTCGGCATCGATTCGACGCCCCGACCGGATTACGTATCGGTCCCGCTCATTCCGGGCGATGTACTATTGCTGTGCAGCGACGGACTCACCAAGATGCTCGGGGATGATGATATAGCCAAGATCCTATCCCAGTACCGTCACACTCCTAAGGAAGCATGCCATGGTCTTGTCGGCGAAGCCCTGCGAAGAGGAGGGGTGGATAATGTGACTGTTGTCGTGTGCACATCCAGGCCGCCATATCCTGCAGACGGCCATTGACAAGGCGTGAGCGCCCATGTAGCCTCACGCATCCCCTCCTAACAAGCGGAGTGTCATGTTGCGTCAACTCATACGGATCAGTTTGTGCTTGCTGACGTTGAATTTGTTCCAGGCAGGGTTAAATCTTGGATTCGCCGCGGAGGATCTCGGCGCGGAAGCTGCCATTCGTGCCATGGTCCGTGCAAATGCCCAAAAGGACATGGCGGCGCTGTCTCGACTGATGGCGCACGATGACGATATCACCAGTTATACCATTATGGGACGTAAGTATGTCGGATGGGCGGATCTCGAACGCGACATGCTTGAGGAGTTTTCATCTGCAGTTTCGCTTGATCTACCGATCAAAGAGCTGAAGGTGTGGACCAAAGGCGATCTGGCCTGGTACACCATGGAACTGGACTACATCCGTACGGTCAAGGAAGGCAGTGAGCGACAGAAATCGTTGCTTCCGCTACGGGAGACCGGGGTGTTGGAGCGGCGCGAAGGTCACTGGGTATTGCTCTCCTGGCATGAATCGTTCAGAAACTCTGGTGGGGCCGTACGTCTCACCGATGAAGCACAGAAACCGGCAGCCGGTACGCTGGCATCGAACTCTTCAGCTCTTTCGTTTGACTTGAGCGGCGAGTGGGATATTCTCGAGGTGGAAGACGATAAGCGTTATAAAGCGACCCTCGACAAAGCCGGGAACGGCCCCTACACGCAGCATGGCGGCCGGTTCGTCACCACAAAATTTTCAGACCGTCTCTGGCAGGGAACCTGGCACCAGCCGGGAAACGATAGAGAAGGAGGCTTCGAGGTTCTCCTGTCTGAAGACGGGACCCAAGCCAAGGGAGTCTGGTGGTATACCCGCGTCGGAAGTCAGAAGAGTATTCCACCTCGCGAACACGGCGGCACATATCAATGGAAACGAATGACTCCGGTTCCGTCTGCGCGATGAGGCCTCTCGACTCTTCAGCAAACAGACCCCGCATTCATCTACTCACCTCGGATCTTCCCTTTTCAGCTGGAGGATATATGAATCTGATCGTGTTGGTCGTCATGACCCTGGGTTTGGTTACATCGGCGTTTGCAGACGGCGGGCATGATCATCATGCCGTTCCCACTCTTAAGAACCAAACGACGACCGTCGTGAGCATTCAGGACAATACAGTGACACTGACGTTCGGCCCGATCGACCTTCCCTCCGGACATGAAGGAGATCTGGCGGCCTCGATGCCCAAACATGTATTTCAGCTTCCCAAGGATATGTACATGGTCGGGTTCAAATCGGCAGTGTTCACGCAGGAGGGGGTCCCACTGCCTAGAAACTATCTGCACCATATTTTGATGCTCAACAACGATAAGCCGAGCGTATCCTGTCCGGGGGAGCCCCTTTTCTTCAGCGGTGCCGGTCTGGAAATGACAGAAGCCAAATTTCCCGATGGATATGGGGTCAAGTTGGCCAAAGGGCAGCATCTCATGTCAGTAGTGGCTTTTTATCATAAGGCTCCTCCCACCAAGAATGTCATGGCCAGCTTTACCATGTACATGGCGCCGGAGCAGGCGCCGGTGAAGGAAATGGACGTCTACCAGGTGGGCGTGAATGTGGTGTGCTATAGCAAATTCGCACAACGCGGCCCGGATCAGACAGATGAAGGGATTGAGATCAAGCCTGGAGTCCAAGTGCACGCAGCCCCATTGAAGTTTTTGATGGACGGTTGCGTGAAGTTCGCGTATCCCCATGGTCACGATGAATTGTTGATGATCGCGCTGGAAAACAAAACGAGAAAACAAACCCTTCTCCGAACCGTTCCGGACGTGGAACAGGACGGAAAGTTCCTCGAATTTCAACCTCATCAGGTCTATCAGAACGGGCAGGGATTTCCGGTCTCAAAAGCCGATGACTATGAAATGGTCATGGTCCATCACCATCCTCTTCAGAAAGAGGAGCTTCAGCACGGAATGGGGAACTACCTGCTATATATGACCCCTGGCGCCTGCCCGGCTACCAACACTGCTCAGGCCCAGCAATAGGAGCTTGGAGACTCTGGTGGGCCATCACCACCATCGGAGTCGACCTCTGCCCCCACCCGTTCTTTTTTGTGCTGGTTTCGCATTTCTGTCCTCCCTTCCCCCTACCAAAGCGGGAACGCTTTTCCCTTCTCCTGGACTGTGTTTCCTGCCGGACCGTATGCTATTCACATAGCGACCCCGCGCAGCTCGTGTATTGAATTCTCGGCCTGGCAGGTGATTCATCAGGATCGTTATGCCGGCGTGCGTCATACGGCAGTGGCGGGACCCGATTCAATAGGCTTTCCAGCGTATCAGGATATTATCGATGCCGCCGCGAACGCCGGTATTCATTTTGATCATCAATGAGAACGCCGAAGAAACCAAACTCGCGACGATCAGTCTTCGAGGATTCTTCCCGGATTGTCGAATCGATGCGGCGTATTCGGCGGAAGAAGCGCGCACACTCATGTCCGCTCGAATCGACTGGAGTATTATCCTTCTCGACGGCGGTTGTCTTTCCGAACATGATCCAGGACTGATCAGTGATCTGAAACTGCATGCGCAGCAGGCGGCGCTGATTCTCCAAAGCCACAAGACCGACGCGCAATCTGCCATTCATGCCTTACAGGCCGGCATAGATTTCTATCTGGCCAAACAGTCGCCGGCTTTTCTCACCGAGTTGTTATTCTGCGCGAGAGAAGCACTCGACAAACGGGACCTGCATCTTGCCGTCGAGCATGCGACGATTCGGCACCGCCAGTTGCTGGAATCCCTACCTGATGTCTCGTACGAGCTCGACGCCGACGGATTCTTCATCAGTCTCGGTCCAGGTGTGACCTCACTCCTGGGATACCGGATCGACGAATTGCTCGGCATGTCCTATACAAGACTGTGTCCGCCGAATAGCCAACCGCACGCAAAGTTCCGTTTCAATGAACGACGCTCGGGAACCAGGAGCGCCAGACAGTTTCGATTGATACTACAGCACAAGCCTGACGTAAGCGGCGCAGTCTTTCCTATCATCGTCGAGATCAGCGCTCGAGGGCTGTATGATTCTCATCGCCGGTTCATCGGCACGGTCGGTGTGATCCGAGATCTGTCCGACCGGCCCCGGCAGCCCACAATGGAGGTCCAGGATCAACCTCAGATGTTTCAAGAAAGGGATCCTTCGATTCGCCATCAAGAACAGGCGCCTATATCTTTGAGTCTGGAAACTTCGTTGTCCTCTCTCCGTACCCATTTGCAAGAACTCCTTTCCTCACTGCACGAAGTGCGCTTGCAGGAGCGCATCGAGCAATTAGCATCTCATATCGACGCCCTTTCAGACCTGAGCAACCGGCTGCTGCATCCAATTGAACCGCCCGTTGGCCTTGGATCCGGCTTATCGATCCGTGACCTGATCGTAGATCTCATCGCTTCGGACACATCGAGGACCTTGGAGGGGATTTCCGTAGCTGAATTCTCAGGGTTGCCGGCATTCCACGGAGATAAGGACAAAACCGTAGGGGTCATGCGAGATGCTCTTCTTTATGCGCTGGCGTACGTACAGATGGCGGGGAGGAATCGCGCGCTGTCCATCGAGTTTGACAGTCATGCCTCGTCTCCTGACAGCGGCCAACGAGTCGATGAACAACCGCAACCCCCTTTGCGTGAGATTGACATCATCGTCACCGAGTCAGAACAGAATGCGCTTCCGGAATTTCCACAGGCGATTGACGTCCCGACGGATCTTCTCCGCCTCTTCGGCCTGGTGAAGGAAATCCGCGGCACACTTGCGATGTCCGCATCCTCGACTGGGCCGTTCCGACTCGTCATCCGACTGCCGACCGGCCATGGTGCAAGTCTGGCTCAGCCTCAAGTCATTCAGGCGGCCCCACTTGCCCCGAAATCCGCTAATCAGCCACCTGTACCTCTCCCGTCCTCTGTGCATGCATCCGAGCGGCAGCCCGTGCCTATCGAAAAAAGACGGTGGCCGCGCACGGCGACTTCGCTGCCCGCCCACGCCATCATTGATGCAGCAAGTTGGGACGGCCTCGTGGTGAACATCGGTCAGGGAGGTGCCTGCCTAACCCTGCCGGCAGACTGTCCCGCCATCGTGAATCAAGACGTATACGTCATTTTACGAACTGTGGCCGGCATCCTGGAATTGAACGGTTCTGCCAACATTCGCCCGTCATCGGGTCTAAAGCAACAGGGTCTCCAGCACACGGCACTCGTTATTGCGTTCGACCCGCTCCGTCCCGCCGAAGCCGCGATTCTCAGTTCTTTGGTAGCAGCAGCGAAGGATCGATCCGTCGCGCTGTCGCTCGATATGTTGCTCGCCACGGATACAGAGATTCCTCCGCAATCCCCGCCTGCCGTATCGGAGGCACCGCAGGATGAGGAGCGACGGGAATCCGTTCGCGTTCAACTCGCTCTGCCCGTCCGGATCGAAGCATCCGGATATCAGGAGCCAGGCAATCGTCTCGTCGCGCACATTTGCGATATCAGCCGGGACGGAGCCGGCGTCATCGCGAAGATCGACCCTCTCCAACTGAGCGGTCGCGTTATTCTGCATTTTCCTCCTGCTCAAACCGGCAATGTCTCTGGTTCTCACGAACCCGGAGCACCCGACTCCGCCCTACCCGCGTACATTGTACGGACGACTGTCGATCCGACGGCACTCCAGGAACCGTATCCTCCGGACCCGTCGCACACTGCCAGAATCGGAGTTCGTTTCGTCTCGCTGACGCCGTTCGCTGAGCGTGAATTGGCAAGGCTGATTAAACAACACCTGGCATCTCCGCCTCCTGATCACTATGCGGCGGACCGGGATGCCGTCATCAGCGTTTACCGTGAATGCAGAAATCATCGTGGTCAGATCATCGCCATGACCGATGATCACCCGGCAAAGCCACTCGCCGCGGAGACGCCGATCATCGTGATCGCGCCCGGATTCGGTCAAACATCTTCAGATTATTCCGCTCTCTCCTATTACCTGGCCAGCCACCGATTGCGGGTGCTTCGCTACGACCACACCAACCATGCAGGGAGAAGCGATGGGGAACTGCAGAACACGACACTCCGAAGTATGCAAACCGACTTGGGCAAGGTGTTGGAATTTGCCGCTCATACGTGGCCGACCGCGCCGATCGCACTGTTGGCGAACGATCTCGGCGCGCGAGTTGCCCTGAAGCTTGCGGCGCATATACGGCCCCTCGAGCTGATCATCCTCAACAATCCCATCGTAGATGTTGGGGCATTGTTGATGGCTGTTCACGGTCATGATCTTGTGGCTGATCATCGCTATGGTCTTCGGCGAGGGATCACCAACCTTTTCGGACTCAATATTAACGTCGATCAGTTTGTCGGGGACGTCATTGCAGGTCGCCTCACCGACCTCTCGTCTACATTGGAAGACCTGCGACTTCTGCAATCGCCGCTGAAGATGATCCTGTCTCCAATGGACACCCCCTCACTGCCTCCCCCTGATCTCCCTCATGGATTTCTATCCGTATTGAGCCCTCATACGTCCATAACGACCGTGCCGACCACGCTGGTCGATCATGGCCGACCTTCTCCGGAAGTCGAGCCGGCGGCGTTCAAACAAATCATGGAACACCTTGCCGCCGGCTTGAAATTGAAGATCCAGACGACATCCGTGGCGGAAACGGCCCACGAGCTCGCACGCCATCAACGCGTGGCGATGGAGCAAACGCGTCTCCATCATGGCACCTCCCAGGCAAGCCGTCACGCGCTGGCAATCAGGCTCGGCCAACATGTTGCACAATTGACTAATGTCCACGAGTACCGAAAATTGCTCGACGACCTGTACGCCTTTCTCGGCTCTCTGGCCTCCGGAACGGTAGTCGTCGATGTAGGAATCGGTCAAAGCGATCTCTCCCGTGCCGTACTGATCAACCATACCTATCGGGTCAGGCAGCGCGGTCCTGTCCAACCTCCATTGCCCTCTCTCGTCGGAGTACGACGCCTGAGCGAAACGCTCACCCATGCACGGAGAAACGTTCTGGCATTGCAACAGGAATTGAATGCAGGGCTGAGCGAAGGCGGCAGTGCTCCCCCTGCGCTACGCCTTCGATGGGTGCAAGGAGAATGGGATCAACCGCTCCCATTCCGATCTCACTCTGTCCATCGCATTATTTCGAATCTGTCACTCCCGTTTGCAGCATCGACGCGTGTAACATTATCAGAGTGGGCACGAGTATTACGTCCTGATGGTCGCCTCGTGTTTACGACTTTTCACCCGCGCACCGACCTGTCTCATGTCTATCGACACCATCTGCGTCTGGGAAATCAGGATGAGTTCAGCGCACAAGCTCAGCCTGTGCTACACCTTCTGGGAAGGTTAAGGGAAGCAATCAAGCATGGGATTCTAAATACCTTCGAACAACACGTGCTTTCATCTCTCTTGCGTCAATCAGGCCATCACTCGTTTCGAATCAGCCACGTCCTTGGGGGACAGGCTTTCATGGTCGTGGTTGGGAAAGGTATTTCCACTAGCTCCCCAGCATAGGCCGGTGTATACTCCCCCGTACATCTTTGAACACAGCACCGATAACTGAACAACACCCGGCCTGGTCTCATGCGTCCCAAAACTGACTTCTCTCATCAGACTTATCCCGTTGATCCGCTGGAATTGATTACCAGTTTTTCCATTGAAATGGGATCTATCACTGAATTGGGCGCCTTGAGCGAATGCGCGATCCAGGCACTCTGTCGCGCAGCCGGTTCAACCAGAGGGGCTCTGTATCTCCTGGATCGTGAACATGAATGCTACCGTCGAAGCAGCGTGGTGGGACTCAATGAGGGTCAGGAATTTCCTTCATCTCTCCCTACCACCCATGCGCTTCCACAGTATCTGACCAATGCCGCCAGATCGGCGCATCGCCAGGACCTTCGTGATCAAGAACAGACTGATCTCGGAAGCTCTCTTGCCGAGATGCTCTCGCCTTTTAACGCCATATATGCATTACCGCATATGAGTCGAAGCCGACTCATGGCCTTTTCGCTCTTGAGCGAGTCGTCGTTTCCTTCTCAAGATCGCAATTCCGTTCAACCTCTCCTGAACGCGCTCGCACAGGCCGCAACCAATGCCATCGACACCTTGATCCTGTACGATGATCTACATCGCTCCCACCTGCTGATGAAACGAACTGACCGGTTGAAATCTCTTGAAACGATCGCCGGAGGTTTTGCCCATGAAATTCGGAACCCGCTCACCTCGATCAAGACATTCATCCAACTGGCGCCGGAACGAAAGGACGATCCCGACTTCATTCGTGAATTCAGCAAAATCGTGCTTGACGACGTCTATCGCATCGAGCGTTTGATCGAAGAGATTCTCGATTATGCCCGTTACATGGAGCCCAAACTGACGGAGGAAGATATCAACGATATCGTCTCCTCCTGTCTATATTTCATCGACGTCAAGGCCGATAGTCACGGGGTCAAGATCGAAAAAGAATTGGCACAAGACCTGCCCCGTGTCATGCTGGACCGTCAACAACTGAAACAGGTCTTTCTCAATCTTTTTCTCAATGCCCTGGACGCCATGAGCGCGCGAGGAGGAACCTTGCGTGTCCGGACAACCAAGCGGGACAGGCCTGGCGGAAAATCATGGGTTCAGATTGAAACTTCGGATACCGGACACGGAATTCAGGAGACGAATCTTGAACACATCTTCGACCCATTTTTCACGACCAAACATGAAAGCGGCGAACACGAAGGAACGGGATTGGGATTGACGATTGTGCACCAGATTATCCAAGAGCACCATGGTGAAATCCGCGTCACGAGTGCCGTAGACAAGGGCACGACATTTGTGATCAGCCTTCCTGCCATTCCGGAATAACCTCAACAATTGACGGGAGCGAACGATAGCGTGAAAAAACGAATTCTGCTGATTGATGACGAATCCCGCATCCGCTCTTCCTTAAAAACGGTTCTCGAGCCTACCTATGAGACGATTCAGGCTGCCGACGCTCAGGAAGGTCTCGATCTTTTCCATAAGGAAGCACCCCATCTAGTCCTGCTCGACGTCATCCTTCCGGGGACTGATGGTCTTTCAGTCTTGCAAGCCCTTCGTGCCGAGCAAAACGCCACTCCCGTCATCATGCTGACCGGCACAAAATCCGTGAAGACCGCCGTCGATGCCATGAAACTGGGGGCAGCTGACTATCTGCCAAAGCCCTTCGATGTCGATGAGCTCCGTATCGTTGTGGGTCGTGCTCTCAATTCCCAGGATCTCGAACGCGAGGTCAAGAGCCTCCGGGCGCAGGTAACTCAACGCTACGCGTTTCACAATCTCATTGGGAAAAGCCGCCCAATGCAGGAAATCTACGGAAAGATCGAACAGGTCGCCGATAGTCGAACGACCGTGCTCATCACGGGAGAAAGCGGAACGGGGAAAGAACTCGTTGCCAAAGCGCTGCACTATAACAGTGGACGAAAAGACCGTCCTTTCGTGGCCTTGAACTGTGCCGCGCTCCCAGAAACATTGATCGAGTCGGAGCTGTTCGGGCACGAAAAAGGGTCCTTTACCGATGCGACGGCTCGCCGCGTCGGGCAATTCGAACTTGCGAACAGCGGAACGTTGTTCCTCGACGAAATTGGCGATCTGAGCCCCATGACGCAAGCCAAACTGTTGCGGGTGCTCCAGGAGCGGGAGTTTACGAGAATCGGCGGAGTGCAAGCGATCAAGGTTGATGTCAGAATCGTCGCCGCCACCAACAAGAACCTTGAAGAATTGGTGCGGAAAGGTCAGTTCAGAGAGGACCTCTACTATCGTGTGAACGTTATTGCGCTCTACCTTCCCCCACTGCGCGAACGAGGCGAGGATATTCCACTCCTTGCCAAGCACTTCCTCTCCAAACGTCTCGAAGAAGACAATCGTTCAAGCCAGGATTTCTCGAAAGAATCGATCGATCTGCTCACGAGATACTCTTGGCCGGGCAATGTTCGGGAAATGGAAAATATCATCGAGCAGGCGTTTATCTGGTCCAAAGGGTGCGATACGGTGACGCCGGAACATTTACCGACGATTCTTCGAAACGATAGCCGCTCCACTTCTCTTCGTGACGACACGCTCGCTGGGCGGCTCTCTTTGGAAAAAGCCGTCATGGAATTCGAGCGCGAGATCATTCTGGATGCATTGAAAAAGAACAATTACGTTCAAACTCACGCCGCCCAGCAATTGGGCATCAGCCGACGAATGCTGAAATACCGGATGGATGCATTAGGCATTGGCAGACCAGATACAGAAGCCACTACCGATCCTGAACCACTAGTGCAGGAATAACACAGGTTTTCCAATCCGTTGAGTCGTTTCTGCATCAATCCGAGCAGCGCAGCAACTCCCTCTCAACTGCGTTTTCCACAGGACCGTCTATATGTAGTAAGCTCGGTGCGTCCACACTACATCTGCTTGAAAGCGCTCATAAGTTGCTGAAAAGGAATGGGAATTGCTTTTAATTCACACGTTACAAGGGAAGATAAGCACAGGATGACCACAGCGATTACCCAGGATATTACGAAATATAAGCCCACGGTGCTCGTCGTTGATGACGAAGCAGGACCTCGTGACGCACTCAAGGTCATTCTCCGCCCGTTCTTCAATATTCAAGCTGCAGAATCCGCCAGCGCCGCCCTCGACGTCCTCAATAATCAGCAAGTCGACCTCATCACCTTGGACCAGAGACTCCCTGATCGCCAAGGTATTGACCTTCTACAGGAAATCAAACATGACCATTCGAATGTCGAGGTCATTATCATTACGGGCTACGGAAGTCTGAAATCCGCAATGGATGGGATCAGGCACGGTGCAGCGGGTTACCTTCTGAAACCATTCAATGTCACCGAGTTGGTGACATTGGTCAATCAAACGCTTGCGAAAAAACAGCGGCTGGACTTTCTACGGACGTTCATTCACTCCTCACCTGGATGGTGGGATAAGGAAAACGAATGTCGAGAGACGTGGAGCCGCCTGCAAGCCGGCTACGGCGTAATAGGTAAATCCGGAAGCGAGCCCTCGGCGTCCATGAAGGAAGGGATGGAATTACTCCCTCTTTTTTCGGATCTCTTGGAAGCCAAGGACAGACACCTCCTGAATCACTGCAGCCGCGTAAGTTTTTATGCCACGCTCCTCGGAAATAGAATCAATCTGTCGAGCAACGAGCAAAAATCCCTAGCGCTCGGCGCGTTTCTCCATGACATCGGCCAGATTGCCTTGGACAACGATCATTTTGCGCAGGACGCGATGACCGCGCTTGGGACATCCGGTCCTTCTCTGCAGCACACAGAGGTGGGAGCAAAACTTGTAGCTCCATTGGGATTGCCAGCGGAGGTGGGTCAAATCATCTCGTACCATCACGAGCGGTGGGACGGTTCGGGCTATCCTCATGGTTTATCGGGTGAGGGCATACCCCTATTGGCCAGAATCGTTTCTCTCGCCCAAACGTTCGACCATCTGACGGCGGATCTTCCCGACCGGGACTCGCTCGCGATCGAGGACGCCTGCATGTTCATGACTGCTCAGGCGGGACGGGCTTTTGCTCCAACCCTGATCCCGGTATTTACTCAGGTAGTTCAGGAATGTAAAGCCTCACTGCCGGCTATGGCCATCGCGAGCAGCCCCTCGCAGCGTTCGGATCACTGATCACATCGTTTATCCTTTCTGCTTCGAATTCTTAATCAACTCCGCGGCCGTCTCACGAACCTTTCTGGTAATCGTCACACCTCCCAACATCCGAGCGACCTCGGCCTCACGACCGGTATCGTTCAGCGACTCGATCACTGTCGTAACGCGCCCACCGACCTCCCGTTTGTTCACCAGGAAATGGTGTTCAGCCTGGGATGCCACCTGCGGCAAATGGGTGATACAAAATACTTGATGAAACATGCCCAGTTTCCGCAGGCGTATTCCCATGGCAGCCGCCACCGCGCCGCCGACTCCAGTATCAATCTCGTCGAAAATGACGACCGGTACCCGATCCCGTTTGGACAAGACCGTCTTCAACGACAGCATAATTCTTGAGAGTTCTCCGCCGGAGGCGATGCGTCCTAGCGGTCTGGGCGGTTCTCCAGGATTATTGTTGAGCAGAAATTCCACGCGGTCTGAGCCTGTCGGACCGCAGGCGTCCAGTGTGTCATCCCGTTCCATCGAAATATGAAACCCGGTTTGCACCATTTTCAGAGCGGATAGTTCGGCTCGGACCTGACCGGTCAGGCGTACAGCCGCTTCACGGCGCTTTTTAGAGAGTTGCGTGCTCACCGCGGAAATCCGCTTCGCGGCTTGATCGCAGGAAACCGTGAGTTCACCAATTTGCCCGTCCAGATTTTCGAGCATGGCCAATTCGGCTCGGATCCGTTCTTCGGCGGAGAGAACTGCCTCCACAGATCCCCCATATTTTTTCCCCAGTCGGCGAATCGCATCCAACCGCGCCGAGACAACGTCAAGACGCTGCGGATCCGCCTCTAAAGAATCCGCGTAATTCCTGAGACGTCCGGCAAGATCCTTCAACGCCACAGCGGCTTCCTGCAACTGTTGGCCGCAGTCCTTCATATCCGGATCCGTCTGACCGATTTCATGGAGCAATCGTCCGATCTTTCCCAAGGTCGTCAATGCCCCGGCATCGTCCGATTGTAATAACGCATGGGCGTCTTCCGTCCATTCACGCAAACGACTGGCGTGCAGCAGTCGTTGGTATTCAGTTTGAAGAGACGCCTCTTCATCGCGCTGAGGGGCCGTCTGCTCGATCTCCTGGAGTTGGAATCGGAGCAGCTCATCACGCCGACCTCGCTCCGCGCCTTGATTTTTCAGCGATTGTAAGCGATCGACACTATTCTTCCAGGTTCGATGGAATTCTTCATACTGGCTTCTCAACTCTTGAAGATCGCCGAATGCATCCACGGCCTCCAGTTGCTTTGTCCCCGACAGCAGGGACTGCTGCTCGTGCTGTCCGTGAATATCGACGAGGTTGCCTCCAAGAGCTTCCAGGACCCTCAGGGGACAAAGGCTTCCATTCAGATAGTTTCTATGGCGTCCCGACCTGGATATCACGCGCTTCAGAATGAGATCGGCGTCGCTCGGCTGAAGCGTACCTTCGGCCCGAAGTGTGTGAATGATAGGGTGATCGTCTTCAAGATGGAAAAACGCCTCGATCGTGGCTTCGTCAGCCCCCGTACGAATCTGGTCAACGGATGCTCTTCCGCCGACCAAGAGACCGACAGCGTCTATGAAGAGGGATTTCCCAGCACCTGTCTCACCGGTAAAGACGGTGAATCCAGTTTGAAATTGCAGTTGTATGTGCTCAATGAGCGCGAAGTTGACAATGCGCAACTCGACGAGCATGAGAAGGAGGGGATTACGGCATAGGATCAGGCTGAACCGGCGTGCTGGGCCAGCAATGAATCGATCATTTCCTTGAATTGCCGCTTGGGACGGGCGCCGACAAGCTTCTCGACGACTTGGCCGTTCTTAAAGAATAAGATGGTAGGGATACTCATGACTTGGTATCTACCGGCCACTTCAGGGTTTTCGTCTGTATTTAACTTACGGACCCTGACCTTTCCCGCATATTCCTTAGCCAATTCCTCTATCAACGGAGCCACCATCTGGCAAGGACCGCACCACACGGCCCAAAAATCGACCATCACCAGTTCCTGAGCCTTCATCACATCGGAATCCCATGTCGCATCCTCGACCTTGAGTGCATCGCCGCCCACGGTTGCTCCTCCTTCGCCTAGTTTTCTCTCCAACTGACCAGGAGTCATCGTATACCAGCCCTCCGAGTCGAGTCAAATCACCATTTCCATTCAGGGGGCGCGCCGAACCACCACGCGTCAGGTCTTTCGGACCTCCAGACTGTTTGTTGCGGCCAGATACTCATCACAATCCCATGATCGAGTTTCGATGCCATGGACGCAGCGATATCCGCCTGTTGCCGGGCTCCTGTTTGTAACAACTCTTTCGAGATTCGCGTCAACACATCCCTTGAGTCAACCAACTCTTCCGTTTTCGTGGTAACGAAGCTGACATACACCAATTCCAGAACAACCCAGTGATCCGACTTCGCCAGGAACTCCACATAGGCATCCAGCGCCTGGTAGAGGTATGCCAGATAAAGATATGATTGGGCGGATGGATTGACATCCACTTCGCGACGGCAGTCATCGATCGCGCGTCTAAAATCTCCGGCGCCAAGATGCACCTTCGCGCGTTGCAGGTTGGTCAGGGGAACGTCGTTGCGTTGAGCCCAACACGGTGCGGGACCGCAGAGCAAACAGGCTAACAACATCCATCCCCGTACAACTCCCCGCCATGTCTGCTCTATCGAGTGCATCGGATGCACCGAAACCAGATGATCTTCATCGCCTTCCCGCTCCGCCGGGAGGTGGGATAGGAGTTTCCGCACGTCCGTAAGGACCACCGGGCGCTGCCCATGGCAATCCTCTCTCCCCGTATAACAAGGGCTCAAGAATAGTCCGCAGCACGGCCGTACCGTAGTTCTCCGTCCATCCGATTCCCGTGAGACTGAACATGAAGTTGTATTGAGCTCGGTCGGGGAATTGCAAATAATACAGCCCGAGGGACCAGCATTTGCATGGGTTCTGGTACAGTGCCACAATGTCATACTCTGGACTTTTCCCGTTCTTGATATCGTAATATCCCTTTCCACCGATGGTCCATCCCCATGGGGTGCGGAATCCACCTCCAGCTGTAAGAAATTGGATTTCTGCAGTCGGCGCGTAGACTTCATTGAATGAAATGGGATTCCAGATGTCACCGCGACGCACGCGGTTGCCGTCACGTGTGTATCGTTGACCGATGTCCACATACCAATGCGTGGACTGCTGAAATCGCAGATCAGTGTTGAACTGGCTGACCGTGGACCGATACGGATCGAAAAACGCGTCCACGGTCAGATATTTGTTGATCACCGGTCTGTACCCGGAACCGAGGGCGCGGCCGAACCCTTGACCTTCGAGCTGCGAGGGCAATATCTGCGGAAGGTTGTTTCCAATGACCGCTCGCATCCAAAGATCGGAGAATTTCTTACCAGCGACCGGGGTCGTGGCGGGTTGAAGCGGTTGCGTCACGCTGCCCAAGGGAGGGACGACTCCGGGAGTAAAATCACGGGCTTGCGTCTGCACGCCATCAACGTGATAACTCTGCGCCAGCGTGAGGTCCAGCCAATTGAAGCCGCGGGCGCCCTCCTGTTCCAGGACTCTGCTGCGGAGCATATAGGTGACCAGATTTTTTTTCGGTAGGTCGTCGACTTGATCAATCTGCGTCAACTGGGATTGATTCGTTGACGGCACGTATTCGTATATGACGCTCGGCTCAATGGTATGCAGGAGCGCATTGCCGTCATCGGCAATGTATCGACGGCTCAACTTGGACGTGGCTTCCATGGCAGCCCAGAATGTTTCTCGATGCTGACTGGAAGAATCGACCGCCCCGCGTGTGTAATACACCTCACGGAATTTCGTTTGAGGAGTGAAACCCACGATGTGACCGAAATCGATCACGTCAGTCGCGAGAGCGGGAACTACATCGACGCGGTTTTGCGTGAATCCCTCTTCCCGAAAAAAGTTAACGTAGTTGGTATCCGCCCCGAGAAGGAGAGGTGAGTTGAACAGCGAGACATTCGGCATGGTGTAGCCGATCTCCGGCAATCGCTGGAATGTGTCGTCGCCTCCGGACTGCAACGGTTGTAGATATTGCCCGAGTAAATACACGTTTCCATAAGGAAGACGCCGGGTGGTTAAGAGATTGTTTTCAGCGCTGGGCAGCGCCCGCTGCGTCCCCGAATTGCTCAGTTGCTGCAGATAGTTCGGATCCGAGACTAAATTGGCCTGTACGCGCAGAAGCCAATCAGGCGTAAATTGCTGCGTGTGCGTTCCGCTGATCAATCCTCTGGCCATATTCGGATCCTGCCCTGTATTCGTCACACCGCTGACGTTGGGCAATTGAGTCTGTTGCAGGTAACTGAGGAACCATTGGCCACGCGACAAACGATCGATGACGTAGCGATACTCGAAGTCGCTGCCATAGCCCAGGCGAGTATAGTAGGACGGCGAGATGGTGAGATCCTGACTCGGGTTGATCGCCCAAAAAAAGCTTTCTTGCGCGTGCATGCCGAATCGGTTGTCGTACCCGACGTTTGGGATGAGAAACCCTGTGCTCCGGATGGACAACGGATAGGTCATGGTTGGAATCGGCAGCACAGGGATGTCCGTCACGCACAGCCACCCATCTTTGAAAGCCACGCTGTCACCGACGTCGATATCCAGATCCTTGAACTGGAAACGCCACGCCGGAGTTTCTCCCTTCGGAGCATCGCAGTTCGTGAATCGTCCGTCCTTCACCCGGTAATGGTCTTCGGAAAATCGCTGCAGCAGGCGGCCCTCCACCAATGTATTGGAAGAATTCAAATAGACCTGCCCATGCGTCAGAACCCCGGCCTCCGTATTGACGTTCAACTCCAACCGATCTGATGCGAGATCGCCTTTCGGATCAAGCAATCTGACGTGCCCGGTGGCGACCAGCACGCCGGGAAGCGAATGAATGGTCATGTGATCCGCGGTGAGACGCAGCGATCCCTGCTTGACGACGACGGACCCGTCGGCCTCGTAGATTTCCTTGTCCTGGAGATAATCGATGCGGTCGGCAGTGACATCGAGGGGGGGACTTCCTGACGCCGAAGCAGAGGGAACGCCATCCGCCCCGGAAGCCGGAGCAATCGGCCCCAACCCCAGCAGAACCGCGAGGCATACCCAGCAGGCCATACCCATACGGACAAGAACCGGGAAGCCCGACATGTCAACCCTGAAGAGGCGACAGCTCACAGCCACGCAACAATGCCTTCACCTCTCCGAGCAGCATGAGTGATCCGGTCACACAAATGACATCGTCGGCCGACGCCAGTCTCCTCGCCATCGCCACGGCTTCGGTGGATCCTGCGGCCAATGTCCAGGAGGGAAGCACGGACTCCAATTCCTGTCCCAGATCGTGCGCGCTTGAAGACCGCGCGAGACCGGCTTGCGTCAGGACCACGTGGTCGACCACGCTCTTGAGAGGCGCAAAGAAACCGGAATGATCCTTGTCGCGCATCATGCCCAATACGAGAATGATCCGGCGGCGAGGATGATCAACCCGAAGGGTCTGGAGATAGGCCGCAAGTGCCCCTGCGCCTGCAGGGTTATGCGCTCCGTCCAGTAACAAAAGAGGAGTTTCTTCGATCCGCTCCAAACGGCCTTCCCATCTGACTTGTTGCAGACCTCTGCGCACCGCGGCCTCGGTGACAGATAGGCCTCGCGAAGAAGACGCTTCAAGAAGAGCAATTGCACAAGCGGCATTATCGAGTTGATGGGCTCCGTCCAACGTGCACGACAAACCATCCAGCTCCCATACTGTGCCCCTGTAGGCAAAGTGTTCTCGGGTTCCCTGAATGGCAAAGTCCCTTCCCAAACACTCGAGCTGCGCTTGCCGCTCTTGCGCCACATCCTCGATCATGCGAAAAGCATCGCCTTCAATGGATCCCACAATGACCGGCACACGAGCTTTGATGATTCCTGCCTTTTCAAACGCGATGGCCGAAAGAGTGTCGCCAAGATATTCTTGATGGTCCAACGCGATCGTGGTGATGGCACAGGCTGCCGGAGCCACAATGTTCGTCGCGTCGAATCGTCCCCCCAACCCGACTTCCAACACGGCAACGTCGACCCGTCGGTCGGCAAAGTATCGTAACGCCATCGCTGTCGTGCATTCGAAGAATGTCGGACAGACGTCTGACTGGTCCTCCGCAAGAATCTTCGCGGTCAATTTCGCCACATCCAACTCGGGGATCATCTCTCCATTGATACGAATTCGTTCTCGGAAATCCACGAGATGGGGAGAGGTGTACAGACCGACACGATATCCGGCCGCCTCCAAAATGGACGCGGTCATTGAGGCTGTAGACCCCTTCCCGTTTGTGCCGGCGATGTGCAGGCAGAGAAAGTCTCTTTCCGGATGTCCGAGACGATCGGACAGCGCCGCCATCCGTTCAAGCCCCAATTTAATACCATGTTTCTGCAGACGGTAAAGAGAAGCGACGGCATCCGAGTAGGTCATGGCGCGTGCCGAGCAGGCAGGAACGGGACTAGAAATGGGCGACGAGGGTGCTGAGTGTTTCTTTGAGTTGTTTGCGTTCCACGATCATGTCGATCATGCCGTGCTCCAAAAGGAATTCCGCCCGCTGAAACTGATCGGGCAATTGTTGTTTGATGGTTTGCTCAATCACACGAGGACCGGCAAACCCGATCAGGGCTTTTGGTTCGGCGATAATGACGTCTCCAAGCATCGCTACGCTTGCCGTGACGCCTCCGAATGTCGGATCGGCCAGCAGACAGATAAACGGCAGTTTGGCTTCGCCCAGCTTGGCCACTGCAGCGGACGTCTTGGCCATCTGCATCAGCGATAGAATGCCTTCCTGCATTCGTGCTCCCCCGGATGCCGTCACGAGAATGACGGGCAATTTGGCCTCGAGCGCACGATCAATGGCGCGGCAGATCTTTTCGCCGACAACCGATCCCATACTTCCACCCATGAAACCGAAATCAAAGACACAGAGTGCAACTCGGCGCCCGTTCATGATCCCTTCCCCGATCACCATAGCGTCTTTGCGCCCGGTCTTTTCCTGTTGTGCCTTCAGACGATCCTTGTAGGATTTTGTATCCTGGAAACTCAACGGATCCTGAGGGGCCAGATCGGTGTCCCATTCCTTGAAGGTTCCGAAATCCACCAGCAACGTAATCCGTTCCATAACCGAGATCGGGAAATGATACTCGCACTTGGGACAGACCTTATTGTTTCTGTCGACTTCCTTGCGATACACAATCTCGCGGCAGTGATTACACTTGAGCCACATCCCTTCTGCGATTTTGGTTCGCTTGGGTTGCTCGGGCTCCTGTGACTTCTGTTTCTTAAACCAGGCCATCAGATATCCATTCGATTTGCGACCGGAGAATACCACAGCGGGCCGTATCACGCACGCGGAATCCCCGATATACTCTTATTGTTCCATCGCGCCTTTGATGATCTCCGCAATTATCCAGAAACCCAATCCGATACTGCCGAGACTCGCGATTCCTTGCACTGTCTGAAAAACAGATCGACCAAACGTCATCGACCAGGTCACCGGAATACTGAGGGCGTACCCGATCAGCATCATGCCCGCTATCGAACCAATGCCGAACACCACAATATAGACGATTCCCTCTAAAGTCGTATGGGCTGATGCGAGCACGATTAAGAGAAGTGCGGCCGACCCGGCAAGCCCGTGAGCCATTCCAATGCACAACGGCCGGATAGAGTCACTCCACCAATGCGTGTGTTCGTGATGCGCCTCGACACGATGGCTGTGAAGATGCACATGCTGTTCACCACCATGCTCATGGGCATGGACATGCCAGCGCTCGCGGAGTAGTCGGAACCCAAGCAGGCACCCCAATGCGACGAGCATGGCTCCCACGACAAATTCCGCCCCGACGGCGAAGGCCTCCGGAATGGTGACACGGAACAGCAGGACCACGGACCCGACAAGCAACAACACCAGAGTATGCCCAATTCCCCAACTGAATCCGATTAGACCGGAGGCGCGCCACGATGGCCGCTGAGCCAGTATGGTCGATACAGCGGCAATGTGGTCCGAATCCAAGGCATGTCGAATCCCCAACACGAAACCCAGGGCGAGCGTCGTCATAAAACTGGAATCCAACATGAAGCGTCACTGACGAAGGATTGATTACGGTCGAGCGAGCGACGGTATGTGATCCGCAACTAGCCGCCACGGGCATGCATTTCGAGGTGTGGATCTTCTCGCAGCTTTTCGATTCCGATGAGCCTCGCCTCACGCATTCCGACACGTTCGAGGGCCTTACGGTCTTCAGCTCCTCTATCGCGTCTGCCCTCCCACCCCTGGCGGATATACGCGCGCATATCCTCCGCCGAGATGCCATCACGCAACGGTTGGCGTAAATCGTTTCCGACTGTGGCATAGAGGCATCGATACCACATCCCATCGGCAGTGACTCGGCTGCGATCGCACGCAGCACAGAACGGGGTCGTCGTTGAAGCAATCACGCCGAAACTCGTTCCATCGGACAAACGGAAGCGTTGTGCCGGAGCCGCCCCCCGGCCTGGGATCGGCTCGATCGCTCCATAATGCTTTCCAAGGATGGCGAGCATCGATTCCAGCGGGAGCACTTTGTCCGCAGACCAATTATTCGCTCCCCCGACATCCATATATTCGATAAATCTGACTTCCGCTTGATAGTGCTTTCCAAACTCTATCAGGGAGATCAATTCGTCGTCGTTGAATCCTTTGATGGCGACCGTATCCAATTTCAATCCCGTAAATCCCGCCCGCCCGACAGACTCAATCCCCTCGAGGACTCGCGCGTATTCGTCTCTACGGGTCAATTGACGAAATCGCTCGGGCCGCAGCGTATCGAGGCTGATCGTGACTCGATGAAGACCGGCCTCATACAGTGCCTGAATCTGGTCGGCTAGGAGAATCCCATTGGTCGTCAATGCGATCTCGGTAATGTGCCGGTTCTGAAGCAGCAAACGGATCAAGCGAGGGAGATCCCTTCGAAGCAGAGGCTCTCCTCCCGTCAAACGAACTTTATCCACTCCGAGATCGGTAAAGTAACTCGTCAGTGTCGCCATTTCCTCGAAAGACAGGAGATTCTCCCGAGGCAGCCAGACGTACTCTTCTTCCGGCATGCAGTAGGCGCAACGAAGATTGCAGCGATCCGTCACCGACAGCCGCAAACTGCGCAGCGGACGTCCCAACACATCGGTCACGGTGGATTGATGGCTGGACACGGTCATGGTTACGGGTGCTCCTCGACCCATACCTCTCCCGTGGAAGTATGTTCCAATTTCCAGATCGGAGTGATTTGTTTGAGTTCGTCAATGGACCATTTGCAAGCACGGAATGCCTCCGCACGGTGCTCTGCGGCGGCGATGATCAACACAATGTTTTCGCCGATGGTGATTTCGCCATAGCGATGCACGACCAACAATTCGAGAATATCAAAATCCTTCAGGGCTCGATCTCGGATCTCCCGCAGTTTTTTCTGCGCCATCCCTTCATAATGTTCGAAGGTGATGCCATCCACGTCCCTGCCCTTCGATCGATCCCGAGCGGTTCCGAGGAACACGGCAATTCCTCCGATGCGGGTGGATCTTCTGCGGACTCGACGAAGCTCTTCGTCGATAGAAAAATCATCCCGCTGGACGCGAACGAATTGCGTTTCGTCGGCAGTCTCCATCTGAGTGCCACCGGCAAACGGAGGCAATAATGCGATCTCATCCCCGTCCATGACTTCCACATCGTCTGCAGCAATCTCATGGTTGACAGATATGAGAATTTTCTTCTTCTGTATCAGTTCTCCAATCATCGGATATTGTTCGTCGATCAAGGCCATGAGATCTTGAACACGCCGACCGTTCGTCAGCTCAAAAGCCAACGCGGTCTGGTTTCCTGCAAGAGACTTCGTCATACCGAATAGTCGAACATTCACCATCGTACAACTCACTCCCGTACATACAGGCCGGATTTGCCACCCGCCTTTGAGAGCAGGCAAATGTCACGGACGCTCATGGCCCGGTCGATAGACTTACACATGTCGTAAATGGTTAACGCCGCAATGGATGCGGCCGTCATGGCTTCCATTTCTACACCCGTTTGCCCAGTCGTCTTCGCTGTCGCGGTGAGAATGATGGCACATCGGCCCTCCTGATCGGGCTGCAATTCTTCTTTGAAGGAAATATCGACGCTAGAAAGGAGAATTGGATGGCACATCGGGATGAGGTCCGGGGTCTTCTTCGCTCCCATGACTCCGGCAACCTGGGCAACCGCCAACACATCACCCTTGGCGATTCGTCCCCGTTGTATCTTTTCCAATGTTTCCGGCTGGAGGTATATCGTTGCTTGGGCCGAGGCCACCCGCTCGGTCTGTCCCTTGTTGCTGACATCGACCATGCGAGCCCGTCCCGATTCGTTAAAATGGGTAAACTCTTCCATTTTCCTCGGTGAATCAGCCGGTTATGGGACAGTCATCCATTATGTCGGTCATTATAGGTGGCCTCCAAAATGGGAGTCAAGGGACGCCCCTTTCCCTATTTAGTGAGACCTATCTCTTCGATCATGACGGCTGGGCTCCCCGCACTTGACAAGTTGACACTCTGAAATCCAATCCATGACAATAGGACCGATGGCTACAAAAATTGTAGTAGAACGCCTGGAATTTCAGGCGCGTTGTGGGGTGACTCCAGATGAACGACGGACACCCCAAGCCCTAGCCATCGATATGGAGCTGGAAGGTGAAATTGGTCTTGCGGCTCAGTCAGGGAGTTTGACGGATACGATTGATTATTCCCTGGTGACGTCTCGAATTGTTGCGATCGGCTCAAGCAGAGAATGGATACTTCTTGAATCGCTCTCCGAGTGTTTCCTTTCGATGCTGTTCGACGAATTTCCCATTGAAAAGGCCAAATTATGGCTTCGAAAGCTCACGCCGCCGCTTTCGGATAAGGTGAAATCAGTGGGGATACACATCGAACGGGGAAGAGTGGCGCAGCAGCACGATCAATCAGGCGTGCGCCCTTTGAGATTCTTAACGCAGCACCTGCATCGATTGACGAAAGGTCGCGCGCTCGATGTCGCTTCAGGATCCGGACGTAACGCCCTCTATCTAGCAGAACATGGGTTTGACGTGGAGGCACTCGACCGCGATACAGAATCTTTGACGAAATTATCGGCTGCAGCTGCACTGCGGCATCTTCACCTGACCGTCAAACCAATAGATTTGGAGCGCACGACAGATGAGCGCCCTGAGTTTCCGGCAAACAGCTATGACGTGATCGTGGTGTCATTTTATCTCTATCGCCCCTTATTTCCATGGATAATCGATGCGTTGAAACCAAATGGCATCCTGGTGTACGAAACCTTCAGCATTGAAAACTACTTCCGCCATCGGCATCCCCGACGCTGGGAATTCTGCTTGGCTCATAATGAACTTCTGCGCCTGACCTCCGCCCTAAAGGTCCTTGCCTATGACGAAGGGGAACATGAGGGTACCCCTGACTCCGGTACGGCCTTCACCGCCCAATTGATCGCTCAGAAAGCCGGTACTCACGTGGTCTCATGAGTCGCATCGACCTGCACCTCCATACCACACACTCTGATGGAAGCCTGCCTCCCGTGCAGGTCGTGCTTCTGGCTCAAAAGGCCCGTGTCACGGCCCTGGCCATTACCGACCATGATATAACCAGTGGTATCCCGGAAGCCATGACCGCGGGCGCCGCACTCGGCGTCGAAGTCATTCCGGGGGTCGAAATCAGCTCCTTCGACGGTCAAAACGAACTCCATATACTGGGTTATTGCATGGACTGGAAGGACGAACAATTCAATCGGCGTTTGGCCACATTGAGGCAGAGCCGCCATCGCCGTAATCCGTTGATCATTGAACGGTTGAGAGCCGAAGGTCTTGACGTGACCTATGGAGAGGTTAAAACATTGGCGGGGACGGAAGCCGTCGGGCGTCCTCACATTGCGCAGCTCTTGATGCAAAAGAAATATGTCAACTCGGCTAAAGAGGCCTTTGATCGTTATCTCGCCGAAGGAAAGCCTGCCTACGTCGCCCGCGAACTACCGCCGCCCTCGGAAGCGATCGATTGGATCAAGAACGCCGGAGGCGTGGCGGTACTCGCCCATCCAACATGGGCGAAAAAATCGGAAGGTGATTTGCGAGTCTGCGTCACCGGTCTGAAAGATGCCGGCTTGGGAGGCATTGAGGTTCACTACAGTACCCACACGAAGTCTCAGACCTCGACCTACCTGAATTTAGCCAGGGAACTGGGATTGCTCATCACCGGCGGGAGTGATTTTCACGGTCTCACCAAGCCGGACATTGCAGTCGGGACCGGACGCGGGGGTCTGACCGTCAATCCCGATCTTCTGGACCCGCTCAAGAACGCTGCCGCCCGAGTGTAATCGTTCCAGAGATGCATTTGCGTTCCATTCCTCCAATTCGTTGACTCCCCGATCCGTTCCGATACACTAAACACGGCTCCGGATCTCACCCCGACATCCACATGCTGAACGCCTGGAACTGGATACTTCCTCATCTCGCTGGAATAATGCTCTCCCTTCTGGCAGGCCCTACACTTGGGAGCTTCTTTTCAGCACAATCCGTTCCACTTCCCTTCTTCCAATTGACACCTGCTGCGCTGATCAGGCTAAGCGCCGACCTCATGGCGCTGACCTTTGTGTTTTCTCTTGCCATGAATGCTTGCCAACGGTTTCCTGACGCCTCACGTGGATCGCGTTTTGTTCGACACATGGTGATCCCCATCACAATGCTCATGATCCTGACCTTCGGCGACAAAGCGCTGAGGGGAGTGGGACTCCCGCTGATCGACCGCCTCGGCATTGCACAATACCTCTGGGCCTATTCGGCCAGCTTGATCGGTGTCGGTCTCTGGCTCACCCTGACGTGGATTCGGCATTTTGAATCGTTTTGTGAAGTGTTTACACCTCGGGTTCCCGCACAGCGCACAGGCATCGCTTCCGCCATGGAAAGCGACGGCCAACCGGAAGAAACCACCGGCATGCCATCTGTCTCAAGTTCGAACAGCGGATTGGCGATCAACGGTTCCGCTCCCGCAATGCTCGGTCGGTACAAGGTCCTGAAAGAATTGGGACGAGGCGCCATGGGCATCGTCTATTTGGGGAAGGATCCGACGATCCAGCGATTCGTTGCGATCAAGACGATGCGGCTGGATCAGATCGACGACAGCGAAAAGCTGCAAGAAGTAAAGGCGCGATTCTTTCGCGAAGCCGAGTCTGCGGGCAAGCTCTCCCATCCCAACATTGTGACAATCTACGATGCGGGCGAGCAGGACGATCTGGGCTACATCGCGATGGAACTACTGGACGGTCAAGCGCTCAGACAATGGTCAAGACCTCCCCATCTGCTTCCCCCAATGGAAACGATTCAAGTGCTCGCCACCGTGGCAGATGCATTGGACCATGCCCACCAAGAGGGAGTCGTTCATCGCGACATCAAACCCGCGAACATCATGTTAACCAAGGACCGCACCGTCAAAGTGATGGACTTTGGAATTGCGAAGATGGCGTCGAGCAGCAGAACGCAGACCGACATGGTCCTCGGCACCCCCACCTATATGTCTCCAGAGCAAATCGGCGGCAAGAAGGTCGACGGGCGATCGGATATTTTTTCACTTGGCATCGTATTCTTCGAACTCCTGACCGGACGACCGCCGTTCATGGCTGATAATTTGCCGGCCCTTCTATTCGCCATTGCTCATCACCATCCTCCCGCGCTCCAATCGATTCGCAAGGATCTGCCGCCGATGTGTCAGGAAATCGTGACACGCGCCCTTCAAAAGGACCTTCCCCAGCGTTATCGCCGGGCCGCAGAGCTATCGCAAGACCTGCAGGCCTGCCTCCATAGTCTTGCCGCCTGAGGAATATTCTTGCCCATCGAAATATCCCACAGCGTCAAGACGGATATCGGACTCAAACGCACGACCAACGAAGATTGTTTTCTGGCAGAGCCCGCATTGGGGCTCTATGTCGTCTGCGATGGTATGGGAGGAAGCAACGCCGGAGAAATTGCCAGTGCCATGGCTGTCAACACTATCAGGCGCACGCTGGCAACATCGCTGTTCTCCGATGGTTCCTCATCATCCAGCGGGCAACAATGCTCGGTCCCCTGTGAGTATGACCGACTCGCAGCGGCTATCCGGTCAGCCAATCAAGCCATCCATCACGAATCCTGGAGCCAAGCCGGCCTCACAGGCATGGGAACCACGGTGGTGGCGGCGTACATTGTTGGCGAGCGGCTTTTCTTCGCACACGTCGGCGACAGCAGATTGTATTTATTCCGAGAAGGATCTCTACAAGTATTGACTCAGGACCATTCCTGGGTCGCGGAGCAGGTCCGTAACGGGGGAATGACCGAACGCGAAGCGGAATGCTCACCGAAGCGACATATCATCACGAGGGCGCTCGGGATCGAGAGTGCCGTTGAAGTTGATATCGGAGACATCGTGCTTCTTAGCGGCGATCGGCTGCTTTGTTGTTCCGACGGCCTGACACGTGGCGTACGCTCCGAAGAGATCGGAGATGTACTCGGCCATTGCCTCAACATCGCCTACGCCGCGGATTGCTT
Source organism: Nitrospira sp. KM1 (assembly GCF_011405515.1). Taxonomy (NCBI): domain Bacteria; kingdom Pseudomonadati; phylum Nitrospirota; class Nitrospiria; order Nitrospirales; family Nitrospiraceae; genus Nitrospira; species Nitrospira sp. KM1. The sequence continues at coordinate 4,321,828 of NZ_AP022671.1, read as the reverse complement.
GGTAGCGATGGCCAATCAAGCAGGCGGCGACGACAATACCACCGTGCTGATCGTCTCGGTTGAATCTATGCGATTGTGGCAGCGAATCCGTCAGGACTGGTTGCTTCCGAACGCGTGACAACCGAAAGGAGTTCGCCATGGGTCTTTCGACCGCAGCTCACGCCACTGTGCTCGTCAAACTCGACGGCCAAACGGCTCACCCGCTTGAGATCGCGGACGGCGGACTCACGATCGGCAGACGATCGGACAACGATCTTTCGGTCGACGATCATACGGTATCGGCTTACCATGCCAGGATCGTCAAAGTTCAATCGGTCTACTTCATCGAAGACCTCAAGAGCACGAACGGTACATCGGTCAACAGTAGACGCATTACACGGCATCAACTGCGCGATACCGACGTGATCACGATCGGCAAACATCGCATGATCTTTCAAGAAGCGGCGATAGCAAATCACCTCCTACCGCAACCGGTATCCACCGACGAACACACGATCGTCATCAGCAAAACGCAAGGAGCAGCGGCAACCAAGGCCAAGGTTCTCGTGAACAGCGGCAAAACAGACAGGCGAGAGTACGTGCTAACACGACCTGTGAACGTCATCGGTTCAGAGAATGGTGCCTCCATACGTCTGATGGGCTGGTTTGCCCCTAAATCGATCGCTCATATTTCCTGCCGTGGAGGCCGATATTATCTCACTGCTCTTCAGCCGAAGAAGCCTCCGCTCGTCAACGGCGCCGTGACCACAGCCGTACAACGATTGGAAAACGGAGATCAGATCGAGGTGGCGGGAATCCTGCTGACGTTTTATTCACTTCCGTCTGGGGAGGAGGTCACTGCGTGAAGAGCAACGTGCCTTTCGGCAATGTGCCATAACAGCGATCCGAAACATCCTGCGTATGATCCTGCAAGCACTGTAGCACCCGTCCCTCTCCCGGCCTGACTAACCGACAGAAGCGCTTAATGTCCATGTCGCAAGCCGCGAACATACGTGTCCGTTCATCCTTCCACTTCACGAAGCGCTCTTGCAGTTGCGCCTGACAGGACGAATCCAGTTTTTTCGCACGGCGCTCCAGACAGCGGGTCCGTGAGGTCCCATCCGTGGAGTCCGGACACAACTGTTCGATTTCAGCTGCACATTTAAGCTTGGTGATTTGGGACACGCGCGGGTCGGTGGGGATTGATCCAGAGGCATATGCCGATTTCTGATCGGCGGTCCTGTTCTCGACAGCGTCGGAGCCATGGAACGGTAACGAGGACGACCGGCCCGGAATCGACAGATCGAGGGCCGGTTCCGGCTGACGATCTGCCGTCATCGGCCCGGCAGTAGCCGACTTCCGATCCGTCGACGTTATCTGATCGGTCGATGGGGCATTGGCCGCCGCAAGGTCAAGTTGTGATGGAAGGCTGGTGACAATAGAGAGCCATACCAATGCCAGTCCGATGACCGTGAACAGTACCGCAAGAACTTTCCCGAACGTATCCTGTTGAGCCATAGATCCTTCCCTCGTTGCACAGTCGAGGATAGGACAAGAGGGGAAAAAAATCGACGAAATGTCCTGATTCAGCAGAGAAGAAATGAAAGGAGAACGCTCAGTTTTCCGGAGCCTCGACGATGTGATTTTCGAATCTCGTGCATCCTTCCGCCAGCAGACGGTTGGTCAGCATCTCGCCTGGCCATTCGATGGGAAGATCGGCCGTAAAGACCCAGACATCAGGCGACGTCCAAACTGGTCCGTGATCCTCTGGCAACTCGGGATCGAACAGATCGGTCCAGACAGGCATGTACACGCCATTGCCGCATTGGGTATGGAGATGAACAATCGTCCTTGCACGAACCAGCGGGTCGAGGTCGTGCCAAACGGCGGCGGTCTCATCTGCGAGATGATGCAGCCGAACCGCGTTCTGCGCATCGAACATGGCGTAGGACGCGTACACTGGTGCGTCGAGCGTATCCGGTGCGCGGGCGAGTTCGGGACATTGTTCCACCAGACCCTCTAGGAGCGCTCGGCGATGTGGATCTTCAAGAGAGTCGGGAAGGTCCGAATCTGGTACACCGATCAATTCAAATAGCAGAAATGCGGTGTTTTCAACCGGAGGGTAGAGCCTCGCTGCGATCGATTGGGTTCGTTGAGAATCCCCGACAGAGGTCAAATGCTCGTTCAATGTCTGTAGACTGAGCGGTTCCAACGTCGCATCGGTGAGTAACCGGGCCTCGACCCGAACCAGCGTCCCTGCGGACAACCTGAGATGCCGGTGCAAAAGATCGGCCGTCGCGACTGGATCGATTTTAAGTTTCAACGGATGAGACAGGTTGGCTTGAAGCGGAAGTTCCAGCGCGGCCATGACGGCGTAGGACTGTTTGTCATCGGTGGCAGTGTCCAGCATGATCGAACATGAGGCCTCCGCAACCAAATCAAACAACCATTCAGCCATGTCTTCATCGAGCGCGGCGAGAACCGTGAGGAGATCGTGTTCCCGACCCTGTTCGAGAAATGCCTGCAGTGTATCGATGGCGGCATCGGTGTCGCCATGATCATGGCGACGGGCATTGATCAAATGAATGAGATCCCGTGTCAGGGGATCCGGGCGGGACCAACTCAACATCCAAAACTCCTTCGATGACAAGCACTCACGTATCGGCCAGGTGAGTTCATGTTGCCAAACTTTTCATGCCGGAGCAAGGGACGACGAACTTCCAGCGTAAGCCTTTGGACTCCTGCCACCATACCAGTCCCCTTACTCCCCGACGATCTTGATGAGAACACGTTTCCGTCTTCTTCCATCGAACTCTCCGTAGAAAATTTGTTCCCATGGTCCGAAATCCAGCCGGCCGTTCGTCACCGCGACGACCACTTCGCGTCCCATCAGTTGACGCTTGATGTGCGCATCGCCATTGTCCTCCCCGGTGTCATTATGGCGATAGGACGCATCGTGCGGAGCGACGGTCTCCAAAAACTCATCATAATCCTGCAGGAGGCCTGGCTCGTCATCATTAATATAAACGCTGGCCGTGATATGCATCGCGTTGACGAGCACCAGGCCTTCTTTGACACCGCTTCTCGCAACGGCCTCTTCGACCTGAGAAGTAATATTCAGATAGGCGCGCCTCGTCGCGGTCTCAAACGATAATTCTTGCCTGAAGGATTTCATCGGCCGTTCGCTGCGCGTGGCAGAAGCATAAGATACTAGCCGCTGGTGCACATCGTCAAACATGCATGCGGCGGATATAATGATACCTATGACCGCTGCCCCGCCGGACAGGTTGCCGCTTCCGTTGCTCACAACCGAAGCCCGAGTCGTCTTGAGGAACCGATATCTCGCGAAGCGTCGGGGCGCTACCGGACGTGAAACGCCCGCGCACATGTTCTGGCGCATTGCGACCGATATTGCCTCGGCCGAGCTACGATATTCGAAGCGATCGAGATTGCCTCATGCAGCCAGCCGGTTTTACGAGATGATGGCGAGGCTCGACTTCCTTCCCAATTCTCCAACATTGATGAATGCCGGCCGTTCCTTACAACAACTATCGGCGTGTTTTGTACTTCCCGTCGAGGATTCGCTCGCGTCCATTCTGGAATCCGTCAAGTCACAAGCATTGGTCCACCAATCAGGAGGTGGAACTGGGTTTTCGTTCAACCGTATTCGGCCGCGGCACGATCTGGTCGCCTCGACCAACGGCATGGCATCCGGCCCGATCTCGTTCATGCGTGTATTCAATCTCACGACCGACGTGATCAAGCAAGGCGGTGCCCGCCGCGGAGCAAACATGGGGATTCTGCAGATCGATCATCCCGATATTCTTGATTTTATCGCGCTCAAACGGAATCCGGCGGAAATGACGAACTTTAATCTCTCTGTGGGACTGACCAGGTCGTTCATGCGCGCCAGGAAACAGAACCGCTTCTACGCGCTGATCAATCCGCGAACCGGCTTGGCCGTCAAACGCATCTCCGCACGGATGGTTTTTGATCGGCTGGTTGACGCCGCCTGGGAATCCGGAGAACCGGGTGTCCTCTTTCTGGATACCATCAACCGAGCCAATCCTACTCCGCGGCTCGGCCGCATCGAAGCCACCAACCCATGCGGAGAACAACCGCTGCTGCCGTTTGAGTCCTGCACGCTCGGATCGATCAATGTTTCAAACTTTGTCCTGGAGCGTCCTGACGGACCTGTTCTCGACTACTCCCGTCTGGGGGAAACGGTCGAACTCGCTGTCCGTTTTCTCGACAATGTCATCGACCGCAATCGGTACCCCCTGGCTGAAATCGAGGCCGCCACTAAACGCACTCGAAAGATCGGCCTCGGCATCATGGGCTTCGCCGACCTCTTGATTCGACTACGCATCCCCTATGATTCGGATCAGGCGCTCGCCGTGGCGCGCAGGCTCATGCAATTTTTGAAGTCTCAGGCGCACCGGGCGTCTCACAGGCTCGCCGAAGAGCGAGGGCCGTATCCGGCACTCCACAGAGATCGTGCACACACCAGCGGTATCTTGCGGAATGCGACGGTCACCACGATCGCCCCAACCGGTACGATCAGCATCATCGCAGGATGCTCACCGGGCATCGAACCGATTTATGCGATTCAAACCGTACGGACGGTATTGAACGGGCGCCAACTGGTCACTCGTCATCCCCTCTTCATGCGGATGGCACGGGTAGAGGGACTTGACCTGGATCGTATCCAGACGCACCTGGATGCCGCGCCATCGATTCGAGACGTGCCAACCATTCCGTCACACCTTCGCCTGCTGTTTCCCACGGCCCATGACGTGGCACCCGAACATCACGTTCGCATGCAGGCGATCTTTCAGCGTTACAGCGACAGCGGAGTGTCCAAAACGATCAATCTGCCATCCACAGCGACTCGCCAAGAGGTTGCCCGGGCGCTGCTGCTGGCCCATGAACTTGGCTGCAAAGGTCTCACGGTGTTTCGATCGGGGAGCCGGGCCGATCAGGTGTTGTCCTGCACAAAGACCAAGAGTTGTTGAGCAATCGGTCGACCGATCGGCGCGTGTCGTGGATAAAATTGACAGGCTAGAATGATGGTGATAAGTATTTCGCGATTGTGACGATACGGCATCCGGCCGCTCAGTTTGGAGGTATGTGATGGCTGCGCTCGTAGGACATCTGACGCCCGTGGGAAACCAGTTGGATTTTTCCCGTTTCTTCGCACGCCAACCAGAGCCTGATCTCGAATTCACCGAAGAAGAACTCGACCAAACCGCTTCAACGCGTCCCATTTCTCCGATGAAACCACCGAAAAAATCCGGCGGAGGGCGTCCTCTGCTCTGGATATTCCTATTGCTCTTGGTCGGGGGCATCGGCTACGTCGCGATGGAGCCTGAGCAACTGACCGAATGGCTCGCACCATTGTTGGGCGAAGCTCCTCAGTCATCGGCTCCGACCGTCGCCACGCAGCCACATTCACCTTCACAGCCCTCTCTCGCTCCTCCACCTCCGCCGCCGACAGCAGGCGAAGGCACCACAGCCCCAGCCGAATCCCAAGGCGCGCCGACACCTTCCGAGCCGCCGCTCGCACCAGCGCAACCAACGGCGCCTACGCCCATGCCTTCGGCCATTTCCCCTTCGTCTCCGCTCTTCGCCGAAGGACAACGGGTGACCGTGGTCGGAAATCCTGCCGCACCAACAGAAATGATCTCCCTGACCATGGACCCGACGGGTACCAAGCCCGGAGCTGCGCTGAGACCCGGAACAACGTTGACCGTCGCAGACGGTGACTTGCAGCCTAGTGGCTGGGTGTATTCAGTCCGAAGCGATGACGGCACGAAGGGATGGATCTCGGAGCGGCGTCTGCGTCTAAAATTCTGATTTTCTATCGTGCTCTACACACCTGAAGGCCGGTCCTGATCTCCGGCCTTCTCTCTTTCCTCTGTGTTATAATCCGCGCCGTTGCATCGATCGACGGCTGTTCACCCCAAAGATCTATGCCCCAGCTCAAAGCGATCATATTCGATTTCGACGGCATCATTGCGAATACCGAGCCGCTCCATTACGCCGCGTTGAGAAACACGTTACGGGAGATCGGCATTTCGTTGAGCGAAACCGAGTACTACCGAGAATACCTGGGCTTTGACGATCGGGGTTGTTTCATCGCCGCGCTCACAACCAACGATCGTCCCATTATCCCAACTTTGATGGCTCAACTGATGGATCGGAAAGCGAAAGTCTACATGGGCTTGGTGAAGCAGCCCAACGTGTTATTTCCCGGGGTCGTCGAATTCGTCAAACAGGCGGGACGCGCCTACCCATTGGCCATCGCATCCGGTGCCCTGCGCCATGAAATCGAGTACATCCTGGAAGGAGCCGGTCTACGCAAAGAATTCACCCATATCACAAGCGCGGAAGATGTCGCCAGAGGAAAGCCGGATCCTCAGCCTTTTCTTCACGCGCTCCGGTCTTTGCAACGATTGCGAGATCCTCACCTCACTGCTGAATCCTGTCTGGTCATAGAAGATTCCCTTCCTGGTGTTGAAAGCGGAAAGGCGGCATCCATGAAAGTTCTGGCCGTGACCAATACCCATTCCGTACAGGACCTGCACAGAGCTGATGCGGTCACGCATACGCTGGCGGCCGCGAACCTTGATGAACTCCGCATACGTTTATGGCCGTCTTCATGAGGACGATGGGCTTATGAGAATCTGTTCATTCGTTCCCGGTGCAACCGAGGTCGTGGCAGCCCTCGGCCTGGCCGACGACCTGGTCGGGATCAGTCATGAATGTGACTACCCGACTGACGTGAGGCATGCACGGATACTGGTTGAATCATTGGTCGACAGTCGTCATTCGTCGAGCGCCCGCATCGACCAGGAAGTCAAACATCTGGCGGCATCAAGTGGACATCTGTACCGTCTCGACGAACGAGCGTTCATCGAGGCAAATCCCGACACGCTGCTGATTCAGGATCTTTGCCATGTCTGTGCGGTCACACCGGATCAAATCGGTCGCGCCGTGAAATGCCTGTCCGTCCCGCCGCGGATCGTCAAGCTGAATCCGACAACACTGGATGCCGTGCTGCATGACATCGCGCGCATCGGCAAAGCCGTGGAACAATGCGATCGAGCGTGCAGACTCACCACATCTCTTCGCGACCGGCTGGAGCAGGCGAGGGCCCACACCTCTTCATCCATCAAGCCACGCGTCCTTTGTCTGGAATGGCTCGCTCCACTCTACGCCGGCGGGCATTGGATTCCGGAGATGGTCGATATGGCGGGAGGAATCGACGTGGTCGGACAAGCAGGCCAACCGTCGCGGGAGATATCCTGGCAGGAGGCATTCGCTGCGGCACCTGACATCGTAATTCTCATGCCCTGCGGTTTTGGAGTGTCCCGCACGTGCGCAGAAGTGCATACTTTGCTTGAACACTCAACCGACTGGTCACGAGCGGCGCTCGAGTGGCCCAACGTCTTCGTGGTCGATGCAACCTCTTACTTCAGTCGGCCTGGCCCACGGCTTGTCGACGGAGTGGAACTGCTCGCGTCCGTCTTTTCCGGACACATCGATGCTGAGACGAGATCACCTTCCGTGCGACGTGTGTCATGGCCGATGAATTCCACGCGCTTTTAGGACACCTATGACACCACAAGAAGCCCAGGCGTATTGCACCCAACTGACCAAAAGCAGTGGAAGCAACTTCTATTACTCATTTTTATTCCTGCCGGCCACAAGGCGAAACGCGATGTATACGGTGTACGCCTTCTGCAAAGCGGTGGATAGCGCGGTCGATGAGCCGACGCATGGAAGCGAACCCAAGGAGGAACTGCGCCGTTGGCGATCCGAGTTGGATGCGGTGTATCACGGGACGCCGACGTGGCCCATCATGATCAGCCTGGCTCACCATGTCAGGCGGCTATCGATTCCTCAAGCCTATTTTGAAGAGTTGATCAAAGGGGTCGAAATGGACCTCACCACAACACGTTACGAAACGTTCGACGCGCTTTCGCTCTACTGCTATCGCGTGGCGTCCGTCGTCGGTTTGATGTGTCTCCATGTATTCGGCGCCACCTCCGCCCACGCCCAGGACTATGCGGTTGACTTGGGAATGGCCTTTCAGCTGACCAATATTCTTCGCGACCTCGCAACTGATGCTGAACAAGGACGTGTCTACCTTCCCCTAGAGGATCTGGCGCGATTTCACTGCGGAGAGAGTGAACTGCTGGCCAAACAGCATTCTCCCGCTCTGCGTGAACTCGTCGCATTTGAAAGCGCCCGAGCGCGCCAGTACTACAAGAAAGCTCAAGCCGCCCTAGAGAGTTTGCCGCGCGCGGAACGGCGCGCGCTGACCGTTGCTGAGATCATGCGCGCCGTCTATTCGCGTATCCTCGAGCGGATCGAGCAGCCCGATCATCAAATATTCGGCCCACGAATACGCCTCTCGACCTCCAATCGATTGGCCCTCGCCGCCGGCGTTTGGGTGCAATCCAGATTCTCGTGACAGCTGCTCGACCACCATCCGTCGTGATCCTTGGAACAGGTCCATCGGGGCTCACCGCCGCATACCGGCTGGCCAGACACGGTCTGCACGTTACACTTCTTGAACAATCTTCGAGACTCGGAGGGGCGCTGACAGCCACGGATGGTCCTCCGGTCCCTGTCTTGGGTTGTCATCGTGCGACCCGCAAACTCCTGCAAGGTCTTGGCTCCATTTCGGAATTACATCCTGCGACGAATCTCTCGCTGGAACTGCAACTGCCGGACCGTCGGGTCGTTTCGTATCCGCGCGGATGGTTCCCCCGCCCTCTCAATACCGTATTCTCGTTGGGGCGTTTCAAAGGATTCTCGTGGCGGGAGAGATGGAACCTGCTGTCGTGGCTGGAACAACTCTGGGAAGGCACTCTCGAACTCACTCCAGACCTGGAACATCGCACGGCCAGGGATTGGTTAAATTCGCTTGGAATCGATCAGGCATCACAGCAAGCGGTATGGAATCCTGTCGCCTACTGGCTCACCGGCAGCGATCTCGATACACTCTCTGGAGACGCATTGGTGACGGCCTGCACGCCATTTTTTCTGGGGACGGCATCAGACCGGCGGATCACCGTCTTCGAAGAGCCGTGGACATCGCTACTCGTTGAACCTATTTTGATCGGCCTCCAAGAGGCGGGGGCCACCGTGCGGCGAGAGACCCGGGCCATAGAAGTCCTGCATGATCACCATCATGTCGGCGGCATTCGCACCGCCGACGGAACCGTCTTCCGTGCAGACTGGTATATCTCTGCACTTCCCCATCACCACCTCACTCCTCTTCTTCCTGAACGGTGGCTGACCCGCTATGCGTATTTTCAACAGATCAGCGAACTGAGCTCACGATCCTGTTCGTTTGTTCGCATCCATGTCCGACAAGCCTTGTCCGGCCCGCGCTTCATTCTTCTGCCCAATGAATCATTTCGATGGGTATGGGGAAGACCCAATGGAATAGAAGATAGTATATTTTCCGGACTGCTCACACACCCGTTCGCCGAGATCGGCGATCTGGAAGCCGCCGCTGTATCCTTGCTTCGTTCGTTGGTCCTGTTAGACGCCGAGCGGAACATCGGTTTTATCACACAGGAACATCGGACTGATTCATATCTTTCACTGCATCCCGGCACGAAGACCCGGCGGCCGATCGCACAAAGCCCGATCGCGAATTTTCTTCTTGCCGGTTCATGGACCGACACCGGCTGGCCGACGAACATGGAAAGTGCGATTGAAAGCGGAGAACGGTGCGCTGACGCCCTCATCCGTCAGCTACCCTCTTGAGGCCCGCCGGTCAATACCATCGCAATGCCCTGCGCCTATCGTCCTCACCAAGTCTCGTGCGGATTGACATGCCCGTTGCCTGCTCCGTAAGATGCAATCGCTTTCAGCAACTGTACGAACATGTCACTCATCGAACTTGCAAAATCACTCCACAATTGTCAGCGGTGCAAACTTTCGGCTTTGGGTCGCTCCCAGGTTGTGTTCGGAGTCGGAAATCCCCATGCCAGCATCATGTTTGTCGGAGAGGCGCCAGGATTCAACGAAGATCAGAAGGGTGAACCGTTCGTCGGGGCAGCCGGCAAGCTGTTAAATGATCTCCTGCTGTCAGCTGGATTGTCACGCGACCAGATCTACATTGCCAATGTCATCAAATGCCGCCCACCGAATAATCGGGATCCCGAACCTGACGAAGTGGAAACATGCAAACCCTTCCTGCTTCAGCAGATTCAATTGATCCGACCTAAGCTAGTCTGCACACTCGGAAACTGGGCCACGCAAACCCTGCTGGAGCGAAAAGTCGGCATTACGAAAGTCAAAGCGCAGGCATTTTACATGAAGGACTTCGTGATCTTTCCCCTGCTACATCCGGCCGCGGCTCTGCACCAGGGCAATCTGCTCGATACACTGAAAGAAGATTTCAAGAAATTGAAGGAGTTTCTCGACCGCCACTCCCAACCGGTCAATCCAGAATCCACCTCGCCTGCGCCGCCAGCCCTCAACATCGAAGCACCGCAGCCGGCACAGATGGATTTGTTCGGATCTTAACAGGCCGGAATTCGGTATGTTTCAGGGAAAGCCCATTTTCAAACCTGAAATCTGTTCCTACCAGGGAAGTACTGCAACAGGCGGCATTCGGGACCGAATCCGGCAAGAAGCAGGATACGCGTCAGGCAACGGCTAGGCTTTTGTTTCGGTCGCCGATGAGACGTTGGGATCTTTGGTTGCGCCGTCCCCTTCTTCGGAGACTGTGTCTTCTTCCGGCACGTCGAACCATTGCACCAACATCTCCTCCCACCAGGCTTCATCAACCTCTGGGCCAGGATCGCTGCCCAGAAAAGAGACGTCATCCTTCGTGACAGATGAATCGATGTCGGTCGGCTGATACTTGGCGCGGTCAATGATTTCCTTGGTCGCAAATCCTCCGACGATCCAGGAGTCCGGGTCGGCGCGGCGTGACTTGTAAGCCTTGAGGCCCAACTTGAAGTAGACAAAGATGTGTTGCTGAATCGGATCCCCCACCCCGGACTGCGGCAGGCTCAGCGTCTTCTCGATCCTTTTTCTCCAATGCCGGTCGTCGTACCGTGAGGTAATGAGTTGGAGCATTTTCTTTCCTGCATCGACATCGAGCGGCATGTGTATCTGTGCTCCTCTCCTCGATTTGCTAAAAACGCCTTCCGGCAACTTCGGTGAATCAGTCGAATTCCGGTGCGCCTAACTTCCCGCAACCATCATTTCTGCGAGTTTGAGCGTCGGACTCGCGATTCGGCCACGGAAGACCAAATCACTTCCAACTAATTCGATGTCCCTCAGCATCTGCTTGAGATTGCCGGCAATCGTAATTTCCTCGACCGGATAGGCCAGCTCACCATTTTCAATCCAATATCCGCCGGCACCCCGAGAATAGTCCCCGGTTACCATATTGATGCCGAATCCAATGAGTTCGGTCACATAGAGGCCGTCCTTGACGGTGCCGATGATCTCCTGCGCATTGTGCATTCCCGGTGTCATGTAGAAATTCGTCGGCCCGGCTGACGGGCTTTCCCCCACACTACGCGATGCGTTGCCGGTCGAAGACAGCCCTAGCTTTCTGCCGGAATATGAGTCGAGCAAATAATTCTTCAACACACCCCGGTCGATGATCGTATTTTTTTTGGTGGCCAGCCCCTCGCCGTCGAAGGGTCTCGACCCGAGCCCCCCGACCATCCGGCCATCGTCGTACACCGTCACGTATTCTGGCGCGATGGTCTGCCCCAGTTGTCCCGACAGAAACGATGCGCCCTTATATAATGAATAGCCCGACAGGGCGCTGCAGAGATTCCCCAACAGGCTTCCGGCCATCTCCTGATCGAATACCACTGGCACACGCGTCGTCCCGACCTTTCTCGCCCCCAGCCGCCGAAGCGTGCGACGTGCCGCCTCAACTCCGACCGATTCAGGCGTGTCCAGCTTGGAAAACTTTCGCTGAACGGCATACCACGCATCGCGCTGCATGGCACCTGTTGCGGGATCTGATGCAATCGGCGACACGGAAAGTGAGTAACTCGAACTCCTGTATGCACCGATGAACCCGTGACTATTCCCCAACACGACCCGCCCGGCAGAGGAATCGAAATCCGCCCCCTCAGAATTCGTAATCCGCTCATCCGCCGACATGGCCGCCTCTTCCGCTCGCTTTGCCAATTCAATCTGCCGGTCCGTATCCAGTTTGGTCGAATCGAAAAGGTCGAGGTCGGGCGGATCTCCGGCCATCATCGCAGCCTCCGGCAGTCCGGACATCGGGTCTTCGATGACCGCCTTCGCCAGAGCACAGGTCTGGACGACGAGTTGACTTAATGAATCGATCGAAAAATCGGAAGTCGATGTGCAGGCCGATTGTTTTCCCACGAAGACTCGCAAACCGAGACGCTTCTCGCGTGCCTTGCTTAATCGATCAACCATGCCCAGCCGTACTTGCACCGAGAGGCTTTCGCCGTCCGCAATGACGACATCCGCTTCCGTTGCGCCGCTCGCTTTTGCTTTGGCAAGCACATCTGCGGCCAGATCAGTGAATCGTTGATGCGGTGCTATGTCGTTCACGTGTCGTCCTAGGTTTGCTGTGTCCCACCCACTGTAATTTCGTCAATGCGGATGGTCGGCAGCCCGACTCCGACAGGAACGGATTGCCCTTCTTTCCCGCACGTGCCGATGCCTTCGTCCAATTTGAGGTCATGGCCGACCATGGAAACTTTCGTCAGGATCTCCGGACCGCTCCCAATCAGCGTTGCGCCTTTCACCGGCTTAGTAATTTTCCCACCTTCGATCAGATAGGCCTCACTCGCCGAAAACACAAATTTCCCGTTTGTGATATCCACCTGGCCCCCGCCAAACGAGACGGCATAGAGCCCCTTGTCCACCGATCTGATGATGTCTTCCGGATTCGAATCTCCGGCCAACATGAAGGTATTGGTCATTCGCGGCAGCACGATACTCTGATAACTTTCCCGTCGTCCATTCCCGGTCACGGGAATTCCCATCAGCCGTGCATTCAATTTATCGGTGATATAGCCCCGAAGAATGCCCTTGTCAATGAGCACGGTCCTGCTCGTCGGCGTGCCTTCATCGTCCATATTCAGTGAACCACGACGGCCCGGCAACGTCCCATCGTCGACGATCGTGCAGACATCAGATGCCACCCGTGTCCCTAACAGATTCGAAAATGCCGATGTCTTTTTCCGATTAAAGTCAGCTTCAAGACCGTGCCCGATCGCTTCATGAAGGAGGATACCGGGCCATCCACCGCCCAGGACCACGGGCATGACACCTGCCGGTGCTTCGACGGCTGAAAGGTTCAAGATAGCCGCCCTGGCCGCCTCTCTAGCGTAATTCAGGTAACGGTCTCCTTCGCGATAGAACGCAAACCCTAACCGGCCTCCGCCACCGAAGGATCCAACCTGTCGATTCCCATTTTCCTCGGCAATACACGTGACTTGGAGACGTGACAACGGCTGCACATCCCCGATCATGGTCCCTTCACTCGTGGCAACCAGCACAATCTTGTACTCTGTATTGAACGAGGCCATGACGTTCTTGATCCGTCGATCATATCGCCTCGCCTCGACATCAATGGCATTGAGAAGCTCGACTCTGTCGGTCGTCGAGATATCGATCTGCCCCTGGGGAACCGGATACAGGTCTCGCTTCGGTTTGGCATGTACAGGGACCGGAACCGTTACATTCCCCGCTGGAGATTTGGCAATATACCGGGCCGTATCGGCCGCGATTTCCAAGTCTTGCTTGGTCAATTCGTCAGAGTACGCGAACCCGGTTTTTTCCCCTGCCGTGGCGCGCACACCTACTCCCTGAGAAATGCTTCTGGTGGCTCGTTTCACCAGCGACTCCTCCATGGACACCGACTCGGTGATGCAGGACTCGAAGTAGAGGTCTGCGTAATCGACGTCGTGTACTTTTACACGCTCCAGAGCGCCGCGCACCTCGGTTTCGGTCACTTTAAATGTATCCAAGGAGATCAGTTCAGACATATCACAATAGTTTAGCTTTGATGTTTAACGTGGTGAGGGATTAGTATTTCTCGGCTAGGTTCGTTGTATCGAAAATGAGTATAACTGATTCCTTTCGCTCGCTGCAATGGCAAGAACATCCAACTCTTCGCTTTTCCAGGGAATTTACGAAATTTCGTTTGACTTTCGCAGTGACGATCATTAGACTTTCCCTACCTGCCGTACGCACTTCATTGAAAGGGTCACTACCAAGCAACGCCTTATGAACATGAGACTTCCCGATTCGGGTACAGATCAGCCCTCCGAAGCGGAACTTACCGCAAAACTCGACCCGGACCTCCTTCCAAAACATGTTGCAATCATCATGGATGGGAATGGACGGTGGGCGGAAGCCCGGAGTCTTCCACGGATCGCCGGACACCGAGAAGGAATAAAATCCGTTCGAGAAGCGATCACGATATGTCTGGAATTGGGTATTCCGGCATTGACCATTTATGCCTTTTCTCAAGAAAATTGGAACCGACCGGCACCGGAAATTAACTCGCTGATGGGTCTGCTCGAACATTATCTGTCTACAGAGCGGAACAAATTGATCGAACAAGGCGTCCGCTTTAGAACCATCGGGCGTACGGAATCACTTCCAACATCGGCTTTACAGTGGGTGCGTGCGGCGGAGCATGAAACCGCCCACCTCGATAAATTGCATTTGACCGTGGCTCTCAGCTATGGCGGTCGCGCTGAAATCGTCGACGCCATTCGCGGTATCGTGCGGGAAGCTTATGATCGGAAAATGCAGGCTGACGACATCGACGAATCACTCGTTCACCAATTCTTGTATACCCACGATCTCCCAGACCCCGACCTCTTGATTCGAACGAGCGGTGAAACTCGCATCAGCAATTTCCTCCTTTGGCAACTGGCCTACACCGAACTGTACTTCACGCCTACGCTCTGGCCGGATTTCCGCAGACGAGAGATGCTCTTGGCATTGATCGAGTTTCAGGGTCGGGAGCGCCGTTTCGGACGGGTATTCACCAGCCTGTCCTCATAAACCGACCACCGGAACATTATATGCTGGAGTATGGTGCCGCCAACCCCGAACCGATTCCCGTGACCACCAGCACATCACGATTTGATCCACGCCGCGTGTATACGGCTCTGATTCTCGCCCCGCTCGTCTACGTGGCCATTCGATATTTTCCGCCCCTGGCATTCTCAGCGTTCGTGCTGGCCCTCGGCTCCGTCGCATTACTTGAGTTTTATCGTCTGGCTCCTTCTCTGCACCATGACCGATGGTTCGTTGCGGTTGGCCTTCTCGGATTCGGAGCGCTCATTGTGGAGCCGCTCCGTCCCGGACTGCTCATTCATGTTGTGCTGGGAACCGTCGTGGTGCTCTTGTCTCTTCCAATTGCGCTCCGTGCGGCTCTAGATGATGCTCTCAAGAACGCAGCGGTAGTCCTTCTCGGAGTCTTCTATCTGGGTAGCACCCTCGGGTTCACCGTACAGACAAGATTGCTCCCCGGAGGTGAATGGCTGATTTTCTTTCTTTTACTTGTGACCTGGGCAGCCGATACCGGAGCGTATTATGCCGGCACACTCTTTGGTCGCCATCGACTTGCTCCGAGAATCAGTCCCAAAAAATCCGTTGAAGGGCTGATGGGAGGACTTCTTATTGCGGTTGTTGTGGCGTTTCTTTCCCGCTGGTGGTTTTTGCCCGGCCTTTCGGCAACTCACTGCGCTGTGCTTGGAATTCTGCTGACGATGGCAGGATTGTGGGGAGATTTGGCTGAATCCGCGTTGAAGCGGAGCGTCGGGGCGAAGGATTCCGGAGGCGTACTCCCGGGCCACGGTGGGATGCTGGATCGTCTCGACAGTCTCTTGTTCACCGCCCCGGCTTTTTACTACTATGTGACTCTGGTGGCTGGACCAGAGGCATACTCCTGAGGACACAATCATGAAGACTCTCGTCATACTGGGTTCAACTGGATCGATCGGGACAAATACCCTCGACATCGTCAATCGTTTTCCTGAAGCCTTCCGGGTCATCGGAATGACTGCAGGAAGCAACGACGAGCTGATTGAAGAGCAAATTCGGCATTTCAAGCCGAGGGTCGTCGCACTCTCGAATGCGGCAGCCGCTAAACGATTGCGACACCGATGCGGTGATGTCCCGGTCGAAATCCTTTCCGGTCAGGAAGGTCTTGTCCAAGTGGCTTCCGTTTCCGAAGCCGAGTTGGTAGTGTCGGCCATCGTCGGCGGCGCCGGCCTCGTCCCCACCCTGGCAGCTATTCGAAGCGGAAAACATGTCGCGTTGGCCAATAAGGAACCCATGGTTATGGCGGGCCAGCTCATGCAGTCAGAGGCGAGACGCCTCGGGGTCAGAATTTTCCCCGTGGATAGCGAACATAGCGCCATTTTCCAATGTCTTGAAGGACACCGAGTTGAAGATGTTCGCCGCCTGATCCTGACCGCATCCGGAGGCGCGTTGTGGCCACTCACCAAGGAACAACTTCACGACGTGACTCCCGAGCGGGCTCTGCAACATCCGAATTGGAAGATGGGATCCAAGATCACCATCGACTCGGCCACCCTCATGAACAAAGGACTGGAGGTCGTTGAGGCCCGATGGCTCTTCGATATTCCCGATCCACAGATCGAGGTGCTCGTCCATCGCGAAAGCATTATCCATTCTCTGGTAGAATACGAAGATCGCTCCATGATCGCGCAACTGGGACTTCCGGATATGCGGACGCCGATTTCATATGCCATGCGCTACCCCGAACGCTTGCCGCTGAACCTCCCATCCCTCAATCTTGCTGACATCGGATTACTATCCTTCTGTAAGCCTGACCATGACCGTTTTCCGTGTCTGAATCTGGGTTACGAGTCTCTCAGAATCGGCGGAACCATGCCTGCGGCCATGAATGCGGCGAACGAAATTGCCGTCGATGCCTTCTTAAATGGAGGAATTCGTTTTACCGCCATTCCTGACATCATTCGTAGTACGATGGATGCTCATCACCCGGTCGAAGTCGACACGGTGGAATCGGCACTCGAGGCCGACCGCTGGGCTCGAGAGAAGGCGGAGTCACTGGTGCTGTCCTTGGCACACTGACGACCAACAGGGAGTAACACGTGTTAAATGCACTGACATGGTCTCCAGACAGTCTGTGGTTGCTGTTGCAGAAAGCTTGGTGGTTCCTCGTCGTGCTTGGTGTCCTCGTCGCATTCCACGAATTGGGTCATTTTCTGGCTGCGCGATGGGTCGGGGTCAAAGTCCTGAAGTTTTCTTTGGGGTTTGGGCCCAAAATCTTTGGACGGCAGATGGGCGACACCGAGTATCTTGTCTCGGCCATTCCTCTCGGTGGATATGTCAAATTGTTTGGCGAAGACGAAGCAGAAGCGGTGACACCCGACGATCGGCGGCGTTCGTTTGTCCACCAGAACCTCTGGGGAAAGGTGCTGATTGTCGCGGCAGGCCCCGGCTTCAATTTCATTCTGGCCTATCTGATTTTTGCGGGCTGGCTGGCGACAGGCTCCCCGCTTTTCGTCCCGACGTTCAAGGATCTCAGCGCCGACATTGAGGCGATGGTTCCCGGATCTCCCGCAGATCAGGCGGGAATGCAAATCGGCGATCGGATTGTCAAAGTCAACGGACGGGACATTTCAACCAGGACCGAACTATTCGATTCCGTCGGCAAGAGCAACGGTCAGGCGATGACCATCGACATCCTCCGCGACGGACGTACGGTCGCGCTTACCGTCACACCGACGACCGCACCTGGTCATAGTGGAACGGCTGAGGATCCCGGTTACTATCTCGGGGTTGAAGAGACTCCGGCTGTTGTCACTTCCGTCATGCACGGATCCCCCGCGGCGACGGCCGGTCTACAGCCCGGTGATCGGGTCGTCACGATGAATGACCAACCGATCTACACCTGGTCTCAAATGACCGGCATGGTTAAAGAGCATCCGAATCAACCTCTCCGTATCGAAGTCCTCAGAGAAAGCCGTCGCCTCCCACTGACCGTCACTCCGGCGGCTGAAAAAACCACGGTCAATGGACGGTCAATCGAAGTGGGAAAGATAGGCATTTCCGGCCCCGGCCGTTCCGTCATGCGTTCCAGTAATCCCTTGGTGTCCCTGTACAACGGACTCGAGGCCACGTGGGGCTGGACGGAGTTGACGGCCATTGGCCTCTATAAAATGATCATCGGGGATATCTCCAGCAAGAATATCGGAGGACCGCTCACCATTGCCAACATCTCAGGCGAGGCCGCCTCGCAGGGCGTATCGAGCGTGATATTCCTGATCGCGATCCTGAGCATTAATCTTGGCGTACTCAACCTGCTGCCGATTCCGATCCTCGACGGCGGGCACTTGCTTTTCTTCCTGATCGAAGGCATTCTGCGCAAGCCGCTCGGAGAGCGGCAGCGGGAAATGGCCCAACAAGTCGGGCTTGTCCTGCTGGTCGGAGTGATGATCTTCGCGTTCTGGAACGACCTCGAGCGAATCTTCTTCTCTCACTGATATCCATGCGGACTTCAGAACTTCTTCTTCCTACCCTGCGGGAAGACCCGGGTGAGGCCGAGACCATCAGCCATAAACTGATGCTCCGGTCCGGCCTGATCCGTAAGGTGGCCGCTGGAATTTATACGTATCTTCCTCTCGGTCTTCGTATCATACGCAAGGTCGAGACGATCATCCGCGAAGAAATGAACCGCGCCGGAGCTCAGGAATTGTTGATGCCCGTGGCATCACCGGCGGAACTGTGGAAGGAGACCGGACGCTGGAATTTCTACGGAAAGGAATTGCTTCGGTTCAAAGACCGTCATGAACGGGACTTTTGTCTCGGTCCGACGCACGAAGAGGTCATCACGGACCTTTTCCGGCGCGAGGTCCGATCCTACCGCCAACTGCCGCTGAACTTCTATCAGATTCAGACGAAATTCCGTGATGAGATCAGACCGCGTTTCGGCTTGATGCGGGGCCGCGAATTCATCATGAAAGACGCGTACAGCTTTGACAGGGACGAGGCAGGCGCCCGCGTCAACTACCAGAAAATGTACGACGCCTACCATCGTATCTTTACGCGGTGCGGGCTGACCTTTCGTGCGGTCGAAGCCGACACGGGACTGATCGGAGGCACTTCCTCTCATGAATTCATGGTCCTTGCCGATACCGGCGAAGAAACCATCGTCTACAGTGAGACGGGCACCTATGCCGCCAATGTCGAACGTGCCGAAGTGCGTTCATCCGAGACGCCCGACGACCAAGCGATGCAACAGTTGCAATCCGTACAGACTCCGAACCGGAAGTCTGTGGAAGAGGTGGCCGGCTTTCTGAAGATGGGTCTTGATCGAGTCGTCAAGACGCTCCTGTATGCATCCGGCAAGGACCTCATCGCGGTACTCATTCGCGGCGACCACGAGGCAAACCATGTGAAACTCCAGCGGCTGCTCGGCGTGGCAGAACTGGAACTTGCCGGTCCAGCAACGGTTGAAAAGGTCACCGGAGCCCCGGTGGGATTCGCCGGACCTGTCGGCCTCAAAGGCATCCGAATCGTCGCCGATCATGCTGTCAAGTCCGCACGAAACGTGGTCGTGGGGGCCAATCAAGCCGACACACATTATGTCAATGCCAACTATGAGAGGGATTTTCACATCGATCAATTCGCCGACCTCCGAAACGCCAAAGCGGGAGATCTCTCCCCCGGCAACGACGGCGTCCTCAAGACGACAAAAGGAATCGAAGTCGGTCACGTGTTCATGTTAGGAACGAAGTACAGCGAAGCCATGAAAGCGACCTATCTCGATCCTGCCGGGAAGGAATGTCTGGCGGTCATGGGATGCTATGGCATCGGAGTGGGTCGCACGGCGGCTGCGGCGGTCGAACAGAACCATGACGACAAGGGCATTATCTGGCCGTATCCCATTGCTCCGTTCCATGTTCATCTCCTGTCGCTCGGACAGTCTGCGGCGGTCAGCGAGGCCGCCAGCCGTCTCTACTCGGAGCTGCAACGCGCCGGGCTTGAAGCGCTGTGGGACGACCGCGATGAGCGCGCCGGAGTGAAATTCAACGATGCCGACCTTATCGGCGCTCCGTATCAGGTCGTCGTGGGAGAGAAAGGACTGGCGGACGGATCCGTCGAAGTCAAATTGCGAAAGACCGGAGAAAAAATCAAGATCCCCGCCTCTGAAGTTGCTGTTCGGCTTAGCCAGCTGTCTGCATCCTTCAGTGACACCGCTTGCTCCTGAATCTTGAAGGCTCGCCTTCGACCCTCGACACGCCCGTTTGAATCGACCTTTTCCTTGCCTTCCATTTTCGATCGGATAGACTGAGTCTCAACTCTCCAACAATCGGGTTTTGGGTACGCGGCACGGTAGGAAAACCGTTTGCTCATCCCCGCGCAGAGACGTTAGAAGGTTCAAACGGAGCATTGTTCGTGCAATCCAAAGTTGTTCCCCAGAATCTTCAAGAATTGCAGCAGAAAGTGGAATTTGCCGAACACGTCAAACGCATTACCACCCAAATTCATGCGGCTGCAAATCTGGATCAAATCCTCCTCGATCTTCACAAAGACGTGCTGAGCCTGTTCGACGCCGAAGACCTGACCCTCTACGCCTTCGATTCGGAGAAAAAGGAGATCTTTTCGAAGGTTCCCCATATCGACACGGTTGAAGAGGTACGCATCCCGATCACCGAACAAAGCCTCGCTGGTTTCTGCGCCAAGTATCTGAGACCCGTCAATATCGCCGATGCCTATAACATCGTGGAGCTGCAAAGCGTCCACCCTTCGCTGCTTCACGACACTTCCTACGACAAGAAGACCGGATTCAGGACGAAACAGGTTCTCACCTATCCGATCGTTGCCGACAACAAGTACCTCATGGGCGTCCTGCAGCTGTTGAACAAGAAAAGCGGGAACCGCTTTACCCGTAAGGATGAAGAGTCGGTGGCGGAAATCGCCAAAGCGCTGGGAATCGCGTTCTTCAATCTCCGGAAGGTGGCGACCAAAAAGAATCCCACTAAATTCGATCTGCTGGTGACGAACAACCGGATCACGCAAAACGAACTGGATAACGCCGTCGCAGAGTCACGGAAGGGGACATCTGACCTGGAAACGATCTTGATCGAGAAATATAAGGTCCCCAAAGCCGACATTGGAAAATCGCTCGCCCAGTTTCACAAGTGCCCGTACATCGAATACAGCGAGCGCACGCTCGTGGATATCGAACTTCTTCGTAATCTCAACGTCGACTACCTCAAGAAGAATCATTGGATGCCATTGAAGCGCGACCGGACGGCGATCGAGATTCTGACTGATGACCCCGGTGATCTGGATCGTGTAGCGGACATCAAGCGGACATTTCCCGGCCTCAACATCCGGTTTGCCGTCAGTCTTCGGAGGGATATTGCCCAATATCTGGGATCGGCCACCGGTCAGAGCGAAACCGGCGGTCGGAAGCTCGACGAAAATGTCTCGGATATTCTCGGCGAACTGGTCACGGAAGCGCAAAGCGAAGCGATGGAAGAGTCCAACCTCGGCGGGGGCCTGGACGAAAATGACAGTGCGATCGTCCGCTTGGCCAATCAAATCATCGCCGATGCCTATAGACAGAACGCCTCGGATATTCATATCGAGCCCTACGGAGAAAAACGAGAAACGCTCGTGCGCTTCCGAGTGGACGGAGACTGTTTCGAATACATGAAGATTCCCCAAAGCTACCGACGGGCGATCGTGTCCCGCTTGAAGATCATGGCTAGCCTCGACATTGCGGAACGACGCAAGCCACAGGACGGCAAGATCAAGTTCAAGCTGACAGAAAACAAGGAAATTGAGTTGCGCGTCGCGACGATTCCCACCGCCGGATACAACGAGGATGTCGTTATGCGTATCCTGGCGGCAAGCGAACCGCTGCCACTCGATAAAATGGGTTTTTCAGATCGCAACTTGAAGGCCATCAAGGATATCGCCGAAAAGCCCTATGGGATCATCCTCTGCGTGGGTCCGACCGGATCCGGAAAAACGACTACCTTGCACTCGGTTCTGGGATACATCAATACCCCGGACATCAAAATCTGGACCGCTGAGGATCCCGTCGAAATCACCCAATACGGCTTGCGGCAGGTTCAAGTCCAGCCCAAGATCGACTTCACCTTCGCCAAGGCCATGCGCGCTTTTCTCCGCGCCGATCCCGATGTCATCATGGTCGGCGAAATGCGCGACAAGGAGACGGCCGAAATCGGCATCGAAGCCTCTCTGACCGGACACCTCGTCATGAGCACCCTGCACACCAACAGCGCGGTCGAAACCGTCACGCGACTGCTCGACATGGGCTGCGATTCCTTCAGCTTTGCGGATGCCATGTTGGGAGTGCTGGCGCAACGGCTGGCCCGTCGGATCTGTAAAGATTGCAAGGAACAGTATGTCGGCACCAAGGAAGAATATGAAGAGATCCGAATGGGATACGGTCCGGAATTATGGGACAAACTTGGCATTGCCCAGGACAGCGCGTTCAGATTGAGCCGCGGCAAGGGATGCGAGAATTGCAACCGGTCGGGATTCAAGGGCCGCGTGGCGCTTCACGAATTGCTCCTCGGCACCGACGCACTCAAGCGCATGATTCAAACCAAAGCCAAGACAGAAGAGATGGTCAAAGCCGCCATTGAAGACGGCATGACCACACTGATGCAGGACGGCATTCAAAAGTGCGTCTTGGGTCTGACGACCTTCAAGGAAGTCAAAGCCGTCGCTATTAAATAACTCCCGATATTAAGAATCACCGCGCACATTTGTGCCTCCTCGCCTGCACCGGACAAACCGGGCGCGCTCCCCTTTGACAGTGGCTCACGCAAGAACACTGAGTACTACCGAGCGGAGGGGGAAGCGGCCGCAACTGTGCGGGCAAGGAACTTTTGCAGGCGAGTTTCGGCAGATTGAGTCACCGTGACGAATTCCAGACCAAACACATGATCCCCTTGCCACCGTACCGTGGCATCCACGTTCATCGCCGCGACCTGTTGCGGCAACCGCAGACTCACTGCCAGTTCGTCTCCGGGGCTCATCCGAACAGGACTCATGATCCGAGCCCCTGCAAGCGATACATCGAATACGACTCCGCAGCCGGCCTTTTCTTCGGCAGCCCAGCGCGCCAGCCCTATCCGGATAAACGAACAGGAAAACGGGACAGTCACCCTGATACGCGGGTGACGACGTGATTCGATTCCGATATTCCGTTTGGGGTGCGTCATTGGTGCGGAACCATCCCACATAGCTGGCGAGCGGCCATGGCGTTATGTCGCAACAGCTGAACTCGTCGAAGCGATTGCCACGTATTTTTTTAGGCGGCTGTACGACGAGGGCGACAGCTTGGTAAATGCTAATCCGTAAAAACTATCCTTCGACCATCGTACGCGCGCTACGGCAATTTCCGCGGATTTGATTTGCTTAGGCAGGCGGAGGCTGATTGCGATTTCATCTCCAGGATGGATCACTGCTTCCGTACTTACCCGGGCACCACGTATTGACAGATCGTAGACGACCCCCAAATCGATCGTCGTGCGTCTCAGCCAACGGCGCGCACGGATCGGTGACAACGCGCACGTAAAGGGCGCGGCGATGCGAACACGCGGATGACGGCGGAAACGGTTGAGGCGAATTTCTCGAAGCGTCTCTCCTGCAAGCTCTTGGATATCCATGCTTCATAATCTATACGCTCCGCACCAATTGAGAAATTGATTTCTGCATTTTGACAGCCGACCACCTGCGAGATGCCCGGCCGGCTGGATCGCAAATATGCCCCCGCCCCGCGACGACCGATTACATTCCATGACAAGAAACTCTGCGGGACGAAGCATTGAAGCCGGGGATAGATTCACCCGGCCTCCCGGCAATTAATTCCTCTGGCGGGAAAACATTTCCTGCATCGATTCATACAATGCTCCCGCGTCATGGAATGTTACGCAACAGACCCGCTGGTCATGGCATGAATATTGAGTACGTACACATTCTAGTCGGACCCGTCGCGAGGCTACCGCATGACTTGGATCAACGGCATCTGGGAATTCCTCACCCGTGATTTTGCCATGGCTCATGGCTTCCACAGCCCGTTATTGAGCTGGCTGGGGGCTGTAGGCATTCTCGGCCTGTTCCTCTGGTATAGCGTCGGCCTCTTTCGCGGATGGGTGAAGGTTCATCAGGCATTCGATCGCACGTCGCCAGTTATTGGACGACTCGTCCACGAGCGGAAGGCCACCAGCAAGGAATGGATCGTGATCCCATCCCTGGCAAGAAAGCACGCTCCCGATCAACTCCAGGGCGGGAGGAGAGACTTGGATGATCTACAAGCACTGGACCGGGTGATGAGGTCGGAGCGGAGCTTTTCAGCGTCCTGGCTTTCCTACCGAAAATCGTTTTCAGTTGAACAACCGTCATGGTTCATTGAACCAACTGTCCACACCAGCAGGTCCGCCGGAGAATTCTTTTCCCTCGAGCAGATCTGCGCCGAGTCGCTGGATCTTCGCTTGGTCCAGCAGTTGCCATCCATCATCACTGGTATCGGACTGACATTCACGTTCTTGGCCATTCTGATCGGTCTCAGCAAGCTTCACGCGAACGGTTCACACATCGAGGGGATTCAGGGATTGATCAACGGATTGGCGGGAAAGTTCATCACGTCGATCGTCGGGCTCGCCTGTGCAAATATATTCTCGTTCTTGGAAAAATCTCTGTTTTCCAGACTGGCGACGGCGCATAGACAACTGCTGTCGATGTTGGACGAAATGTTCCCGCAAAAGGTCCATGATCACGGCGCACCGGTCTCGGCTCCCGCCGTCACCCATTCCGTCGCCGCCTCCATTCCCATGAAACACGATGCCTTTGGCCGACTGGCCGAATCACTCAGTCAACGGCTGGGGTCAACAGTCTCGGCATTGACGTCGGTGTCGGAAACACTGGCAGGCCTACACATCAAGCCTGAACCCGTGAACCACGATGAATTGGCGCGATCAATTGGCACTGCGATTCACAAAGAACTGACCTCAGCGCTGGCGCCATTACATGAGGCCATCAAGGGACTCTCCCACTCCCTCGATACGATCAGGAATGCCAATGCGCTTTCCGCCCCTGATATGGAGAATTTCATTGACCAAATCAAAGAGCGCGCCGATGAAACACCTCCGCAAGCCAAGATCGATGAATCGCGTGCTCAGGTATTTGATCGATTGAGCTGGATCCTCCCCCACTCCAGAACACGCACGACTCACGAGGCCGAAATCGAATGAACCGGATGTCGCCTCAAGACAGTCAGGCACCCAGCGATACCTTCACAAGCGGCATTACCGACCTCATGACCTCTCTGGCGGTCATCTTTATCCTCCTCCTGACGGCGTATGTCACTCGTGAAGAGACTTCGGCGACCAAAACCGACGAGCGCGTTCCCTCGATTTCGACCAGGCTCGAGGAACAGATGGAACCTCACCATTTGAATGTCGAGTCGGAGCCTGCCAATCCTAACATCCTGAGTGTCGTGATCCCCGATGCGATCCTCAATTTCGAATTCGGGAAAAGCACATTGATGCCCGCTGCCCACCGATTTCTTTCGGAGACGATGCCAAACTACGCGGCCATGATGTGCAGTGGAGAAGCGGCTGGCGTGGAATCCTTTGTCATCGAAGGTCATACCGATGACCTTGGCGACGACCTCCGTAATCTCAAACTTAGTCAGGATCGCTCCTTTGCAGTCATGGCCAAGGGGCTTGAAGTCATTCGTGAAACGATGCCATGGGCATACGAGTGCTTCCAGGAAAAGACCTCCGCGAACGGCAGAGGCAAACAAGACCTTCTCCGCTATAGGGATGGCACTGTCGATCGCGACAGCAGCCGGCGAGTCGTCTTCCGTTTTCATCTCCGTCACGTCTGACCGGCACCAACCGCCGCCCCCTCTTTTGGGGAGTATCGTCGGCACACTTTCCCAAGGTAGTTTTGCTTCCCACGCTTGCGCGACCTGCTAAACCCTCGTGGGGAGACCTGTGAATTTTCTACGATCCTTATCAAGAGTGACGGCCAGCGCGTGCCTGACTGTGCTTTTTCCACTGGTTTCATTTACCGCCGAGCAGGACGAGGCAAGAGAAACTGCCAGGTTGCTCGCCATTTTGTTGGACGCCGGCCGAGTCACCGTGGCCAACAATCAGGATCTGATTAATGACCCGACGAAAGCCGACAAAGGCTTTACCGCCGATGTCTTTACAAAACAAACGGCCGAGGAGTTCAACAGACGAACGGGACTTTCCCTTGAACAGATCGACGGTCAAAACATCCCGGAGATTGCCAAACCGCTGTTGGCCAGGCTTCTCGAGGAGAGCAAGAAAACCATCGACTCCCACCAGCCGGTCATCAATGTTCCCGGAATCCGATACAAGGGTTTGATCCCCGCGACATTCGGCACCGAAACGGCGGGCAGATTCAAAAATTGGTCCGGTGTGTATCTCAAACAGACGGCTCCGCAAGCTCTGGTACGAAATCCGAAGAACCTTCCTGATGAATATGAGTCGAATGCCCTCTCGCGGATCGCTGCGCAGGCTTTGGACATGAAAACTGACTCATTCTTGAGTGAGATCGTGGAACAGGACCAGGCGGTACGAGTGCTGCTTCCACTGTATTACACGAAGTCCTGCCTGACTTGTCATGGCCAGCCCAAAGGTGAACGCGATATGTCCGGCTATCCACGCGAAGGCGCTAAAGAAGGAGACCTTGGCGGAGCCATCAGCGTCAAGATTCCAATTCCATTGCACTAGTCTTGCTTAGCGAGAGTCCATTCGCGGTATTGGCTGATTCTTTTGCGTCTCATCCTTCCCTCGTCCATGTGCCGTCTCCAATATCAAAACCCAATCATTTCCACTCTCTATAATGCCGGGGGCATTGAAGGTGCCGGCGCGATCAATCTCGAACCGGCGGTCCTTCACCATTGATCCTGACCGAGGGTCGAACCACGATGCCCTCACAGGGCCAGCCAGCCGCCCAAGATCAACCGTGACACTGCCTCCCATCGGCAAATAGATGTACGCATAGCTGCTGTCCGGTGAACGGATCGCCCGCACATGATGCATTCCGGTGTGCGGGTCTGATTTGAGCAGTGCCTGATCGGGAGCGCTGGCGGGAGGTGAGCGCGATTCCATCAATTGTCGAATGTGCTGCATTTGTTCCGATGCGACGGCTTGCAATCCATCTCGCCAGTGCCCGATTTGTCCGTGATCAGAGCGTTCTCCCGGGACGTAGAAAATCTCCACATCGTTGTGCCCATACACAAATCCGACAGAGCCAGAAAAGATTGTCCAATAGGCTTTCCGACGTATGACGTCGGCTCCCACTCGCGGTCCGCGGCGCTCTCCATAAAAATTATCCGGTTTGGTATCATAGATCGACTCACCGTCCAGTACGGGCTTGACCGGACGAAGGTCATAGACCTTGTCGATCAGTTCATAGACCTCGTCGCAGCGGTTGCCACCTTCGCAAGACCACATGTGAGCATCAGCCATGTGTCCGGATTGCAACATATGGAAATCGAGCCAAGAGTCTTGCCCAAACTCCCGGGCGGATGTTCTGGCCGCTCCGGGATGAATCGTCATCAAATGTCTGCCTCCATGCCCCCGTTTGAGCCCTTCCGCCATGGCCACGAATAGCGCCCTCTGTGTCTCAGACAGGGTCGAATCGTAGTGATTGATGGAATCATATTCTCCGCTGATCACCCAGATCACGTTGTTACGATCTTTATACCGAGTCCCCAACCAGATTCCGAGCCGTCTGGCTTTTTCGGCATCGTCGTGAAATGCAGCGCTATACGACTCCCCCCACATGACCGTCAGGTCGACGTACAAGCCTTCCTGACCGGCCCGATCCACAATGAAATCGATCAAGTCCCAGTACGATGTCCGCGGTCGATCTGTGTCGTCCTCTAGAAACGGCGTTTCACGAAAGCTCATCCAAGGCTCATTGAAACCGCAATTGACTTGAATGACCGTAAACCGTTTGGCCCGTCGATCCGCAAGGTACTCCGTGATTTCGTCCCGAGAAAGTTTTGACAGAGACCACGCGGTGTCGCCCAACCAGAAAAATGCACGACCGTCCTGTTGCACGATAGAGTGTCCGTTCTCGCTGATAGCCAGTTGCGGCAATGGGGCGGCGGCGAGACACCATATCGCAGCCCATACCACTCCAATCACCGAGCCAATTTTCGCCTGTCCCGCTTTACAATACATGGGCATGAAGAACTCGCGCTCCGATTGATCAAGTCGTTCATCGCACCGATGCTCTTACGGCCGTTACATTTCTGACGAATGAGTGATCCGAGTTGCGTGTCATGTTATAGTTGACTTCCTGTCCATGAGAGTCACCGTCGTTTTAGGACTAGTCCAAGCCATCATCGCCTTGTGGCTTTCAGGTGCTGGTGCAGGCGATCAGGCATCCATATCCATAAGCAGCCAGGACAATAAGAAAGTGGGATCCGATCAGGGGCTGACGTTCGAGAATATCGGGAAGGGCTTGAAGAGCGCAACAAAGAATATCGAGGAAGAGATTCCGAAGATCGGCCCAGCCATCGGAAAGACGTTCAAACAGATAACAGGTCAGACATCAGGGGAGTCCAAGAAAGAGACGCCGGCTGAAACCAAGCCCGGACGACAATCCAAATGATCGCCTCATGTCGGAACGACTAGCACAAGATCATTGTTGAGATATGGATTACGTTGAGAGACCACGTATCGACGTGATATCCCCGGGACTGTACCGTCCCCTGGTTTTCCTGGCACTCCTGACGTTTCTCAACGCGTGCGCGACCTCTCCCAATGCGACCTCCCCTACACCGTCATGCCGCAAAGGAGAACGGCCCGCCATTACAGAGTCCCTCTATTTCGGACGGAACAAACCGGTGGGAACGGTTTCCCCCGAGGAATGGACTGCGTTCGTGAACAGAGTCGTCACTCCGGCATTCCCTGAAGGTCTCACGTCGTGGGCCGCCTCGGGACAATGGCGCCTAGGCGACGGAACAATTGATCGGGAAGATTCCTATGTGCTGCAGGTGGTTCACGATCAGACAGACGGACGGGATTCGACCATCCAGCAGATCGTTGCGAAGTATAAACAGGAATTCCACCAGGAAGCCGTGATGCGAATTCGTTCGTCAGCCTGCGTTTCCTATTGAACCCCCGGGCATTAGATTTAAGTTCATTCGCCTTCTCATGCCCTCGTTCCAGACGCGATCAGTGCAACGCATATAACACGCCTGTATCCCGCCGGACCACGTTGCCCGTATGTGGATAGAGACACCATGCCGACATCGTTCAAACCGACTGATGGCTGAGCGATGTCGGCGACAGCAGACAACGGTGGAACGATCAGATCACACCGCCATGCGATATACCCAGCGCGTGACATTCCGCTTGGCGTCAGCAACAGCCCTGGCCTCTCTCCTGGCGGCCGACATAACGAGACCTGTGAAAAAGATCGCGCCCAAGCCCACGACAGCCGCGAGAAGGTACGCGAAAGATACATCCGGGCTCGAAAGAGCGGCGAAGGTCACATTGCCTCCCTCGACCGTTGCAATCCCGTACGGCTCGACAGTCGGAGTGACGACATGGTGATCGACGCCGGAACGCGTAAGAGCCATCATAAGAGATCCGATCTGATATTGATTGACTGATTGCTCCGCCTCCACGGCGCTACCGGCTTGCACCAGATGCAGGATCGCGCCGCCCAGTCGTTCCTGAATGGAATCTGCTCGGCCGGCATAGCTCAATCCGGCTTCGATGATCTCGCGTCCCAATGCCGGTTGCCAGTTCGCTTCAAAGTCACGGTCGAGTTTGCCCTTCAGATTTTCCACTGATTCGATCACGACAAGATTGTAGTCAGACCGAGCATAGTCGGATGACAACACTCCACTGTGAACTCCCCGTTTGGTGAAATTGACTATGGAGCGCCCCATGATTGCCTGCACACGGGCCGCATGCGATTCCGGCATGGCCAGTGCACGTTTGGTGATAGATCCAAATGGCTCTTCAGCCGTTTGTACAAGGACTCTTTGATCCTGGACTGCATGATCCCATTCAGCCGACGCGGCTGCAATCAGGTGTCGGGACCGCTGTTCAATGCTGGTGTGTTCTACAATAGCTTGTCCAAGTGCCGGTTGCAGCCACAGCATTCCCCCGTTCTCGTCTTGAGGTCCTTGACCCATTGCGGTTCCGGGAGCGGCAATCATGAACGACCCACTGACCGACAGAAACAACAAGAGCGCACCGAAGACAATCGCACACATCCCCACCCCCACTGCCATGTCGATCCTGCTATATCGGTAAGACATAATGACCTCCTTCGTAAATTGAGGCCTGGGCGCAGCTTCGTCCGCGACGGACGACATTGTGATTAAGCTTGAGACCATCACTTGCTATCCGGCCGAATCAGTTCCCCATGCAATACCTGTCATCACTGGAGAATATAAAAGCAATAAAGCGACGCGCAAATCGAGAGTTGCGAAGTGTGAGGAGGATGACTGCAGGAGGAAAATGAATTTGGCTTGTCGCCATAGGACACCACCCCTCGCGTGAGGTGGTCCGGTGCATCATTTTCAGCGTACGCCCCCATGATTTCTGTGGTCAAGTATCATTATGCTTACGATTTGCCCCACGATGATTCGTATTTGTCTATGGAGGTGCTAATGAGACATCCTGTCTCTTGAGGGACAAGTTGCTGTCCCAAGTTCTGCGATTTCAAAGTTACAATCACGCTACTTTTCAATGCTTCTCATTCAAGGTAGGCTGACAAGGCAGGCATATTAACGAATCCCGTCTAATCGGTCTATTTCTTGCACAAAATATTCTTGCACGAATAGGTTATAGATCGCTTAATCATAAGCCTATCTCCAAGGAGGAAGATCGACATGGCCCATGCGAATAAGATGTCGGAACACTACAAGAAGTGCATCGCAGCATGCGAAGATTGCGCTCGCATTTGCAACACCTGCTCTGACGACATGATAGGCATGGAACATCATGGCGACCATCAATTGATGGCCCGGTGCATCAGATTATGTCGCGAGTGTGCCGAGATTTGCTCCCTTTCTGGCGCCTGGATGAGCCGGCTCTCGCCCCTGGCGGACTCGCTGTGCCGTCTGTGCGCCGAAATCTGTGATAAGTGCGCGGACACTTGTGAGCAACATGCGCCACATCATCCTCTATGTGGGCCCTGCGCGGAAGAGTGCCGCCGGTGCGCACATGAATGCCGTGATATGGTTGAAGTCGGGTCCCGGTAATCGGACACATTCAATCGGCGAATTCGATCGGTGGAAGCTCACCACCGGGCGAGCAGTTTTTCCTTTTTTCCTATGGAGACTACAAATGAGATTTTCGGTTTACGTCGTCGCAGCCCTAACAACGTTCTTATCAATGTTCGCTGACGTTCACGCTCAACAAGCTCCTCAGCCAGGAGATGCTTCACAGACGGTGACAGGCACCTTGACCAAACTTGATCTCGAACGTGGACAGGGGGCGGTCGAAACAGACACAGGGACTTCTGTCGCCTTCACAATCTCGAAGCCCGAACTATTCGAAAAACTGTCCTCTGGCAGCCGTGTCACGTTGCGAATCGATAAAGCCGGCCGGGTCGACAAGGTAACGGATGAGTCCGTGTCGGACTTCGTGCCATCCATTGACAAGGCCCCATAGTCCGAGGCCTAACACTCGATCACGGATTGGCTTCGCATTCCAGATTCCACCGCAAGATGACGGGTTCATCCAGAGATTCATGTTCATACCCAAGCACACAGATAGCTCCAGCGTTCAGAATGAAGGCCTTGGCGCAAGTTGGATCGAGCTCAACCCATCTTGCAGCGAACACACGCAGGAAATGAGCGTGTGAAAAGATGGCGATACTGTCTGGCGCCTTTCGCAATCGAGATACGATACGATCAGCTCGCAACGAGACGTCTTTCAATGACTCCCCTCCCGGACATCCATCTCTGAATAGATCCCATCCCGGCTTGTCCGCGCGTATATCTGATGTCAGACGCCCTTCGTATTCACCATAATCCCACTCCATCAGATTAGGATCGGTCTCACGCACAGGAGGAAGAAACCCGGAGAGTTCCGCCGTTCTCAGGGCACGCTGCAACGGACTTGTATACACCAACTGGACCCGCTGCTTCGCCAATCTCCTACCCACTTCAATGGCCTGTTCCTCGCCACGAGTTGTGAGAGGGATGTCGGTCCTCCCCGTGTGCTTGCGGGTCCGACTCCATTCCGTTTCACCGTGACGGATCAGATAAACGTGAGGCAGTTTCTGCTTCATGCGTCTTCACCAATGATGGTTGCCCACCGAATGAGTGGGCCGTCGTCCGACGATCCGATCTCCCTACCATTTCAATAGTCGACTGTGATCGACAGATGCCACCGTGATGTTCCAGCTCTTAGTTGGCCGTCATCGACATATGGCCATCCATGCCGCCGGGATGCCGTGAGCATATCATCATGGATCCTATGCGATCCATCACACTTATCTTCCTGATGCTTACTCCCTCTATTCCTGGACTTTCGCCGAGGCCTCATAGACAAACCATCCCGGATTAATCACAATCATGGCGTCAGAAATATGGTGGCGGTCGCGATAGACGAATTTGGATAGCGGTATTTGTTTTGTCCTGGCGTGCAGTGGCAAGGCCGTCTTGTGCTTTGCCATTTTTCACGGGGCGTTCTCTAAGGTGCAGCCATTTGTCGGGACCTATACGGAATCAGACACGTCTTTCGCCGAGACATTCAAGAACGCTATTAACACAATAACAACAATATCTTGCGAGATATA
Source organism: Nitrospira sp. KM1 (assembly GCF_011405515.1). Lineage (NCBI taxonomy): Bacteria > Pseudomonadati > Nitrospirota > Nitrospiria > Nitrospirales > Nitrospiraceae > Nitrospira > Nitrospira sp. KM1. Next base: position 4,288,999 of record NZ_AP022671.1, on the reverse strand, counting down.
TCTAATGTTTCGAATTATCACTTATTCATCTTGTCGAATTTTGCCGAGGACAACGACTATTGAGTGAGTTAGAAAACAATACGACTCGGGTCGGAGACTAGATGACGAGTTTGGTTTTAGGTCACAGCGGCTCGAAGATAAAGCCACTGTCGAAAGGCCTCGGCCAGGCATACTCAGTCAGATTCCAATCGGGGAGTAAAGGGCAAAAAGTATGAAACTCGAAAGGAGCATGCGATGAGCAAAGTGCGGGTGCTGGTGGGAACACGCAAAGGAGCCTTCATTCTTACATCGGACGGGTCTAGAAAGACGTGGAGCGTGGATGGTCCCTTTTTCGGCGGTTGGGAGATCTATCACGTGAAAGGATCGCCTAGGGATCCGGATAGGCTCTACGCTTCCCAGTCCAGTAGTTGGTTCGGGCAGATCGTTCAGCGATCTGATGATGGGGGAAAAACCTGGCATCAGCCCGGAACTCCTCCCGGTGAGCCGACCACGGCGCCAGACGGCTCACCGAAAGGTGAGAGTAACAAGTTCGTCTATGATGTCTCGTCGGAAACAGGCACCCCACTCACGACCCATCAGTGGTATGACGGCTCACAACGGCCATGGGAATTCAAGCGAGTCTGGCATCTCGAACCTTCGGTGTCCGATCCCGGCACCGTCTACGCCGGGGTGGAAGATGCCGCGTTGTTTCGTTCGACCGACGGAGCACAAACGTGGCATGAGCTTTCCAGCCTCAGGAGCGTAAAGGGCACGCTCTGGCAGCCCGGAGCTGGCGGAATGTGCCTGCACACGATCGTCCAGGACGCCGGCAATCCGCATCGAATGTTCATTGCGATTTCGGCAGCCGGCGCATTCCGGACTGATGACGGTGGAAAAACATGGACCGCCATCAACCGGGGTCTCAAATCGCAATACGAATTACCCGACCCAAGTGCGGATGTCGGTCATTGCGTGCATCGCATTGCCATGCACCCATCCCGTCCACACGTCCTGTTTATGCAAAAACACTGGGACGTCATGAGAAGCGATGACGGCGGTGAGTCGTGGCAGGAAGTTAGCGGCAATCTACCGACAGATTTTGGATTTCCCATCGATGTCCATGCGCACGAACCAAATACCATTTACGTCGTCCCAATCACAAGCGACTCCGAGCATTATGTGCCCGAGGGCAAGCTTCGCGTGTACCGAAGCCGAACCGGCGGCAATGAATGGGAGGCCCTGACACGAGGACTTCCCCAACGCGACTGCTACGTGAATATCTTGCGCGACGCCATGACGGTGGACTCTCTTGATCCCTGCGGGATTTACTTCGGAACAAGCGGGGGCCAGGTGTATGGCTCGGCCGATGCCGGTGATCATTGGACTCCTCTTGTGCGGGATCTACCCCCGGTCTTGTCAGTCGAGGTACAAACACTCCGTTCGTGATGACGATGAGCATAGACGGAGCATTCATAATACGCGTCACACTCCCGGCACATTTGCGCACATTGGCCCGGGTGGAAGGTGAGGTTCGCCTTTCTGTATCAGCCCCTGTCACCCCACAGGCAATTCTTGACGAATTGGAATCTCGCTATCCGATGCTGAGGGGAACGATCCGTGATCATGTGACGGGTCGGCGACGTGCGTTTATCCGATTTTTCGCTTGTGAACGGGACCTTTCCCATGATCCGTCTGATACGATCCTTCCCGACGCAGTGGTGAATGGAATGGAGCCGTTTCTCATTGTTGGCGCCATGGCCGGTGGTTAGCACGGCGTGACAATCGGCACGCGTTCAGGAAGCATGGTCGTGCTCAGTAGCGGAAGCTCTGAGTCCGTGTCTAGAATGGGAAATCGGGGTGTCGTGCAATGAGACTTTCAGCGCACGATGGACGGACCGAGTGTTGCTTCAGTTTTATCAGTTTAGATGATATCGGCGGCTGCGGTCTCGTCAGCATGAGACGCAGATCCGTTTTTTCAACCAGAAGGAGGTTCTCATGCGTGTCGTAGGGATCTTTCTCATCAGTGCCTTCGTCTTGTTGTCCGGCTCACCCGCGTGGGCAAAAGACAAAAACTCCAAACCGGCCGATCCGCAAGCCATGATGGAGGCCTATCAGAAACTGGCGACTCCAGGCGAACCGCACAAACTATTTGCCACCTTGGCCGGCAGCTGGACGACGAAGACCAAGTCCTGGATGGAACCGGGCAAACCACCGGTCGAATCGACCGGATCAGCGGAGATGAAAATGTTGCTTGGCGGGCGTTTTCTTCAACAGGAATTCAGCGGCGAGATGATGGGGCAACCCTTCAACGGGTACGGCATCGACGGCTACGACAATCTTCGGAAAAAGTATGTCACGGCCTGGATCGATACCATGGGCACGGGACTCTTCATCATGGAAGGGACGGCAAGCCCAGACGGCAAAACCATCACCATGAAGGGCCAGCACGCCGAACTCGGAGGCGGCCAAATGACCCATCGCGCCGTTTGGAAAATCATCGACGAGAATACGCAGACGTTCGACATGTATGGGTCGCACCACGGCCAGAAAGAGATGAAGATGATGGAGATCACCTATCAGCGGAAGCCGTGATCTTCAACACGGAACAAAAGGAGCATCATGCGATATGTTGACGGATATGTATTGCCTGTGCCGAAGCGTAATCTCCCTCTATACAAACGGATCGCCCGAGTGGCGGCCAAAGTCTGGCGGGAACACGGAGCATTGGATTATAAAGAGTGTGTCGGCGACGACTTGAAGAAAACCCCGTACACCATGCCTTTCCCGGCGATTATGAAACTCAAGGCGGGCGAGACGGTGGTCTTCGCCTACATCCTGTTTAAATCGCGTGCACATAGGAATCGCGTAAATACGCTGGTGATGAAGGATCCCCGGCTGGCAGCCAGCATGAAAGATATGCCGATGCCGTTCGATACCAAGCGGATGGTATATGGAGGCTTCAAGGTGTTCGTCGATTTCTAAGCTGCAATATGGGCTCCGGAATCATTCGAAGGAGACCAACGATGCAATACATGTTGATGTGTTGTTTCAAAGAAGACCTGTGGGAAGCCCTCTCCGATGAAAAGAAGGCCGGCATCATGAAAGATTACCGGGAGGTGATCCAGGGCCTGATCAAGAGCGGGCAACTCCGGGGCGGCTCCCAGCTTCATCCCACTTCATCGGCAACGACCGTCCGAATGACGAATGGGAAGGCCGTCTTCACGGACGGACCATTTGCCGAAACGAAAGAGCAGTTGGGAGGATACCATCTCGTGGAATGCGGGAATCTAGACGAGGCGATCGCGATCGCCTCGCGCATCCCCACGCTTCCGGTCGGGGGAGCGGTCGAGGTGCGGCCGGTCGCCATGCAGGAATCTTGAGCAGTGCCTCGATGACTCACGACGGGATGGAGCAAATCCGCTCGAAGGTGGATGCCATCTACCGCTCCGATTCCCGTCGCGTCCTTGCCACGCTCATTCGGCTGCTCGGGGATTTCGAATCCGCCGAGGAAGCACTGCACGAAGCGTTCACCGCGGCGGTTGAACAATGGAGCCGTGACGGCATTCCCGCCAATCCGGTCGCCTGGCTGATTTCAGCCGGACGGTTCAAGGCGATCGACGGCATGCGCCGCCGGGCACGATTCGATGCTTCTGTAGCTGAAATGGCGTCGCACTACGATGTCGAGACGCCTGCATCGGAAGAGCCGGAAGACGAAAGCATCGACGACGACCGGTTGCGGTTGATATTCACCTGCTGCCACCCCGCCTTACGTGCTGAAGCTCAAATGGCTCTCACCCTGCGAGAGGTATGCGGCCTCACGACCGAGGAAATCGGACGAGCGTTTCTCATTTCGACCCCCACGGTCGCCCAGCGCATCGTGCGCGCCAAAGCCAAGATTCGCGATGCGCGAATCCCCTATCAGGTCCCTTCGCCGTCAGATCTGCCTGAAAGACTGGATTCGGTTCTGCGGGTCGTCTACCTCCTGTTCAATGAAGGGTATTCGGCCTCATCCGGCATGGCGGTCACTCGTCATGACTTGTCCGGCGAAGCCATCCGATTGGGACGCCTGGTCATCGAACTGTTACCAGATCCGGAAGCCATCGGCCTGCTCGCGCTCATGCTGCTGCAGGAATCTCGTCGGGCCGCACGGACATCTCCGTCAGGCGATTTGATCTTGCTCGAGCATCAAGATCGTTCGCTGTGGAATCGCGGCCACATTGCAGAGGGACTGGCATTGGTCAGGCGGGCGCTTTCCTCTCGGCGCATCGGTCCATACGGCCTTCAAGCGGCCATTGCCGCCGTGCATGCCGAAGCCCCGACTCCGGCTGCAACAGATTGGTCTCAGATCGTCGGTCTCTACGACGTTCTGATGCGAGCCGACCCTTCTCCCGTCGTTGAACTGAACCGGGCGGTTGCCGTGGCCATGCGTGATGGCCCTGGAGCAGGCGTGAACGTGATCGACTCGATCCTGGCGCGAGGCGAGCTCGTGGAGTATCACCTTGCTCACTCCGCCCGCGCGGAACTCTGCCGGAGGTTGGGTCGGATGACTGAGGCCAGAGCCTCTTACGAACGCGCCCTCGCTCTTGCCCGACAGGAGCCCGAGCGTCGATTCATCGAGCGAAGGTTGAATGAATTGTCGAGTTAACGTGTGCCATTGGCTGCGATCATGTCCCTTCGCTCGTCTCTCAATCCTCTCGCTAAGATCTGTCCTTCAGGCCCCTCCACCTAGACGGCATCGAAAAACGATGATCCTTCGCTCCGGCGCATGACGTCCTGATCGACGATCCGTCCGCCGTACTGCTTCATACGCCGATTCCCTCCAAGGCCAAGAGCGCACGCTTCTTTGAAAGACCGCCTGCATAGCCGGTCATCGTACCGTTTGAACCGATAATGCGATGGCACGGAACGATGACGCACAAAGGATTGCGGCCGGTGGCGGCTCCCGCCGCTCTCGCGCTTCCCGGGTGGCCTGCGCGCCGGGCTAATTCGGCATACGCCAGAGTCCGGCCAAACCCGATATCCGCGATCACCTTCCACACCGACCGTTGAAATGGCGTTCCTCGCGGTGACAGTTTGACCGTAAAGCGTCTGCGCGTCCCGCCAAAATACTCAGTGAGTTCCCGTTTTGCACGACGCAGGACTTCGTGCCGCCCATGCTTCTTCCATCCCACTCCGATGCGAGGTTCATACTTCTGGCCGCTGAAGTACACCCCCGTCAGCGCGTTGTCATCGGCTACCAATAGCATGCGGCCTTGGGGACTTTGATAGTAGTCGTAGTACAGCATCATCCCTCCTTACTCCTGTACCAAGGTCTGCCACAAATGCATCACCGCGTATGCTCGCCAGGGGCGCCACACCTCCCCTGCCGCGAGAATCCGGCGCGGAGTTTTTTCCTTTAGCGCGTTCATGACACCCAGATCGGTGTGAGGGAACGCATCCGGCCAAGCGAGAGCCCGCATCGCGATGTACTGGACAGTCCACTCGCCGACTCCCGGCAATTCGCGCAAGCGCTCCAGCGCAGATTCCACACAGGCCTGAGGGGTCAGTACGAGACGCCCGTCGGCCACGCTCCGGGCCAGCGCCATCACCGCTGTGGCACGGGCGCTGGTCATGCCCAAACGCATGATCCTGCCGATAGGAATGTCTGCCACGCGGGCGGCAGTCGGAAACACGGTCGTCAGTTGTGGGAATGGCGTGATCACCGGATGGCCGAACGCCGCTGCAAAACGCCCCGCGACGGTTCGCGCGGCAGCGACCGACACCTGCTGCCCAATAATCGCTCGCACCGCCAGTTCAAACCCGTCGAACGCTCCCGGAACGCGCAGACCGGGACGCCCCTTTGCCAACAGGCCCAGCGCCATGCTTATGTCGGATGGATGGCAAGACAAATCCATAAGAGCTTTGACGCGCGAGAGCACGGAAGGAATGACTCGGGCCAGCGATAAGGACACTGCGACGCGCAAAGCGGGTGAGGTCCTGGACAATCCGACTTCAATCCAACCGTAATGGTCTCTGCCATCGGATGTCACCCTCACCGTCCGCCGATAGCTGTCGTCGCCAAGCATTTCCACCCCCGCAATGCCTCGCGCGCCGAGAAATGACCGAATCGAGAGCCAATCGTACGGCGGGCGGAAGCTCAATTCGCAAAGCAGCATGTCTGCAGCTGGCACCCCGCCACGTTGCATGTTGCGCCTCAACTGGCTGGGTTGCAGCCGATACCGTTGTTTGAACAACGCATTAAACCGCCGCAGACTACCGAAACCGCTGGCTAATGCGATCTCGGTAACGGGCAGTGTGGTATCGGTAAGTAGCCGTTTGGCGAGCAGCAAACGTTGTGTCTGCGCAAATGCGATGGGAGAAACGCCGAACTCTGCGCCGAACGCACGCCGCAGGTGCCGGTCACTGATACCGAGCCGGGCGGCAATGGGCGCCAGTCCTTCTGCATCCAACGCACGATCCTCAATAAGGCTTGCCGCAGCCTGCGCCACTCGCGCCGTCGCGTCGACGCTCGCGTTACCCGGCGCAAGTTCCGGTCGACAACGAAGGCAGGGCCGATAGCCTGCGACTTCAGCCGCAGCGGCACTGGGATAGAATCGGCAATTTTCAAGTCTCGGCGGCTTGACCGTACAGACCGGCCTGCAATAGATGCGAGTCGAAGACACAGCGACGAAGAATCGTCCGTCGAAACGGGCATCACGAGACCGCATCGCCCGGTAACAGGTGACAGAATCGAGTGTCATAGGGGACCATTATAGCGATCGCGATGCCGGCCTGCTCGCCGTTTTCGGACATGATAATCCCGACATGCGAAGTGAGCGTTCAAACGGATATTGGAGAAGTAATGATTTCGGCTGGGGGAATTCAGGAAATCTAAGAAGGGGAGTGCGGGGAGCTGGACAGAGAATACCGCTTGTCCGGTCGTGACAAAAACTGCACCCTTTATCTGAGTCGGTAGGCCAGGACCATTTATCCAACTCATTTATGTGTACGACGCGATACTCTCCTGATGGAGGAATACCATAGGAGGAGAACTCCCGTCAGGACTTGAGAGGTGATAACAGCTGCGCTGTCTCCGGCGGCGCATGGGCGCCGGAGACAGGAGAACTGGTGTGCGTTATGGCACTCGCGCTGTTCGACCTGTGACCAGGTGAATCACCAGCAGGATGATACCGACAAGGAACAGAATCCAGGCGATCTCAGTGGCCACGGCAGCAACGCCCGCGAGGTTCAACGCGCCGGCAATAATTCCGACGATCAGAAAGACTAGCGCATAGTAGAGCATACCAGGCTCCTTTGTGTGATGGTGCAGGTCGAAAACCCGTGTGGCTCACGATTTCGATTTCTTTCCATCGGACGCGTGGCTGTCGAACCACTGGTCGACCCAATCTTTGACTTCCTCTCTTCGGTCACCGTACCGTTCCTGGATCTTCCCTTCCAGTTTGTCTGAACTGCCCTCGATCTCAAGGAGATCATCGTCCGTAAACGCACCCCACTTTTTCTTCAACTCTCCCTTGAATTGCTTCCATTTACCTGTCAATTGATCCTGATTCACTATTGGTACGGCAATCCCGCGCTCAATCGAATTGGATGATCCAGCCATGGTCCCTGAGATCAACCCGATCGGAACAGTTGCGCAGACCAACACTATTCCTGCGACGATGCTGTTCAGATTAGGCTTGGAATATGTCGAGTTTGCCTTCATGCCTCACCCTCCCAAGATCACATCCATGCATGTTTCGCTCGAGAACTGACATCAATAGGCAAGAGAGCAAAGCGAGTGCCATACAGACAGTCGACCCTCGACCCCCATGTTTTTTAGAGCAATCTCGAATTCACTGACCATAAGGTAGTGACAATGATGTATCTATCGCGGGCCTGTATGGCCCCAGCAGAAGAGACAGATCGTCCGGAATCAGACAAATTGTCCTGCCCCATGTTGATCGGATAGTGCGGAAAACAATGGTAGACGGAATGCAATCCCTTTACACTGCCGGATCGTGACTGCACCGACATCTTCGTTCCATGTAAAAACCGTGCTAGCCGGAGCTGTCGGCAACGTGCTCGAATGGTATGATTTCGCACTGTACGGCTATTTCGCATCGGTCCTGGCCGTGCTGTTTTTCCCGTCGGATGAACCTTCCTTGTCCTTACTTTCCGCCTTTGGCGTTTTTGCGATTGGATTTCTCGCACGACCCATGGGAGCGCTGCTGTTTGGATACTGGGGAGACACGGCCGGCCGTCGATCCGCTCTGGCCTGGTCGGTGATACTCATGGCGGTGCCCACGGTAGTCGTCGGTCTTTTACCCACCTATCAGGATATCGGCCTGTTCGCTCCGCTTGCCCTCACCTGTTGCCGTTTTCTCCAGGGAATTTCCGTCGGTGGGGAGTTTACCGGCTCGGTGACGTTCCTCGTGGAGCACGCCGAGTCGAGGGAACGGGGATTCATCGGCAGCTGGGCCGGCTTCAGTGCTCAGGTGGGGGCGTTGCTAGGGTCCGGGGTCGGTGCGCTCGTCACCTCGATATTGTCGCAAGAGGCCCTGTATCAATGGGGATGGCGGCTTCCTTTTCTTGCCGGCAGCGTGATCGGCGTGGCGGGCTGGTATCTGCGCGCCCGCATACCAGAATCGCCGGCATTCGAGCGTATCCGAGACGGCGGTACATTGTCGCGCGCGCCCGTTCGAGAGGTCTTGACCGAACAGTCTCCTGCACTTCTGCGCGTCATTGGACTGGTTGTGCTACATGGAACCGGTTTCTATCTGCTCTACGTCTATTTGACGACGTATCTGACGACCGTCACGGCCGTCCCGCTCGGGACGGTGCTGATCATGAACACGGTCAGTATGACGTTGCTTGCAGTGCTGATTCCTCTGTCGGGTCGCCTCTCCGATGTCGTGGGTCAAAAACCGCTTCTGGCCATCGGCGCGGCAGGAATCGCACTTCTCTCTTATCCCTCTTTCGTCTGGCTCACAAGCGGCAATGTTCCCTCCATGCTGGCGGCTCAGGTGACCCTGACCATTCTGATGTCATGCTATCTGGGGCCATTTTTCGCTGCAGTGGTCGAGTTGTTTCCGACTCGCCTTCGATACACCGGGGTCTCGGCCGGCTATAACATTGCCGCCGCGCTCTTTGGAGGAACCGCTCCGTTGGTGGCAACGCTTTGCATCAAATGGAGCGGAACTATCCTGGCTCCGAGTTTGTATCTAACCTTATGTGCGTGCCTCTCGCTGGCCATCGTGTTGACACTGCCATCGTCGCCGTCAACAGAGCAGACCCGGCATGGGTAAGCGGTCAGTGGACTTTCGAAAGAGGGATGACGCCGTAGAAGCTGCGAGCCGATTCCACCGGTTCCCCCGCCACGGCCCAAAAATCCCAGGCAGGAGAGAACAAATCCACCTTTGCACGGGCGCCGCGCGCCCATGCTTCCCAAAAACCAACGGGGTCCAATTGCCCGCTCGCGGCCCCGGCCAAGTCGTTGATCTTGATGTTCAAGTGCCAACTGTACAGTACGGGAAGTATATGCCCTTCCATCGGTCGCACTGCGTGCATCCCGGCCGTGAACGTGGAAACCAGGATTTCTCCCCGCGGACTCGTATCGTATCCGCTCACCACATGCGTCGCGTCATGGGGAGTGGCAAAGCGAACATTCACGGCTTTTTCCTCTCCAGGAAACGCGTATCCATTCGCGCGATAGATCTCAGAAAACGCTCGTCCTACCGTGCCGGAGGGCAGCCGTTCCAATGCATGGTAGCGGGCAGCCAGCACCGGATCAGCGTTGCCCCCCTTGTAGGGAAGAAAGACATCATTGATATCGATCGATTCATCCCACGGTTCATTCCATAGGCTGAGAATGTTCTGCCGGCTCATGTCGTTCAACGCCCACTGAAGATCACCCTCGATGGAGCGTTGGAGGTGCGTCACATAATCCGCACGGATTCCCAGTGCGTCGGCAAAAGCCAAGACGGCTTCTATTCGGGCACGGTTTAACTCTCCATCTACCAGGGCCGTCACGGCGAGGAACCGGACGGTCATCTCCGCTTGGTCCCGACTCGATAACAAGCTGGCGACCTCCCTGGGAGACACCTCCGGCAGTTTGCTGAGATCGAGCTGTTCCGATTGTTGAAACATGTGTTGTGCGGCTGACCGCAACGACCGAGCAGAAGGAGCGCTCAACTGAAACCGGCCTCCGGCAATGGCGACATGACGCATTGCAGCCAGTATGAATCGCCTCTGATCATCGGTGGCGGTTATCAAATCCGGCATGACAATCTCCGTCTAACGACCGAAGGCCTGCCGACCGTTCTTGATCGACAGGCCTTCGACTCTCCAGCCTCGATGGTTCGATATAAGACACCCGGCACGAGAGCCACCACGGCAATTACTTGGTCTTTTCGATCGTCTCGTTGACCTTGCCCTTTGCCCGCTCCATTTCAGCGCTGGCTTTGCCCTTCGTCCGCTCCATTTCAGCCTTTGTCTTGTTCCCCTTAAGATCTTCTACTGCGCCTTTTGTCTGTCCCTTGACCTCTTCGCCCATGGCCTTGGTCTCACCCTTGGCCTTCTCCATGGTCGCCGATACGTCTCCAGCATAGACCGGAATGGTCATAGCCATCCCCGCAATCACGACTGCCGACAGCATCAATGTCTTCATAAACGCTCCTTTCATACATAAAATGGTGTTGGACAGGCTACGCGTTGCGTGCCGCGAGAGGTACCTGTTCTATACCTCTGCAGTTTCATCCGAGGTCAACCATTTAAAAGCTTCCTCGAAGTCTCGAAATGCCCGCAACTGGTACCCTCTGTTTGACGCACACAGTTCAAGAAACGCGCCACGATCGAAATCATCCTTGGGAAGGTTCAGGATCGCAACTCGGTACTCCCGGCTGACACCTAACCTTCCAAGGTCATTCGCCAGCGTCCATACATCGGTCGTACTGGCATTCGAACTCGCCTCACGACTATCAATGAGTATCCGGTCCATCTTCTTATGCAAACACACCGTCATGAGATCGCCCAACAGCTCGCGGCTTGCCCGCAGATCGATGACACCGCTGATATCCGTCCTCAAAAATTCTTTGACTGGGATGATCCGAATATCACAGGCCATGACGATGGAACCTTTCCACCCAAAATGCCCCCATAAGCTACGCTCACTCATTAAGTTGGTCAACACGCTCAATCGCACGTTTTTTCCCTCTCACGAGACACCGTCTCTCATGAAGCCCATGGAATGCACCACCTCTTTGCCGTCGTATCCTATTCAATGGTAGGATAACCCTAGACTCCGATTCGCCTTCGTGGATTCGGAGGCTGATTCGACGGCAACACTCATTTACCTTTACAAAGGGGGACACCATCGGACGCCCGGGAAAAACCACACTCGCCAAACGTGATCGCGAGAAGGCGCTGCAAATAAATCGAAAGGAAAAAGAGGCCAAGCGCGCGCTGCGAAATGCCGAAAAGGCCAATCGCAAGCCGGGGCCTGACGGCGAAGATCCAGATCTCGCCGGACTGCGGTGGGGACCTCAAGATCCAGCATATTGACCTCCGTTCCCTGCTGGATCACAATAATCGGCCGTCGAACGATCAGCCATAGCGGCACATGGCCCGGCCCACATGACTGGATAGGCAACCCACCCAAGTCTTGCCGCAAGTGGAGACGGATGACTCAACGGCCCGCCTCTTCATGTCGGATACATCTTCAACGGGCTTGACCCGCCGCATCGGTCAGATCGACTGGAGTCGCATTTCGCAGAACCTTGATGCGCAGGGATATGCAACCGTTTGTGGGCTGCTCAATCCGGAGGAATGCAGCGCGCTGTCAGGTCTTTATAGTTTTGACGTGCGATTTCGCAGCCGCATCATCATGGGACGGCATGGGTTCGGACGCGGTGAGTACAAATACTTTTCTTATCCACTGCCCGATGTCGTCGGTCAGCTCCGCACTACGATCTACCCTCACCTGGTAGCAATCGCGAATCAATGGAACATTGCTTTGGGCGTGCCCGTCCAGTATCCAGAACGGCATACCGACTATCTCAAACGTTGCAACCGGGCGGGACAGACGAAACCTACGGCACTCCTCCTTCGTTACGGCCCCGATGACTACAATTGCCTTCATCAGGACGTGTACGGTGAACACCTCTTCCCCCTTCAACTCACCCTGTTACTGTCAGATCCCTTGAAAGACTTCACGGGTGGTGAATTTGTGATGACCGAACAGCGGCCACGGATGCAGTCACGACCGATGGTGGTGCCGATGCTCCAGGGAGATGCGGTCATCTTTGCAGTTCGTCATCGCCCGATACATGGCACGCGCGGATATTATCGCGTAAACCTGCGGCACGGCGTCAGTCGAATCCTGTCAGGACAACGATTTACCCTGGGGATCATTTTTCATGATGCGACGTGATGCACGCTGCACGAGTTCTATCGCCGTTCGTCGGGAGGATTGATTGGTGACCGCTCAATCGCTTCATGCCCTGAAGACACCGTCGCCGTCATGAAGCCTTCTGCTGTAGGCGCTCGGGGAAATCGGAAATGATTCCGTCGACTCCGATGGAGAGCATACGTCGAATATCGCGAGGTCTGTTGACCGTATAGACCCATAACAGCATGTCTACGCGGTGCAGGTCCTGAACGAGTTCGCGGCCGACCTTCGTATGCTTCATGCCGACATGCGTGACCCTGCACCTCTTCGCTCTCTCGATCAGCTCATGCGGCACACGGTCGAACAATGGCATGATGGCGGCATCCGGATCGATCATCCGGACCTCCGTCAACTCATCGTGCAGAAATGAGGCATAGAAAACAGGCCATGCAAATTCGGCCTTGCGAACTTCGTCAATAATACTCCTGGCTAATCCCTTCGCTTTCAGTTCCAGCATCAGTCCTGTCCCAGACTTTGCCGCCACGGCGAGCACTTCCCGTACCGTTGGAATGTGTTCGCCCATACGAGTCGTAAACCCTCGTATGTCTCGAATCGACAATTGGTCGATTCGCCCGCTCCTGTTGTGCGTCCGTTCGACACTCTCATCGTGAAGAGCGACCAACATGCCGTCCTGTGTACTGCGCACGTCGATCTCGATGAAATCGACGCCACAGTCGATTCCACACCGAATCGCCGCCAATGTGTTTTCGGGCGCATGTCCCGCAGCGCCCCGATGACCTATTCTCAGGACCTGCGACATGGCGTCTCCCGCTCAACGCAGCGGCGGCGCAAATCGAAGGTTGTGCGTGTCCAGATGGTCCAGATAGTCATGCATGCGTTTCGTTTCTTGCTGTTTCACGAATTCGATCACCTTGCTGTCTATCTCGAGGAGTCCGAGGCCAGGTGGGATTTCATCGGGTCGGATAACGAAGAGATTGACGCCTGTGGCCTTGGCCCGCATCTGGGCCTCTCGGAGCCGATATTGGATATACCGCTCGTTCAGCCGCAGCTGGTCGTTGAGTTCCAGCAGGTCGCGCAGCGGATGTGGATCGAAGCGGACGGTGCTCCGTGGTACATTCAGAAAAATGACCACCGTGTCGCATTCGTGTGCGAAGGCTTCCTCCACAGGCAGGGGATTCGCCAGATCGGCATCCAGGTATCGATACCCGCCCATCTCGACCATTTCGAAAAGCGGATAGAGGGCCATCGAGGCACGAATGCGAGTGAAAAACAGGTCGCACACGGCCTTCTGAGTCCGTGGGGATCCGTGTTCATCCATGACCAGATCGTGATCTCGGTTGGAAAAGACCACCGTGGCGCCGTCTTCATACCGTTCGGTCATGATGTGCCAGACGATGGGGCTCGCGATAACGTCTTGAAGACTGATCTGCTCTCCAAGCCTCGCCAACAGCGGAAACGGATCGAGAAAGGATTTCATACGTTTGAACTCGAAATATTTGTCTATCTCATCGAACGTCTCCTGAATTTCCGGCGCCTGCACAAGGCGGCGGAAGGAGGTCTGTTGGGATTCGACGGAATCCATTAAACGAAAGATAAAGCTCACGGCCCGGCCCGCCGCTCGGAACGGCATGCGCAGTCCCAATGAAGCCACGAGGGGGAAAAACCGGACCGCCCGTTTGAGATCGTGGAACATCGAACCGGGAGCCAGTCCCCGCGTTGCCCGCGGCACGACGCCGAGAAGACGGGTCAGTTTCTCGCGGAGAAACGGATGGACGTCATAAATCGCCTCGGGCGAGGTGATATAGTCTTCCCAGATGCGCACAGTCTTTTCAGCTCCCGCGGCTCCTGGCTTTTCGACAAAGCCAAGGGCATTGCAGCTTCCCGCCGAGGAACTGACGATATGGCTGGGGGTCAGGCCGGCTTTGATCAATTCCGATGCCGCAACGGCCTGGATGAGTGCTTTGCAGCCTCCTCCGCACAACACGAACAAGGTCTTTCCGTACTTACTCCCCAAATCCTGCATAGACAGTCTCCAATCCATTCAGATCGACTGGACGAGGCGCGACCGCGCGTATTTTCTGAATGGAAAAGGCCGGAACCATGGATTCATATGACATCGGCATAATCGGCGCCGGGGTCGTAGGCTGTGCAGTAGCCAGAGAGTTGAGCCATCGAAACCCGAGCCGCCCGCTGCGGATCATCGTCCTGGAACAGTGCAGCTCGGCAGGTTGCGAGACGAGCACTCGCAACAGCGGGGTACTGCACAGCGGCATCCACGAATCTCCAGGTTCGCTGAAGAGTCTATTGGCTCTGAACGGCAGTGCGGCTGCTGCGTCATACGCGTTGGAACGGGGCATTCCATTGCTCGAGACGGGCATGATCATCGCCTTCTCGTGGGAAGATGTCCGCCGCGGCCTCTGGAGGGACCTCTCGATGCTGCGGCGTTTGTGGTCCCATGCCAGGAAAAACTCCATCGACATTAAGTTCATGTCGTCGAAAGGCCTGCGCCTGCTGGAGCCTAATCTCCATGCCGGGGGAGGAATCTTCATCCCAAGTGTGTGCGTCATCGACCCCAAGTCCTTCGTGCAGTCGCTCATGACGGACTCACAAAACCAGGGGGTAACGTTTGCCTTCGATCATCGCGTCGCGGCCATCGACGAAGAGGCCGGATCCTACACGGTCGCCACGGATCACCGGACGATCCGCACCTCTTGCCTGATCAACGCTGCCGGCCTTTACGCCGACACGGTCGCGTCCCTTGTTCTTCGAGAACACAAGTATAGGATCCGTCCCATCAGAGGCGAATATTACGAAGTCTTCGCACCCCACAAGGAACCACTGATCAGTCGTCTGGTCTATCCGGCCCTGCCCTCTCATGCGACCGGCAAAGGCATTCATTTGAGCCCGCGACCCAACGGCCAGTTGTTTGTAGGACCGAACGAGGTCCCAGTCCAAGACAAGAGGGATTACACGGCGCATAAAACTCCGCCGGACATGTTCATCCAGGCACTGCGTAAATTTGTTCCTGCCCTCGGAGAATGTCGGCTTCGGTGGTCCTACTCGGGGATCCGGCCCTCCGTGATCACCGCGGACGGATGCCGGAGCGACTTCATTGTGGCGGTCGACAGGGACAGTCCACCGCTTGTGAATCTCGTCGGCATCGAATCGCCAGGTCTTTCCGCTGCCTTGGCCCTTGCAAGGCATGTCGTCGATCTCCCTTGCATCAATGCTTTGACTCATCCGACTGACTCCTCCATCCCGGATGGCTCCCGGACACACACCTAGGAGCCTTGCAATTGGGTCCGTTCCTCTCCACGCAGTACCCGATGAAGCATTTTCCCAAGAATCGAACGGGGCAACTCTGTACGGAATTCGATCTTCTTGGGAACCTTGTACGCAGCAAGATACTGCCGGCAATGCGTGAGCAGGTCGTCGGCCGTGATCGAGTTCGCCTTCGGAACGACAAAGGCCTTGATCGCTTCGCTGCCGTCTCCGGCCTGGACGCCGATCACGGCAGCCTCGCTGACGAGAGGATGGAGGAGCAGCGCCTGCTCGATTTCGGCCGGATAGACATTGAACCCCGAGGTGGAGAGGATCATGTCTTTCTTCCGGTCCACGACGTAGAAGAATCCATCCTGATCGACTCGGGCAATGTCTCCGGTTGCCAGCCACCCTCCCGGTTTCACGACGCTGGCCGTTTCGGCAGGATTATTCCAGTAGCCTTCCATGACCTGAGGACCACGAACCCAGAGTTCGCCGACCTCTCCCTCCTTCACCTCGCGTCCTGCTTCGTCGACAATCTTTGCGTCGGTATTGCAGATGGGCAATCCGATGGAGCGCTTCACCGACAGGCCTCTGGGAATGTTGCAATGCGTCACGGGGGACGCTTCGGAAAGTCCGTAACCTTCTACGATCAAATGCCCTGTCCGGTCCTTGAACTCCTTCAACAGTTCGTAGGAAAGAGCCGCTCCGCCGCAAATCACGAATTTGGTCTCGGTAAAGTCCTGGGCGTCACAATGGTCGAGCAACTTGCGGACGAAGGCCGGCACCAGCGTGATCACGGTCGGCCGTGTCTTACGAAGGAGGGTCAGCAGCACGGGCATATTGCGCGGATCGGGTACCAGGATGATGCTCCCGCCGACCGCGAGACAAATGTTCTGCGTTACGGTCATTCCGAACACGTGAAACAACGGAAGCGCGGCGAGAAAACTTTCCACCCGTTCGGCGGGAGAGAACCAACTGACCAGTTGCCGGATATTCGCAGTCAGATTGCGATGCCGCAACTCGGCACCTTTCGAAATGCCGGTGATGCCCCCGGTGTATTGCAGGACCGCAATATCATCAGGAGTGACCACTGGAAGACGCTCAGGCTCGACCGGCGTGACCTGGTGCAGTATGTCTTGGAAGGCAATCGTAGTACCGCCCAATGGAATCTCGACAGGACGGTTGCCATGCCGATGATGGTACAGATACCTGGCGATGGTGGTCATGAAATCCGTAATGCTCGTGACGATGATCAGTTCGAGATCGAGATGATGGACCTTCTGGTACATCTGGTCGAGCACGATGAGTGCCCTCGCGCCTGCGTCGCGAAGCTGATGAGACAGTTCATGTTCTGTATAGGTCGGGTTGCACGCGACGACGATGCCCCCCGCGCGCAGGATGCCGAAATACGCGATGACAGCCTGCGGAGAGTTGGGAAGGCAGAGGGCGACCCGGTCGCCTTTTCGAATGCCCAGTGCCGCCAAGCCGCAGGCAAAGCGCTCTACGGTGACATGGCACTCGTGATAGGACAGGGTCTTTCCGAAAAAATAGAGAGCGGGCCGGCGTGAAAAGCGTCGTGCACTGTGGGCAAGCATGTCGGGAAGCGTCTCCGGAATCAATGGCAGTTCGCGGGGGACTCCGGCCGGGTAATGCGACACCCAAGCTTGTTCAGGCATGACGCGCTCCGTTCTATATGAAGTGAGAGATCGTCCGCTGTTACCACCTTCCATCCGCAAGACCTGAAAACGGCTCAAAGCGCTTTCCATACAGACGCGCGAGCGATTCCAATCCTCTATTGACTTCGTCGGGCGTCATGGCCTGGCGAGCCCAGATGAGAAGCCCGCCTCGAAATGCGGGGAACCCGATGCCGTGAATCAATGCAAAATCCACTTCCCACGGATGCCCGACGATTTTGTCGCGCAGGCAACGGACAGCCTCATCGACCATCGGAAGAAACAAGCGGCGGTGAATGATCTCGTCAGACACGGAGCGGATGTCCGGAGAAGACCCACGACGATACCGGTCAATGACCTCGCAGGCCTGCGCGTTCTCCCTTCCCTTCTTCCAGAATGTCAGAGGAGGCCTTCCGTCCGGAACCAACTGCCTTAGCAAGGCATCACGAGATTCAATGCGAGAACCCAGGACGGAGAGTGACGTCAACACATGCATGGCCACCGGCAGACCGATCAAATCGAGAAGTTCCAACGGACCCATCGGATGACCGCTATCCACGGCCATGCCGAAATTTCTGGCCACCTGATCAACGCGTCGAATCGGCACTCCTTCCGCCACCAGAATCACGGCTTCAGCGAGGTAGCGCGAGAGAATCCTATTGACGAGAAACCCGGGACCGTCCCGCACGATCAGCGGGAACTTACCGAGACGTTTCGCGATGGTACAGGCGTGCGCCAGCGCTCGTTCGGAGGTACACGGCGCCCTCACGATTTCCACCAACTGCATCTTCGCGACAGGGTTGAAGAAGTGAAGACCGACGCACCGTTCGGGTCGAATCGCCTTGGCTGTAATGTCGGCCAGCGTATACGATGACGTATTCGTGGCAAACACGGCCTCGGAGCCGGCATGGGATTCGAAATCTGCCAGCACCGTGCGCTTGACATCGAGCTTTTCAGAGACGGCCTCGAGGGCGAAGGGAACGGAACCAACGTCCAGCATGTTCGTGGTAGGCGCAATCCGCATCATCCGGTACCGCAGTTCCGAAGGAAGGATGATCTTCTTTCGCACTTCCATCGTTCGTGCTTTCTGAATTCGTGCCATGGCGGCGGCGACAATCTCCGGAGCAATGTCGCGTAATGCGACGGCATATCCTTTATCGGAAAGCAGCCCGGCAATCTGCGAACCCATGAGACCCGCTCCGAGCACGGCGACTCGATCTACGGCCTCGGAACCGGTCACGGCCCTGCGCTTGATTGTTTCGCCAGACAGGAACAAGCCGACAAGGTATCGGGAGACCGGACCTGCCATCAGTTCCAAGAGGCGTGGCTTCTCCTCCGTGAGTGATCCGTCCAAGATGCTCATCTTCATCCCGCGTTCGGCGGCATCGATGGCGAGGAGCGGGGCCGGATAAAAGTGCCGAACGCGCTTGATGACACGATATCTGGCATATCGACACATCACAGAGCGAATCACCGAAGCGTCAAGAAGCCTCCGGGTCAATGTCCTGACAGGAGCCGCGGGGCGCCGCCGGGCGGTTGCGATGGCAACTTGAAGGAGTATTTCCTGCTGAATCGCGTCGAGCGTCCGGATCCGAGACGAAATCGACGAGACCATGGAGTCGGCAAGCCCCATTCGCAATGCCTGGCGGGGAAAAATCATCTTGCCCGTCGTGATCATGTTCAACGCCGCAGGCAGTCCGATGACGCGAGGGAGCCGTTGTGTCCCGCCGAATCCAGGCAGGATACCGAGTCTGACCTCGGGAAGCGCGAGACAGGTCTTCGGATGCATGCTGACGATCCGGGTATGACAGGCGAGAGCGAGTTCCAATCCGCCGCCCAGACAGGCCCCTTCTATGGCGGCGACAAACGGTTTTTTTGACCGCGCCATCCCGTCAAACGCCTGGTGAGCCGTCAGGACCAATTGTTCGATTTCCTGAAACGCATGCCGTTCCTGCGCCTGGTGCATTTGTTCGAGGTCGGCTCCCGCGCAGAAGTTTCCTTCTTTGAGACTCACCAACACGACGCCGGCGACCACAGGAGACCGTTCGGCCACGCGAACCACCTGTTGCCATTCGGTGAGACTCTCTGTATCGAGTACGTTGACGGACCTGCCGCGATAATCGAAGCCCGCTAGGAGGATGCCGTCAGGAAGCACGGTTGTTTGGAAATGCCTAAGACCGGCCAGGCTGTCGAGAAAGGGGTCCCGCTCAACCTGCATAGCTATTTCCTCTCCAACATCATGGCCACACCCTGCCCGCCTCCGACGCAGGCGCTGATGAGCGCCCGTTCCGCATTGCGCCTTCTGAGTTCGTAGAGTGCCGTCATGGCCAGTCGAAGTCCCGAGACTCCGACCGGATGCCCGAGGGCGATCGCGCCGCCGTGAGGATTGAGATCGTCGGGAGGGATCTCGCCCAAGCGTTCGGTCCATCCATACCGGCCGAACTTTTGTTCCATCAGAGAGGAGGAATCGAGCGTTCGGGTGATGCCCAGCACCACCGAGGCGAAGGCCTCATTGATCTCACACACGGCGAAGTCCTTGAGGCTCAGCCCGGTTTTGGCTAACAGAGCCGCAATCGCCCCGACAGGAGCCATGCCCATGCAAGATGGCTCATACCCAAAATCCGCGTAGTCTCTTATGTAACCGAGAATTGGCAGGCCGAACGCAGTTGCCTTTCCTTCCTCCATCAGCAACAAGGCTGCAGCCGCATCCGTGATCTGAGACGAATTGGCCGGCGTGACTGATCCATAGTGTCGGTCGAATACCGGTTTCACCTCGCGAAAGGTCTCAAGCGAGGCGTCTTCACGGATTCCGTTGTCCCGAGCCACGCGGGCACTCCTCTCCGGGACATACATGGGGACGACTTCATCTTCGAACAGACCCTGCTTCCAAGCCCGCGCAGCCCGGGTATGCGAACGAACGGCAAATGCATCCTGTTCTTCGCGAGAGATGTGGAACGCCGGATCCTTGGACATATTCTCGGCAGTCGCCCCCATGATGAGGTCGCACATGGGATCGGTGAGGCCCATCATCAAGCCGATTCGCGGCGGATAGCGCTTCAAATTGAGAATTTTCGGAAGAAGACCAACGGCGCCGGCAACGCGCTCACCGAGGCTGCGCGCCTTGCCATAGCGCAGCAGCAAATCGGCGACGGTCTTGTCATAGACGATGGGAATCCGGCTCATGGACTCCATGCCGACCGCGAGCACGGCATCGGCGTCGCCGCTTCTGATGCGGAGACTCGCGTAGTACAACGCGGTCACGCCGGAACCGCAGTTCTTTCCCGCTACGGTATCGGCTGGAATCGTAACGGGAAGCCCGCCGGTCACGGCCGCCACACGAGTCGGGTTCACCGCGTGCATCGGCGTCGCGACATTGCTGCCGAGCACACAATCGATGGTGGTGAGGGGAAGATTCCAGCGATGACAGCGGGTGATGAATTCGCGAACGACCCAGGCGCCCAGGACTTCCGCGTCCGTGTCCCGGAAGTCTGTTCCTTCCTTGCACAGCGGGGTTCGAAATCCGTCGACGACTACGACATTGCGCATCGTGCAATCTCCGTCCCGAACCGGAAAGAAGAATTGTCACTCGCCTATGCCCGTAGGCCTGTTGCATCCCTATCGTACCACGATAACGGCCATTCAGCTCATGGTTGCCTCGCGAAACCCGCCTCCCGCATTGGAGGGGTGTCTTTTTGACGATCGCGTCATGACACGATCGTCCCGATGCAGTACAATGGATGAGATCCCGGCATCGTAGAAGTCCGTCAAGGGACCGCTGCGCATGACACCACCGGAGGTATTTCAGGGTTCCGTCGCAGTCGCGGAAACCGCCCGCGACAAAGTCCCCTACACCGGATTTCTTGCCGGTCTCTTCGTGTCCGACGTCCGCTGGCACCTGTTCAGTTCGATCCGCCTCCCATTCATCAGCGTGCAAGCTCAGGAATTTCTCGAGCGATTCAAGAGCACACTCCTTCCTCTTGATCCGGAACGGATCGATTCCGAGGGAGAGTTGCCCGAAGCGGTCATGAAAGATTTGGCCCAGTTGGGCGCATTCGGCATTAAAATTCCACGATGCTACGGCGGCAAGGAATTTACCCAATCCGAATACCAACACGTCGCGACATTGTGCGGGAGTGTCGATTCCTCCCTCACTGTCCTGCTATCGGCCGCACAATCAATCGGGGTGCCTGAGCCCCTGCGCCTGTTCGGGACGGAGGCTCAGAAGACGGCCTATCTGCCCCGGCTGGCCCGGGGTGAACTCTCCGGGTTCGCGCTGACGGAACGGCATGTCGGCTGTGACATTTCCAAGGTTGAGACCTACGCCGTGCGCGTCAGGGAACAGGGCCAAACCACCGGCTATCGTCTGAGCGGGGAGAAATTCTTCATCACCAATTCGGCCAAACGTGATGGCGAATTCCTCTCGTCCATGCTCGTGGTGATCGCGCGCATCGTGGACCGCCCCGAGGAAGTGCAGGACCAAGCTGCCCCCAAACGATACGGCGCCTTCATCGTGGAGACTCACTGGCCAGGATGTTCCGTCACCCGGCTTCGCTTCGAAGGAGTACGAGCGATCTACAACGGCGCCCCGACGTTCGATCGCGTATTCGTTCCCGTCGACAATCGGCTCGGAGGAGAAGAGGACGGTCTCAGGATCGCGCTCGCCACCCTCACGGTGGGTCGGCTCACCTTGCCAGCAGCCTGTTTGGGAGGGCTGAAGCAGTGCCTCTCTGTCATGCGATGGTGGGGGCGGAAGCGGGTCCAATGGAACAAGCCCATCGGTGAGCACAATTTGATCGGAGAGAAACTGTGCCGGACGGCGGCATACTCGCTTGCCCTTGAAGCGGTGATGGCCTTCTGTGGAGCATGGGCCAACCGGAAGGGCGACCTCAGATTGGAATCCGCGGCGGCCAAGATCCTGGGTAGCGAGTGGTACTGGGAGGCGGTGAACGACCTGTTCCAAGTCCGCGGCGGACGCGGGTTCATGACAACCGAGTCGCAGCACAAGAGCGGTGAGCCGGCCATTGCGGTGATGCGCATGCTGCGGGACGCGCGCATTAATCTCGTATGGGAAGGCACGAGCGAGATTCTCCGCATCTGGATGGCACGCGAAGCGCTGTCTCCCTACATCGATCGGGGACTGGCCTTTCTCAGGGGCACATGGTCGGACAAACTCACCATGCCGCTGTATTACGCACGCATGGCGATGAGCTCGATCTGGCCCTTTGGAGGATCTCCTGCCTCTTCCGCCTCGGTCGGACAAGATTATGCACGCTGGGTCCGCTTCATCGAATCCTCGTCTCGGGATCTGACGAGATCAACGCTCATGTCGACAATCCGCCACCGACAACGTCTGCACAACAAACAATTGCTATTGCAGCATCTGGTCAATGACAGTTTGTGGATTTTTCCGATGGCGGCAACGATTTGGTATGCGTCTCAGCCTGACAAGCGGGACAAGCCTGGCATGCAGGCCCTCGTCGAGTATTTCTGTGAATCCGTGGCGGATCGGTTGCATCCCTCTTCATCACTGGCAGGCAGAGTACAGCAACGGGAAAGAGATACACAGGTCTACAGTCTGTCCAAGGCGATCATGGACGGTCAATACGCATGGCTCGAAGAAGGGATTCTGCCTTGCGTCAAAGATGAACCAGCTCTTCATGAGACGCCGCGCTCCAGCACTACGAATGCCTCTCCATAGCCGGATCAACGCTAGGCTCGCCTCCATGACCGAGTTAAAACCAACAGTGATTGTCAGCGCCGTACGAACGCCGATCGGCGCCTTCAACGGTGCGTTCGTTTCGGTCCCTGCCACCAAATTGGGCAGCATTGTGATTGCCGAAGCGCTGAGGCGCATCGACTTGCCACCTGATCGTGTGGATCAGGTGCTGATGGGTTGCGTGCTGACGGCGGGACTCGGCCAGGCCCCCGCCCGGCAAGCCTCAATCGGCGCTGGGATTCCCCACTCGACCGGAGCGACCACGATCAACAAAGTCTGTGGATCAGGCATCGAGGCGGTCATCATGGCGTCTCGTGCCATCTCGCTAGGGGAAGCGAATATCATCGTCGCAGGCGGTATGGAGAACATGACCCGTGCCCCTTATCTGCTGGAGAAAGCCAGGCAGGGCTATCGTCTTGGTCATGCGGAGTTGATCGACAGTATGATCAAAGACGGCCTATGGGATGTGTACAACGACTTCCATATGGGCGATGCCGGCGAGCTCTGCGCGGCGAAGTATGGCCTCACAAGAACAGAGCTCGACGATTTCGCCTTGGAAAGTTACCATCGTGCCCGGCATGCCATTGAAGCAGAACTATTCACGCCTGAGATCGTGCCGGTGAATGTGCCGCAGAGGAAAGGCGCTTCTCTGACGGTCCGTGACGATGAAGAACCGAATCGAGTCGACCTGAACAAGATGCGCGAGCTCAAGCCGGCATTTCGGAGTAACGGAATTCTCACAGTCGGCAACTCACCCTCGTTCAATGACGGCGCAGCCGCACTGGTCTTGATGCCGGAAGAGACCGCCGCTCAACTGGGGCTGAAACCGATGGCACGCATTGTCGGATATGCGGGAGCTGCGCTAGCGCCGGAATGGCTGACAATCGCGCCGGTGGAGGCCATCAGACTGGTTATGAAGAAAATCGGTCTTTCATTGGCCGACATTGATCTCTTCGAGATCAATGAAGCATTTTCAGCCGTATCGCTTGCGATCAATCGTGACTTGGGACTTGAAGGTACGAAGGTGAACGTCAAGGGTGGAGCGATCGCATTGGGCCATCCCATCGGGGCCACGGGAGCCCGCATACTCACGACCCTTCTCCATTCCATGGCCGAACGGGAAGCACGGCGTGGACTCGCCAGCCTCTGCATAGGAGGCGGTGAAGCACTGGCCATCGTCGTGGAGCGGATCTGAACCCGGCCTTACGCGCGCGAACGAAATCCCGCATGGCTCCGGTGTGACTCTCATCCGGCCGAATTCTCCGCCGTTGACCGGATGAAGCCGCCGATGTTAGCCTCCCGACGTCTTGATGGCCATTCGTTCCACATGGGGAGGCTGTGTGAAATTTCTTCTCCTGACTGCTGTCTGCATCTGTAGTTCTCTTTCCCTCTCCTCATGGGCGCAAGACGCGCCAGCCTCAAAAGAGGTGGACCTGCCACAGGAGGCAGCGCTCAAGCCCTGGACCGGCGATCTGGACGGGATGATTCAACGGCGCGTGATTCGTGCGCTCGTCGCTCCCTCTCGCACTTCCTATTGGCTCAACGGCGCGAGACAGACCGGCGCCGAATATGAAATGCTCAAAGCCTTTCAGGAAGAAATCAATAACCGCTACCAGACTCATGGAAAGCATATCCGCACCCACGTGGTGTTTATCCCGACCTCGCGCGACAAGCTGATTGCCGGCCTGTTGGAAGGGCGAGGCGATATTGCCGCAGGCATACTGACCGTGACCCCGGAGCGCATGGAGAAGGTCGATTTCGGCGCTCCGTTCTTTCGCGGCGTCAAGGAAATCGTCGTCACCGGGCCCGCGTCGCCCAAGCTCACCTCGATCGACGACCTTTCCGGGCAGGAAGTGTTCGTCCGTCCATCGTCCAGTTACTGGACTCATTTGGAGCACCTCAACGAAAGGTTCGCGCAAGAACAACGGCCGCCGGTGCGCCTCAAGGCAGCCCCGGAAGACCTCCAGGACGACGACCTCCTGGAGATGGTCAATGCTGGATTCGTGGGAATCATCGTGGTCGACCAGTACCAGGCGCTCTTGTGGTCTAAGGTGTTCAAGAAGCTCACCCCCCACAAGAAGATCGTCGTCCATGCCGGCGGCGACTTGGCCTGGATGATCCGAAAAGATAGCCCCAAGCTAAAGGAGGAGATCGCCGCGTTCGCGAAGGCCTACGGACAGAAATCAGACTTCGGGAAGGCCCTCGTCAAGAAGTACGGGGGCGATGGCAATCCCCGTGTGGTGAAACAGGCCACGTCCGCCGGTGAGATGAAGAAATTCGAGGCGACGGTCAAGTTCTTCAAAGCCTATGGAACCCAGTATGACATGGATTACCTGCTGATGATCGCACAGGGCTACCAGGAATCGTTGCTTGATCAAAACGCCAGGAGCGAGGTCGGCGCCATCGGAGTCATGCAGCTGATGCCGGCTACCGGCAAGGAGATGGATACCGGAGACATTACGCTGATCGAGCCGAATATTCACGCCGGGATCAAATACGTGCGGTTTCTGCGGGATGATTTTTTTGCAAAAGAACAGATGGATGCGCGAAACAGAACATTATTCTCGTTTGCCGCCTACAACGCGGGGCCGGGCCGGGTACAAAAACTCAGAAAAGAAGCGGCACAGCGCGGCCTCGATCCGAACGTCTGGTTCAACAACGTGGAAATCATCGCCGCCAAACGGATCGGCGAAGAAACAGTTACCTACGTCTCCAATATTTACAAGTACTACATTGCCTATAAGCTCGTCGAAGACCAGCGGGCGGAAAACGAAAAAGTCCGCAATGAACTTCGGCATACCGTCTCCGGTTCCCCCTAGGGATACGCATGGCAGGTCAACCATTCGAAGGCGTCTCATGACACTTCAAGGATTGGTGCGCAACGTCATTTTCGCAGGCGGTCTCTGCACTCTTGGCGGATGTGCGCTCTTTGCATGGGACGAAGCAGGCCCGGGGCCGGAAACCGAGTCTCAGGTGGTCGTCGTTCCAGTGGAATCTTGTTCCGACTTATGGAAGCATTACTCGGATGAGGCACGGCTCATCACCGACGATCAGGTCGAATGGCGCGCACACGATGACCGAGCGGTATTGTATCTTGGACAGTTCGGTGGGAGTTGCAACGCCGCCGATACCAGAGACGCCGCCGCGTCAGACCTTCGATGCAAGGCCCTGTGGGACGTGTATCTGAAGGAAGTCGGACAAATGACCAAAGACGACCGCACCTGGCGCGATCACGATATTCAACAGAGCGAGGTCATGAACAGGATCAGAAGCAGTTGCGAAAAGACCGCCTGCACACTTCTGCCTGGCATTCGATGCAACGCGCCGAAGTCCGCCATGCCCTGAAAAGGGCCATGGAACCTCCCTTTCGCGTTCTCACACTCTGATGAAAAGTCGCTCCCACTGTTTGTGCTTACCGGAGGGCACCGTCCGGTTGCCAGGAAATGCTCGATCCAATACCTGAAGCCGGCTCATCTGTGAGACCCGTATGAGACGCCAATCAGGCAATCTGCCAGAGCGACTCTCCCCTTCAACCTGATAGACAAGAAGTTGTTCGCTGCCGTTCATCTCCCCGTAGTCATGCGGTTCTGCAATGCGCCGGAGCCTCTGGTAGGTAAACTCAATAAGGTGCTTCTGCCCGATCGCCAAGCAGATCTTGTCATGAAGTTGTTGGTCCTTCGATCTCTGCTTCACTGATTGACTCTTATGCCCGACGGCACTGCTATGCAATGGAAGTTTGACGGAAGACCTCGATCTGTCTCCTGGACTTCGCGGAAGTGGACAACAAAGATTCACGCTGGAACTAGCAGCCTAGGCGTCTTATATTGATTGCATGGAGCTGCATGCTTATCAGACCGTTGCTGACGCGGTTCGCGATCTTGAGAAACGGGGGTTCACTGCCAACTTTGAGATGATCGACAAAAAGTTTCAAGCGGCAGGAAGCGGCAGGACCTTCATGTCCGGAGATTTGAAGATTGTGGAACATTATCGCTTCGAAGGAGCCAGCGATCCGGAGGAACTTGCGGTGGTCTATGCGATTCAGGCGGTGGACGGCACTCGCGGCAATCTGGTCGATGCGTACGGAGCCTATGCCAATCCCGATCTTTCAGCTTTTTTGAAGGATGTGCCGATCAGCGAGCCGTAACCTTCATTCTGTTCATGCTCAAAAACTCCGGGCGGCCAAGCCGGCCAGCCTATTCGGTATCAAGAGTTCGCTATCTGTTTAGCTGATCCCTTGAATCAGCTGCGGCATATATGATTGTCAGCCTCCGGACACTCTTTGCCTTACCTGCAACAGGGTCCGAAGCCTCATCGCTATTTCTGTGATTTCTTGTCATCCGACTTCCAACGACAGATCACGCCGTTATCCCCCGATCCTCCGCCCACATCGCAGGCCCACGGCTTTTGAGATGTGGCGTTGGGAAACGCCACCCCGAACATGGCGCCACCCTGGTTGACCGGGGTATCGCAGGGCTTGCTATCGCTGTTTGGCCCTCCATATTGGCTTGCATAGCCATAAATCGTCGGCAGTGCGCTGCACATGGGAATTGGACCGGCTGGAGTAACCGGCACGGTCGTGCCGCCCGGGGCAAAGATCACGCGATAGGCCGTGGCGTCGCCGCCGTACACCTGCGGATCATTGGGCCAGGTGTACGCTTTTGGAAGGACGTTATGCAATGTATCGTCGCCGATGCATTTCTTCGGATCCGACGTGACGTCTGTGCAGCGACCGAAGGGAGGCTGTGTGGAATAGAATTGAACGTTCTTCACCGGATCGACGTAGCCGTATGGATAGGTGCACACGTTCGGATCACAGATGGCATTTTTGATAAATGCCCGGCCCTGACAAGTGTGATCAAGGGGGGACTTCGGATCCTTGAGATCCCAACAGGCGCCGCCCACCGGACAATCGCTGTTCTGCGTGCACTTTCCCCTGGCCGGTCCATACTGACTCGGATCGCCCAAACAAAACGCTTTCCAGAGATAACACTGCGAGTTGTGGTCTGAATCGTCGCAGTTCTCAGGTGGAGGGGCCGGATACGCATACTTTGCACAGTTCGAAAAGCACGCGACCGTGCTGTCCCCTCCGACCGGTTGACCATTGTTATCGACAATGACGAACGCACGTGTGCCCGACGTGAGATCAGAGCGCTTCAGCCGAAACGTATCCAGACACTGACCAGGAGCCCGCAAATCCTCACCGGCCTTGCTCAAAGGATATTGCTCCGCCAGCCATTGGATGTCATGTCCACCTAATGCATCGAACGGATCATGGGGACTGCTGTTGAGCGGCTGAATATCGATGGTCAGGTTGACACCGTCGACGGCGCTGATGTCTGGAGAATCTTTGTTGTAGTGAAGGATGGGCTTGTCCGGCGGAAGCGGAGCCACCACCGGCTCATAGAACGTCCACTCCGCAATGGTCGTTCCAACTGAAGCGCCCTGCTTGGCCGCACTACAGTCATATTTTCCCCCGCAGCCACCCGTCTCGCATTGAGCACGGTCCGACGCAATATCATACCGGCAGCCGGTCCGCGCCCAGAATCGTGGACCTACGGCATCACAACTCTGCACCCCCGGGGCGCACTTGGTGTTCTCCCATTGCGGTGGAATGTCGATAGTCAGGACGTTCGCCGTGCTGCCGGGGGTAAACGGTGCCATGACCCAGGTTTTCTCCCTCGGGAAAACAGCCGTGAGCGGTATGGGTCCAGGCTGTTTTGCCGCATTGGCCGCACCGAGCAACGTTTGATTGGAACAGTTCACAAGTTGGACGACGCGATGGGCCGGTAGAGTGGGTGTGGGAACGGGAAGGTTGGCCCAACAAGAATCAGCTGGGCTGCCTTGCCGTCTCGCGCTGACGAAGCTCTTGCCACGACGATCTCCCGCAGCTCCATGACCTATGGCGTCCTCCCTCGCCGGGGCAACCGAACCGTCAGAACCGGCGATCCGGTCGTTCGTACTGCTGCATCCTGTCAGTTCCACAACGACCACAAGGACACAGACAGAGGTCAGAACCATGCGTGGACACACCGCCGTAACCGCGCGCGACAAAAGCGTATCGAACATACCTACCCCCCCATCTAATGAACACTAGTTCGCTTGAAGAAATCTCTCATCTCACGCCAGTGCATGACAGGAACAATGCTCTCAGTACGATGCCTTGAAGCTGTTT
The DNA here is from genome assembly GCF_011405515.1 of Nitrospira sp. KM1. Taxonomy (NCBI): domain Bacteria; kingdom Pseudomonadati; phylum Nitrospirota; class Nitrospiria; order Nitrospirales; family Nitrospiraceae; genus Nitrospira; species Nitrospira sp. KM1. Next base: position 4,259,810 of record NZ_AP022671.1, on the reverse strand, counting down.
TCTGTTTAGCCAATTGTCGCTGAAGAGGAAAGATTTCAGGATTCGCCTTGGGAACTTTCGCATGGTAGGCTCCGGGCACCGAGAGAAGCAGGAAGCAAAGGGCCAAACAATCCCCTCTCATTCCTCATCGACGTCCCGTTCATTGAGCTGTTGAATCGATCTTGCATTATGGCCGATGAGCGAGACAAAGCGCTGGATGTGCGCAGCCGTGATGTATATTGCCTCTTTAAGGACAATCCAATGTACTCCCTCAGTACAGGGAGGCGTGGTGAGCGAGCCGTCGTAGGCATAATGGTGAAGGTTGCGGGGCAACAAATCCTGAGCATTAAAAAACAGGTCCCGGACCTGGTCTTGCTTACTACTCGGAATCCGATCCCACACTTGAGCCAATGAAGGGATCTCCGGCCCCTGCTCCATCAACACGGCGACGACGACGAGATGCCCGGCTTGGTCCCGATGCACCAGATGCGCTTCCATTGGGTAGGTCTTACCGTTCAATTGGTGCTCACTGGGCTCGTGGAAGTGAAACTCCTCCAAATCATAGGCGCGTCCGGCCACCTCGAGGGTCCCGCCGGATTGATAGTCCACAGTGATCGTGTGATGGCTATTCAGAATATGAACGGGAGCCGGGTGGTAGTGAACCAACAAACCGTCATGGACTTTGGGCTGATGAACGGTCTTAATATTGATCGGCGATTGATGGGTGCCCTTCTCGCAAGCCGCAGTGCCGGAACCCAAGTCGCCTAACTTGGAAGGGCCGTCGCTGACAGGAGAGGATGAGACGATATCTTGGCCGAACGATGCAACAGCGGCTTCAACTGCAGCCAGCTCCTCGGCAATAGCAGGTCCACCAACAAGAACGCAGACTATGCCGAAAACAACCGTTAGGCCAACCCGCACTCTCTAGCCCCTAATCGCACTAGTGAGAAAAAATAGCGACCTTTTCTGACAAAACGGGCCCTACTGTAATGAGTTCACCTACGTAGGGTCAATAGTTCTTATAGCCGATTGACATAAGCACAGCCGTTATCTATGCCGCCAATGACCGACCAGCAAGAGTGCCCAAGCATTCGGCAGCCACACGGTTACCAGCAGTGTGTTGACAAACTACGTGATGACCTCGGAAATGGAGTCGCGTCTGAGGTCACGGGCGTCATTAGCCTGCCCTGAAGGCTGCTCAGAAAGGCCGTCCAGCAAGGCTGCAGCGAGGTCCGCGGCGCGAAGAATAAGCGGACGGTGAGCGCCCAGTGTGTTGAGGCGAAGCGTATTCTTTCTCACCCGCCCGCCCACTGACTGTGGGAACAGTCGTTTTCCCTGGCCGTACGCCGAGCCTCTGAGCGATGCGAGAACGCCGCTGGAGGACTTTGTCAACAGCCTGCTAGAGCCTTGTTTAGAGGTTCTGCAGCTGTTCGTGAAGTGATTGCTACAAAATTGTTCGGACAGTTGCCCGAGGCTTTGCGCCTGCGATCAGAACTTGCCGAGAAGGGTGTCGACGGACAAGTCCGTCCTCAAGCCGTTGGCCGCAAGCCATTCAGGATTGAAGATCCTGGATTGATACTTCGCGCCGGAGTCGCAAAGGATCGTCACGATGGTCTGCCCCGGTCCACGCTCAAGAGCCATCCGCACCGCGCCGGCGACGTTGATGCCGGAGGACAAGCCGAGAAAAAGCCCTTCTTCCCGCAGCAGCTGATAGAGGATGGTGAGCGCGTCCTGGTCGGGAATGCGCCACGCACCGTCAACGGCAATGCCCTCGAGGTTTTTGGTCACGCGCCCCTGGCCAATGCCTTCGGCAAACGAATCTCCGTCGTTCGTCTCCGTGTTGCCGTTCGTGAACCACGACCACATCGCCGCGCCGTAGGGATCGGCGCAGCCGACGAAGATTTTCGGATTCCGCTCCTTTAGATACAGCGTCGTTCCACCCAACGTCCCGCCGGTGCCGACGGCGGAAACAAAGGCGCTCACTTTCCCTGCGGTCTGCTCCCAGATTTCAGGGCCGGTGGTGCGATAGTGCGCGCGGCGGTTAGCCGTATTGTCGAATTGATTGGCCCAGAACCAGCCCTTCTCCTCCGCCATACGCCTTGCAACATGGTTGTAGTTACCGGGGTTGGAATACGGCTTCTCCGGCACGGGAAGGACTTCCGCACCCAATGCGCGCAGAAGGTGGATTTTTTCTTGTGACTGGGTTTCCGGAATGACAATGACGCAACGGTAGCCCTTGGCGTGGCCGATCACCGTAAGGCCGATGCCGGTGTTCCCAGCGGTGCCCTCGACGACAGTATCACCGGGCCGCAGCAAGCCTTTGGCCTCGGCGTCTTCAATGATGCCAAGCGCGGCTCGATCCTTCACCGACCCGCCTGGATTCATGAATTCGGCCTTGCCGAGTATTTCGCTGCCGGTTAATTCCGAAAGGTGGCGAAGGCGGATGAGCGGGGTGTTGCCGACATGGCGGTCAACTCCATGATAGCGTGAAGCGTTCATCTACTACGTTTGCCGTTCCAATCCTGCGATCCGGGTAGGCGTCCTGTGCTGATCCGGTCCCTGGATGGCATAGATCGTATGGGCAGCGATTTGGATAGTCGTTGAAGCAGCATCACGATCCGGAACAGACGGTTGTCGATTGCATGCACGGATTGTACACGAAAGAGGGGATGAAAAATCAAAGGGCATTTTTGTCGTTGGAAATTTAGAAAAATGGATTTCAATCGCAACTTGAGTTATATCTCTGCTCATCAATTGTGGTTAAACATTACGAGTAATTTTGTCACGACGTGATCTCACACTATTGTGCATCTGCGCGGCTGTTATTCAGGCCGTGCTCCCGGCCCAGGGAGAATGGTACGTCATAGGTCAAACCGGGGTCGTTTTACCGGGGAGTCTGTCAAATGTCACCCTGAGTAGCCCTACCCTCGCAGGTGGCGTAAGCGAGGCTCGAATTGCAGATATTGACCTTGAAAAGGGATCACCGTTCTATGGGGCAAAAGCAGGATACTTCTTCCCCAAACGCGAGTGGTTCGGCATCGAGACGGAAGCCTTCACGACCCAACTCAATGTAACCCAGCAGACAGTAGTCGGCGGCGTGCCAGGCAAAGTGTTCGCCGAGACACTGCCAGGATCTCACATCCAGCTGACGACATGGGCGATGAACGCGATCGTGCGAAGCCCATCCTTGGTGGCTGAGTTGGAACCATACGGCGGCATCGGCCCGGCGTTATTCTTTGCGACCAGCGGGGCAACGAACATTAGTTTGGGCATCAATCTCATAGCCGGCGCACGATATTTCGTGACGCCGCAGACGGCACTCTTCGGTGAATTCAAGTACAATCGCGGCACAATACGGGCACAAGGCATCGAAGGAGAATACTCTTCTCAGATTTTTGTCTTCGGAATCTCACTGCACTTCGACCGGCCAGTCGGCTCCTCACATCATTGAACTTCATTTCCCACCGTGCCGATTGTCTTCATCTCCCATGCTGCAAGTTTCAGCATCGCTGCTTTCCCATTGCACGCCTGTTGCGTGTATCGTCACGGATCCGGGTTACCGGCGCTCCTCTACCAGGATGTCGAGGCGACCCTCGACCTTCATAATTTCAACCCTGACGGTGTCCTCCGATGCTCGTATGAAGCGCAAGTCCGCCTCCGCTCCGCCGATTCTCAACTTGTGGACCTCGAGTTCATTCAAGAAAGGCGGCAATAGAGGCTGCACGATTCTAAGTCGATGATCCAGGCCTTGAGGAACCAGACCGAGCATGGTTTCGAGAAGGTACGGTATCGCTCCGGCAGCCCAGGCCTGCGGTGGATTGGCTGCTGGATAGGAAACGGGACCTTCATAGTTCTCACGGCTAATCCCCGCAAACAGTTCGGGAAGCCGGTTGCTGTTGAAATGCATCGCCGCATCAAACAGGCCGGAGAGAATTCTGCTGGCGGCTTGATCGAATCCATATCGTCGGCAACCCGCTGCAATGAGCGAATTATCGTGGGGCCACACCGTTCCGACATGGTAACCCAGTGGATCATACGACCGCTCGCGATCCGAAAGTGTTCGCACGCCCCAGCCGCTGAACATGTCGCGGGCCATAAGCCGCTCGACTGTCTGCCCTGCTTTATCCGCGCTGACAATCCCACCCCAGAGCGCTTGGCCGGGATTCGAGCTGATCACCGAGGAGGACGTCCCGTCAACTTGCAGTGCCAATGCGTAGAACCCTTTGTCCGCAAGCCAGAAATCCCGGTTGAAGCGCGCACGGAGCTCATCCGCCTTGCGCCTCAATTGGCCGGCTCGAACCGTCTCACCGACGCGGTCATAGAGCCCGGCGATCTGTCGTTTGGCCTGATACACATAGCCCTGAACCTCGCTGAGCGCGATCGGAGGAGCGACAAGACTTCCGTCGGCATTGACGATCGCATTACCCGAGTCCTTCCATCCCTGATTCCCTAACGGCAATGGAGACCGACTTTCATAGGCCAAATATCCATGGCCGTGCCGATCTTGACTCATCTCGATCCACTCAACGGCCCGCTCGACAGCCCCGCGCAACTCCTCGAATAAGGAGAGACTCCCGGTCCAGGCCGCATGCCTGCCGAGCAGGATCAGGAACAGCGGCGTGGCGTCGACCGTGCCGTAGTACGGACTGTAAGGGACAAGTCCGAGCCGGGCAAGTTCTCCCGTCCGCAACTCATGCAATATCCTGCCGGGCTCTTCGTCTCGCCAGGCGTCATAGCGCCGCCCTTGATACTTGGCCAGCAAGCGAAGGGTTTGCTCAGCCACACTTGGATCGAACGCAAGAGTCTGCAGCGCCGCAATCACACTGTCCCGCCCGAACAAGGTGACGAACCAGGGCGTGCCGGCTGCATAGAAGGTCAGATCGTCGATCCTCGTCTGCAAAAGGCGAAGGTCGTGCAACGCACGTGTGAGGACTTTGTCCAAAGCGAAACTATCGCTCTCTACGCGCGTGATGGAGGCCATCCAGGTTTCCGAGGTCCGGGTGAGGCCCGAAGCCATCCGGCTGAAGTCATCGGGCTTGCTGACCGTTGTCGCTGCCTTTTGTCGATGAGGAGAGAAGTTTACGAACTGCGACACGCGCAGTTCTCTCGTGGCCCGGGGGGCGAGTTCCATATCGAAGGAGGCGTTTGTGCCGTCGGTCGAATTGGGTACAGGATCGAAAATAATCGTGAGACCCCTAAAGAGGCTATCTTTCCCCTCATAAAGTACATGCAGGAGTCCGCCATCCCACATTGGTGCGAGCAGGTTCCCCAGATGTTGGGGGAACCCTCTGACCGCCAATACGTCTTCAAAGGAGGGGAGGAAGCTCAGTGAGACGGAAAATTCGACAGGCCGTTTGCCGAGGTTTTGAAATCGCAGCAGCTCGTGAATGGACGGCGGATCGTCATCAATGAGACGGTGCAATTGGATGGCCAGTGTCTCGCTCGGGATCAATCTGCCATCGGGTCCCTGAGTCTCCGGATTTGTGAAAGTCAACCTTGCCATCGTTCCACTCGGAGCGCTCGCCGCAATGAGAAGGGGCGAATGGCCCGACAGCCGCATTTCGAACCCGTTGAGGACCCGGCAGTCCTGGTAGTAGAGACCGAATCCATGTTTCTCCTTGATCGGCATAGTGCCGTTCGCATCAGTGATCAAGAAAAGGTCGCCATTCTTTAGAACAATGGCATTCTCAAATGTCGCGGCGATGACGGATGTGGCATCTTGAGGCCGATTCAACACTTGCCGTCCGTATGACCGGGACGCCGGCCCACCAGGACTCAATACCGGCGACCACTGAGGGAGAGAGGCGAGAAATGGAACGAGGGTAAGAAACTGTCTGCGGGAGAGCACGCAGCCTTCCTGCAGGGAGGGATAGATGCTCCTGCGTCGGCCTTGACTTACACCATCGCGTTTCGTTTGATCTCGCCCTGAGGGGAATGATCGGGCCTGAGCAGAAATGGGGCCAGTGATTCGACATGTGATTTGTCGCCAGTCCATGAGAAGATCATCCGATCAGCCATGTCCGTATTTATCCTATTCATTAACGCTCTACCAACAACTACGAAAGCCCGTCAAGCTGGGAGCTACCCTTATGCAAAACGCTTCTATGTTCCGGACATCCCTTGGGGTATAGCTCATTTCTAGGTGCGGGGGGAGGAGGCCAGTGATGCGGTCAAGCTGCACCAAGACGGACCATCTCCAAGGGGAGTCTTCTCAGATGGATCGGGACTCGGGAGGTGTGGGAATTGTGCAGACTCATGGTGATTGCCACAATCAGTGATGCAGGAGATGTAGTCATGAACGACGTGGATCTTCCTTGCACCCCAGCGAGACATCCGGCTCATTGTTCAGCACGTAGACCAGGGCATGGGGCTGACCTCTGAAAACTCGCTTACCGGTGCCCGCATCAAGATTATCACGGCAACAATCGCCATCAACATTATCGCCGTCACATTGCTGGCCTTCGCGCCGTGGTCAAATTGGAAAACTGAAGTGCGCTCAACCTCATAGATAATTTTTCCTGCTCGGATTCGTAGCATGGCGTCATGACACGCTGCTCGCTCGGTTCATCGTCTTCGGTCTTGGGGTAGGATTCGCGGAGTTGGCGACAGACGCCTGGCTGGTCGATTACACCAAGACGTTGGATTATTCCATCGGAGGAGGCCCGATGATTTGGCGCTCGCCACTATGGATGCCATTCGCCTGGGAGGTAGTCGCCGTACGGTTCGGCTATGTCGGTTTGTGCCTCTGGAATCGCTTCAGCAGGTGGGGGCTGGTCTCCATCGGTGTCTTGGGTGCGATCAATATCCCCTACTATGAAGAAATGGCACGGCACATCAACTGGTGGGTATATCGCAACTGCCGGATGCTGTCCCACACACCCTACTACATCATCCTCGGTGAATTCGGCATTGCGATTTTGCTCACCGTATTAGCCAAGCGCGTTTCGCATGGCAATTGGACGACCTCCATCATAGCCGGTCTTGCCGGCGGCCTCGCCATCTTCCTCTGCTATGCTCTCGCCTACGGCCTCACCGACGGTCTTCGCTCACTAATCCATGAACGACCGCTCATGGCCGTCATGACAAGATATTAACGCAGCCCTGATCCGGTTACTTCTGTGGAAAGAGACAGTTGAAGTTACACGATACGGTATTCACTCTGAACCATGCCTCCCGGAAAGGTGCGTGTCATGACATGGTGAAACCGGATATCTCGCGGCACTGAGCCAAAGAGCGGAACACCTTCGCCAATGAGCACAGGTAAACGACTGATGATCACACGCTGTATGAGTCCGGCTCGTAGGAAGTGCTGAATCGTGATGCCACCGTCAACGTAAAGGCGGGGCGCATCTGATGCAACAAGCTTGGAGACAATATCTCCCGGAGTTCCTGCCATCGTTTCAACGACCCCGCCGAGTGACCGAGCGGTTGAGAGATCGAGTGACTGATGGCTTAGAACGACGACTCGTTTGTTGCCGTAGTACCATTTGTCGAACGCCAAGACCTTCTCAAACGTCTTCCGACCCATGACGATCGCATCGATGCCGGCAATGAACTCGTTGTAGCCATGCTCTTCGCTGTCACCGCCACCCTCTCCCATCAGCCAGTCGAGATCACCGTTCGGCCGCGCGATGAATCCGTCGAGGCTCACTCCCACAAAGACCGAGCACCATGGCTCAGGATGATTATGCTCTGTCATGACATCAATCCGCCGATTGTGAAGCTGCCATTCTGTTTCTGCGCTTTTGCCAGAGCAATATTATCGCTGCAATCACAACTCCAGGACCAAAACGAACAATCCAATGGCCAGGCTGTAGAAGGGCGCCCCTAGCAAGCCTGAGTTACGGGAATCGTGATAATCAACCCCGCTGGCGGCAATAAATGAAGCGATCATCACACCAAAGAACGACCCCACAACAACCCGCAAAAGCCACCACCACCCGCCATTTCCCGGCAGGTATGCAGTAAGAAACGTAACCGGAATTCCAGCGAGAGGGATCGCAATCCAGAGCGATTCAAGGAATTCGTTGGCGGCCGGCGTGGATGGGTTGTTCCAAAGTGCAGCAAGGTACACGCACAGGCTGCTCAAGACCCATAGCCCCTCCGGTCCGAGGAGTCGCGAGAACCCTCGCGACATTGCCCACCCCAGCGGGCCATCTTCAGCTTAGTTGAGCCGCGAGTCAATGACATGGACAGAGTACCGTTTCGCCCTGTGTGAGAGCGCATAGGGCTTCGCGGGGCCTATAGCCTCGCCGCCAGGTCGGCCTCGATCGCCTCAGGCTTGTCGCTTGGTGCATAGCGTTTCAGTACCGTGCCGTCGGAACCGACCAAGAACTTGGTGAAGTTCCATTTGATCGTCTCGGTACCGAGAATTCCTGGTTTCTCCGACTTGAGGTATTTGTAGAGCGGATGTGCATTCTCGCCGTTGACTTCGATCTTTGCGAACATCGGGAATGTGACGCCGTAGTTCCTGGTGCAGAACCGCCCGATCTCCGCTTCGCCGCTCGGCTCCTGATGCCCGAACTGGTTACAGGGAAACCCGAGCACTATGAATCCCTTGTCCTTGAATTTGTCGTAGAGCGCCTGCAGCCCGACGTACTGCGGCGTAAAACCGCATTGGCTCGCAACATTGACGATGAGCAGCGTCTTGCCGCGATAGACGCCAATCTTCTGCGGCATGCCGTTGATTGTGACAATGTCGATGTCGTAGAAGTTCATCGATCCGGAGTTGGTTCCGTGTTTAAGCTATCCACTTTTGCTGGTTTGCCCCTCTGTGGTCTATACCCGTGGATCATCGCTATTAGAAATAGTCGTTCCGGCATAATCTCCCATGCTGAGCACGGACACCTCGCCATTGGGAATCGGGGAATGCCATGTATTTTGAGGTATGACCGCTACATCACCGGATTTGAGTACAATCGTTTTGGGATTGACCTCATCCAAAATGACCAGACTCAGCTCCCCGGAGATCCCCACCAATACTTCTTCTCCATTGGGGTGAATCTCCCACTTCGGGTGTTGTGAAAACCTCGACACACAAACATCTACTTCGCCGATTCTTGCCAGCACTCTGCCCCGTTTATTGAGCTCCGATACACCGGCAATGTTTTTGAGATTGGCCACATCCATGCGATGTTTCCTTCAGCATTGGCCTAATAGGAAAGGGGATCGAGCAGCGCAACTGCTCGGTTCCCTCAAAAACTTCTGTCTCATTCAAATCCGCATGCGCCAAAAGCGGGACACTCCGCTGCAGCCTGACATCTTTCATACCATCAACCACAGTTCTAAAGCCGTTATCCTTACTAAACAAGACAGATCCAACTCTTTAATCCATTAGTCCGGAATCTCCGCCTCGATCAGTTTTCCGAGAAGGATGAGCGACTCTTGCCAGCCGAGATAGCAGGCTTCAGCGGGAATAACGTCCGGTACGCCTTCCTGCACAATGTGTACTTCTGTTCCGCACGATACCTTCTTCAATGAGACCGCCACACGAATTTCTCCAGGCAGGTTCGGGTCGTCGAAGGTGTCCGTGTAGCGGAGGCGTTCATGCGGCACGAGCTCGAGGTATTGGCCGCCAAACGAGTGGCTCTTGCCCGTCGTGAAGTTGGTAAATGACATCTTGAAGGTGCCGCCGACTTTGGCATCCATATGATGCACCTTGCCCGTAAAGCCGTTCGGCGGCAGCCATTTCACCATGGCGTCCGCATCGAGGAACGCCTTGTAGATCCGTTCCGGGGTTGCACGAAACACGCGATGAAGCCGAATGGTATTGGTTCCCACGACTATTTCCCCTTTCTCTGGTTAAAGGACAAACCGATTACGACACCCTCTTATCCAGTAGTCGAACGAGATTGGAAAAATCGACATCAATTTAAAAGCCTGACGATTTGCGCACATCCAACGAGGCAACGTATTGAAATCCCTTGATGTCCCTACGCTGGTCTCGGTTGAACCGAAGGGCACGGGCAGTGACAAACACCGTATTGTTAATATAAAGAATAAGCCACATTTTGAGGAACACCAAAAGGAGAGCTACTGACACCGACTTGTCCGCATCCCCCAGCCGACCAGTCCGAGATGGGATAGTCTTCAGACATGCGAATCGCAACTTGGAATGTCAACTCGCTGAAGGCTCGACTTGAAAAAGTCCTATGGTGGCTGGATCGGGCAAAGCCGGACGTGCTGCTGATGCAGGAAACGAAGCTGGCAGACGCGGATGCACCTGTCAGAACCTTCGAGCAGGCAGGATACGAGCTGGTCCATCATGGCGAAGGTCGATGGAACGGCGTGGCGATCGCGAGCCGGTGTGGCATTGGCGGTGTCATCACAAATTTTGGCGAGCCGTTACGGCTGGCGCGAACCTCTGAAACCGGTGATGATGAACCGTTGGCTGAGGCGAGAATGCTGGCGGCCGAATGCAGCGGCGTGCGCACCATCTGTGTATACGCGCCGAACGGCCGGGAGATAGATTCGCCGTTTTATATGGCGAAGCTCGCGTGGTTCGACAGGCTGGCCCGCTGGATCAATCAGGCCGTCACTCCTGATACACCGGCAGTCATCGGCGGCGATTTCAATGTGGCGCCAGAGGATATCGATGTGTGGGACCCACGCACCTGCGCTGGCGGTACACATGTCTCAGATCGCGAGCGACAGGCTTTTGCACGGCTTTCGAGGGCGGGATTCGTCGATGCGTACCGATTGCATCACCCGGAACCCGGGCGGTACACGTGGTGGGACTACCGCGCGGGCAATTTCCATAAAAACTTCGGCATGCGCATTGACCACTTATTGGTAACCACCTCCCTAAAACACCGCGTTGTCTGGGCCGAGATCGATCGCGAGGCTCGCAAGGGAAAACCGTTACCCTCGGATCACACACCGCTGGTCATCGATATTGATAGCCCTGGCCAACCGTTCGATGCCGGCTGGTCTTCGGCCGATTCGCGAATTGCGGCGCGCCTGCGGAAGATGCCCTGAGCCACAGTGAGACTTTGCTCTCTGCAGCCTCGGCTCCGAGAGTAAGGGAGATAGATGCTGATGTCACCTACGGCGACTGTGGATACGACGGTGTAAGGAGTGCACCTGTTCAGCAAGATCAGGAACTGGACCGTCTACCACGAGATGAAAGCACTGAAATAAATAGGCATCGTGGCCACGGGCGACGCATAGAGTATCTCTGTCCTCCTAAGGCCCTGGGTGAGAATTTCGCGAATGTGCATAAGATATCAGCCACCTACGGCGGTTGGAAAGCCGATATGTCGGAGCCAGATTTCTATCGTTTTCGAAAATACAGAGGCTGCTGCGGCCGAAAAGACTGATGCAAAAACGAGGAACAGTGAATTCATGACAACCTTAAGCTTCGGATAGATTTGAACCGGGGTGATGGGAGGTGCGAGTTGCTCGACCTCCATGTCGGGACAAAAGGGTCTGGGACTAAAGAAGAGAATAAAAAACATGAGCGCATAGCCGATTTTCCCAATGAAGAGCCACCAATATATGAATTTCAAGTTCTCAAACTCACTTGCCAATGCTGGCATCGTGCTTGAGAAGGGGGCGACCACGAAGGTATAAAAATATGCAGGCATCTGGAGCGTGACATATGCAATCGTTAGAAGTAAAAACGGGAACGCTGTCGCTCCCCATCGAACATAGAAGGCCCAGCCGACTGATATAACCCATGACGTGGTAAGGACAGCCGAGGGAGCTATTGCAATAAGGCGCTGAGTAGGATTTTGATAGAACTCACCCGTCAGGATGTCCCAAACGATAAGTAGTAGTCCGCCAAAAGCAATAGTGTGAGTCTGACGCCAGTGAAAAACGGTACCCTTGGTATACGCAGTAGCGAAGCAAAGCATTGAGATGCTTCCGCTGTCGATCACAGCCAATGCAATTCCATGCCATCTAATCTCAGCGGTGCAAAACATCAGGTAAAGAACAGCTAACGATAACCACCATCCACCCCACAGCATCAGTGCTCTCATTCGAAATCTTTGGTGTGGTCCTGCGTCATAATGGGTCGACCGGTAAGCCAGCACTGCCAGCACCGCGACCAGAACGGTAATTGCTGTCCAGAGATTTAGAAGATAAACCGTGCGAGCACTTCCGGACAGCTGCTGAAAAATACTGTTCGCACCAACGAAGCTCATGTTATGCCCTCCTCATAACAGGCCACAATCTGAGCATGTGATTAGCCGAATTCATGATTTAAATAAATCCGTATCTGTAAACTCGCTTTGGACAATAGACCAAAAATCTTCAGCGAGTCCTTTTTCAACATAGGTGTAAGGCATCCAACCATGCCCTTGAACACCCCACCCCACTCCCCATGAATTCCGGATCAATAGCGCCCCTTTTTCCGTCCCAATCTTCTTATTATCGTCATACCCAATCGCGACAACTGCGTGCCCACCTCTTACAGTCTCACCTTCAGTTGGCATGGGGATCTCACCTTTCCCGTCATTGACCGGAGGGAAAGAGCTATAAACCGTAAATCCGAACATAGATGGCAACTCTGCGCTAAGATGTTGTTTGACACTCGCCAATGCCTCCACCGGAGTGGTACCAGGAGGATCATGGCGATAATACTTGACCGTTTGATAGGCCTGAGCAAAGGCATAGGTGAATGCGGGTGGCTCAACATCAAAATCGCTGATGTTATATGGCCAATAGTCCTCAGGCGGGATTCCGAACAAGATCATGGCTTTCATGGTGTCACGCAGATAGGCTCCTGTATCTCCATTCCATTTCAGTAGATTTCTGGTAGCCTTGTATAGGAAAATCCTCGATCCATCGAGATACTTATTGAACGCCCGTCGTTGGTAGTATTCCATAAGACCAACCCCGGCATTAGCAGTACAAGACCCAAGATCGCCCTGATCTTCGATGGGAGAACACCAAGGACGAAGATCCACGACTTTCGGACTCGTTTTCTTTTTTAGTCCCTTGGATTTCTCAAGAATCGGCTCTACCTCATGGGAATTGGCCGTATAGTCTCGAAAGTCTGGACGATCCGGCGTCCACCCCATCCCCTTGAACCCCATGTGATTCATAGCGATCTCCTTTCGATTAAGATCTCCTTCATCCAATCGACATCCTTCAAGTAAGGCACCATAAGGCGTTATATCCCACGATAGCGTTTCTGAAGATGTCTCCATCACTGTCAACGACACGCTAGTAGGCTCAAATCGGTCGCTTCTTGGCCTCCTCCACGCTCGAGGATAACCGCTCAATTCGGTAGTCCATAGCCAAGTTTTGCCGGCCTGATAGCCGCAATCATGGATAATGCGCCAAATTCTTCACAATACTTCGTACACGCAGTGCGCGTTAACAAGTGCACGATACGGTGTTCCCGTTGGTCCCACGAGTAAAAGAATGGTTAATTCCAACGATGCGACGTTGGGGACCTCCACGTCTGTGTGAAGCGGCGCCGACAAATATCGGAAGGTGCCGTCTTGAAAGTTGATTTTCAGGTACACCTCCGAATCGCCATATGAGCTCAGTTCACTGTGTGTCATAGTGACCGAGCCGCTGCGATCCGATTCGATGATACGGATTGCTTTCGCATTCAACTGGACGACGTCACTGCGTGTCACCCACTGAGATGGCGGTGCATTGCCACCCTGATCAATGAACACGTTCAACCACTGTCTAGCCATAGCAACTCCTTCCTTGCTCGTCGCTGAACGACGTGTCTGACAGTCCAAAGCGCGTGAAACATTCTTGTTCAGGTCCACGCTGAGGCCGCGCTAACGACGAAAGCAAGCCAAGTGCCAGCCACAGATCCGAGTCAAATCATAGGAAGTTTTTCACTAACTACTTGAGTGGGAAGAAGGCGTAGAGAATGTCTATCACACGAGCATTTCAACGATACTCTCAAAAAGATTCAGGCAGAGATACCCAAATTCGATTCCACGAAGAAAACAAAAGGAACCTTGGGCTTGCATGACGAAGCACCCTGTTGAAGGATGTTTTCTACCTTCTCGAAGACACTGTGACGTTGACCAACTTCCTTTATATCTTTCATGTATCGAAATTGATGCGTCCTGACTCTAAACTGATCCGGTCCATTTGGACCCGTGCGTACTGGTCAGCATAATATTTTTGGTTGGATAGGAGAACCCATTTTTTGGCGCAGACTTTGCTGATGATGCGAACGAAGGTTGATCCAATGCCGGCTAAAGGAATCAGAAATCGCGAGTTCTAATTCATAGGGAGACCTTGTCATGAGCACACCATTTGTTAACAAGCAATTCACCTTCACAAATCCTGATGGAAGTACTATCCAGGTTAAGGGTTCTGGCAACCAGGATTATGCTGTTTTTGAAACGCTTGACGGGTACACGATTATTAAAGATCGCGGGACGGGTTTTTACAACTACGCGGAGCTTTCCCGGGATGAAAATGAGCTTGTACCGACGGCTGCCAAAGTAGGTGAAACAAATCCCCAAAGTTTAAGGCTGCAGCCCCACATCCGAATCCGTCAACGGAGCGCGAGAGAACGAGCACTGAGATCACCTTTGCAGGCAGGACAGAAGCGTCGGTGGGAAATCCGGCGTGAGCAAAAAAAGAGTCGCGTACGGGCAATGATGCCAACGACGGCTGCCGAGGCATTGCCGGCAGGAACAGTAACCGTAGGCAACTATGTCGGGCTGTGTATTTTGATCCGCTTTGCCGACGTTGCGGATACGATCTCCCAGCAAGAGGTGAATAATTTTTGTAACATGCCGTCGTACACTGGATTTGGGAATAATGGCTCCGTACGGGATTATTTCTACGACAATTCGCAGGGCAAATTAACTTATACAAATGCCGTCACGCAATATTACACGGCCTCACATAACCGTTCTTACTATACTGACCCCGCAATTGCCTATGGAACTCGAGCCAAGGAATTGATCATCGAAGCGCTGAATTGGCTCAAAGCCCAGAATTTTAATTTTGGCCAACTCAGCAGCGACAGCGGCGGCTATATTTACGCCTTGAACGTATTTTACGTCGGACCGACTGTTAATAATTGGTCCGAGGGACTGTGGCCGCACTCGTGGAGTCTGAATTCAGCATTCGACGCGGGAGGAGGGAAAAAGCTGTTTGACTATCAGATCACAAACATGGGGAGTGAACTGACTTTGCGAACCTTCTGCCATGAAAATGGCCATATGATTTGCGACTATCCTGATTTGTACGATTATCAGAATAATTCAGCCGGATTGGGTAACTACTGCCTCATGTGTTATGGAGGAAATGATAAGAACCCAGTGCAAATAAATGCCTACCTGAAAAATGAGTCGGGTTGGGCAACAAAGGCCATCGTGATCACCCCGGGAACTACGGCAAATCTCTCTGCGGCCCACAACGACTTTTATATCTATACCAAATCCTCAACGGAGTATTTCGTGATCGAAAACAGGCAGAAAACAGGGCGTGACATATATTTGCCTGATGCCGGGCTAGCGATCTGGCATGTCGATGAAAATGGAAGCAACAGCAATGAGCAGATGACTCCCACTCAACACTACGAATGCTCTCTCGAACAGGCCGATAACCGCTTCGACCTGGAGAAGAATATCAATGTAGGCGACAGCGCGGATCTCTTCGCATCCCCATCTGCCACTCAGTTTTCCGATAGTACCAACCCTAATAGCAAGTGGTGGGACGGCGGCAACTCCGGCTTAAATATCTTAAATGTATCTGCCTCTGCAGGAACGATGACGTTCGTCGTGCCTGCAACAATTACCTGGCATCACAACGACCTCACAGTGGCCGCCAGCGCACCGCCGGCCACCGGCGATCCGGCCGGCTACATGTTCGATGCGCAAGGCACCCAGCACGTGGTCTACCGCGGCACCGATAACCATATCCATGAACTGTGGTGGGATAACGATGGCTGGCATCACAACGACCTCACGGCGGCCGCCAGCGCACCGCCGGCCACCGGCGATCCGGCCGGCTACATGTTCGATGCGCAAGGCACCCAGCACGTGGTCTACCGCGGCACCGATAACCATATCCATGAACTGTGGTGGGATAACGATGGCTGGCATCACAACGACCTCACAGTGGCCGCCAGCGCACCGCCGGCCACCGGCGATCCGGCCGGCTACATGTTCGATGCGCAAGGCACCCAGCACGTGGTCTACCGCGGCACCGATAACCATATCCATGAACTGTGGTGGGATAACGATGGCTGGCATCACAACGACCTCACAGTGGCCGCCAGCGCGCCGCCGGCCACCGGCGATCCGGCCGGCTACATGTTCGATGCGCAAGGCACCCAACACGTGGTCTACCGCGGTACCGATACCCATATCCATGAACTGTGGTGGAGTGGATAGCGGAAGAACCCAAATGTAACTCTCTTAACTTGACGTTTGCTGTATGAGGAACAGGCATCAAACCGTTTTGGGCTCATTAGTGCTAGTAGCTCAAAGGAGAAACTCATAATGACGTCTTGGTTTGTATCTAGCGCACACGGCGTGCAGTTTGTGCCTGAATCGCCGTGGCTGGGAAAATTCGAGAATCTCGATGGGATCGCCTGGACAGATGTCCTAGGGTATCGACGAGGATGGGACGTGCGATACCGCGGGAAGGCGGGCACAGACAACTGGTTTCATTCTGCAATTCCCACTCTGGAGCTTCATCGGCATGGCTCTGGACGTCTGGGAGAAATTCAAGTGGCTTTCGAAGCATCTGGAACGGCGACGGTCGAAGGATTCATGTGCAGAGCGGAAGTGATCGAATATTCGTTAAGGATGGACTCGCACTCACGGGTAAGCAGTCTTTCGGTGATCCCTTTTTGAACTGCCATTAAGTGGCAGTCTCAACGTGTGCGCAATGTAATGTTCGGTGGCACGACTTCAGAGATCGTGTTCCCAAGAGTCTATGCACGATTCGTCACGCCCAATTAATGATTGTTCACAGCTACTTACAGGTCCGCTGATAAGACATCCGCTGCAAAGACCCTCTTGGAGTTCATGCATGAAGGAATGGCCAGGGCAATCATTGAACGGTTTGGATACGCACAGAAATAGCAATGGACATTGAAAGGCCACCTGCCGGGGATTTTTATGTGTCTTTCCATTTCGGTAGCTGCAACAGAACTTGCTGGCCACTGATTCAACTGTGGGCTTTGCTGAGATCTCGTTGCAGCGCCTGCTCTAGTTCAAGGCGAGCTTGGATGGTCATGTCAGCCCAGTGCTTGCATTCCTGCGCAGTGATTGTCTCGACGCTCTGACGAAAGAGCTTTAGCTTTTCGAGGCGGTCTTTGAAGGGGATCTGGCTGCGACATGAGCATGTGCCAATCATGTTGAAACTCAGCAAATTCCCTTCGCAGGACGACCCAGATTATCGTGCTGCGGGTCCACCTCCAAGAGAACCCGCCAAAACGATCCATGGAAAACAGACCAGCCGCTACAGTTACGAGCACGTATCCCCAAGGACCAATGTGAACTGTGTTGGGCGGGAGAGCGCCGTGAATCAATGGCATTACAACGCCAACCGTCCCAAGCACGATGGCCGCCACACGGACCCACCTGGCATATTTACCATTCCTGTCCGCAGCGTTGACATACCATCATCACACCTTAACTATAGCGAGCCGGCATCGTGCGTGTAGAGATTCAGGAGGGACTGGTCGGAGTTCTCAATTACGCGGATAGATGCTTCGCCTCTGCCGCGATTGGCTTTCGTTTCCGGCACCATGCTTACGTATTCATAATCGATGAAACAACTCAGTACAAGGGCATCCCAATATCTTCCATAACCTGTTCTATCTCATGGCCTGGATCGTCGAATTCGCCGTGGCGATGCGATTGTATGGCAGGTACATTTGTCGCGAACGTGACGGGAGCCGCTAGAAAGTCTTTCCTAATACCCAGCACAGGGATGCGGTTGTTCCCACTTTCCAAATAATCTGCCACATAGGTCAGTAATGAACTGGGATAGATCGTAATACTGTCTGATTCCTCCGCTTGGGATTCCAGCGTATGGACAAAAAATCGTGATTTGGGAACGGCTGTCCCGCCCGAGTTAAAAGCTTGCGAGGCTCGATCTACTGAGATGGCAGGAGCAAGTAAATGGATCGACGCTAAAACGACCTGATTTGGAATTGGTTGTGTTTTCAGCATTGGCTTCAGCAGGTTTTGGTAGAGGAACCCGTGAAAAATCGAGCCGGCACTGTGGCCAACCAAGTGAAGCTTGTATTTGTCGTTTGGTGTCGTGCGCATGGCGATGAATAGTTGCTCGAGGAACAGGGCTCCCCCGCCTTGTGCCTGAGATGCCCCCTGACATCGCCCTTTCATCTCATTCCAAAATACATTACGAACCATTGGAGCCAGGTTCTTGCCTATCAACTTTTGACCTTCTTCAACGGCGTCGCCAAGTTTATCCTTGAACTTATTCCAAGCATTTCTTAGAGCGAACCCTGCAGGACCTTTTTGGTCATCCTCGCTTTTGAAATAACCCAACAACGATTCATCCCAACTACTCTCCCACACAAAAAAATAGGCACATACGCGGTTATTGCGGGCCTCGCCCCATAACCGGTCGGCGACAGTGACAGCATAGGTTTCAGAATTCAACCCGCCGTGTGCATACAACACAACATGATGGTATCCGTCGTCTAGTACAGGCGACGATAAAACCTTCTGCGCCATGCCGGGCAATTCGTTCACACTGGTCGTCAAAGAACCGCTTTTCGAAAGGGCTCCTTTATCATCGGTATTGATCATGTAGGATAGGACGTCAGGATTCTTGAGATCGAGACCACTGCCGGAACTTCTGACGCGAGCGCTTTTGGCCCCATACTCGGTGACACCGCTGAACCCGACGACAAAAATCTCAGCCCGCCCTTCACGATCCCGTGTCTCAGGGCCCGGCCTGGCCACCCACGCATCCTGTCGATGCTCCATCCAATCGTCATAATGAAGGAGAGCCAGTCCTTTCTGGCCCCAGCTAGAGCCCCAAGAATTCTGAATGATGAATCCATCAGGTGTGTATCCCACGATAGCGAAGGCGTGGAGACCGGTCACCCGTTGTTTGAATGAAATAGCGGGGAATGACTTTGCTTTTGCCTTCTCAAGGCTTTTTGCATCCCACCCGTCATGCACCCATGCGGACGCTAGGACCGCATCCCCTTCGACAATAGCGGCCTGAAGATGACCCACATCACTGTCGACGACGCGATAGTAGGCTCCAATCGGCCGGCTCTTGGCCTCCTCCACACGCTTTGGCGTAAATGCTCGATCGGTAGTCCATAGTCCAGTTTTGCTTCGCTTTCCCTTTGAGTTCCATACACTCTCAGAAGCCACCCCATGGTGATGCCATCCCTTCATCGCTCCACGGGGACTGGTTCCATCATAGTTCTCCCCTTTCCACTCGTCGTACCGCTTTGCGAGCTCGTATAACATACGCGCACTGACCTGATTGAACTTCCCCGTGGATTTTCTCTTAGGACCTCGTTGCCATATGCTGACGTTGATCACGGTGGCCAACGCAAATCCCACACACGCGCCTTCTTCGCCCTGATCAAGAACTGGAATACTTCGCAGCGGTTGCTTGTCTCTGGGCAACAATGTGAGACTTGGCTCAAAAATATAATCGCGCGCATCCGTGTCATCCGGCCGTACATCCAGCGTCCGAAACTCCTTGGCATTCCTCACCCTTGCAAAATTCACAACTGGCATATGTCCTCCTTGGCAGTCCACTGAATGCCCTAAACATCGCGGCACACCTATCAACTTCAATGCCAGCTGTCGCCGCAATTCGAGAACTCGTCCGCAGATATGACTTTGATGAGCAGACTGTAGAAGCCGGTCGAGGCGGGATCCAGTGATTGGGCGTGCTGTTTGGGAGAAACTTCTGACTACTAGGCTTTCGAAGAGTGCGGGCCTATAAACCAGTCCACCTGTTACCTCCGTTCCTAATCGATTCGCAAAAAGAATCTAATAGGATTCTGTGTCGAAAAAATGGATTCAGTATTTCGCATCTCACAAGTCACTACGTAAGTAGAACCCGCGGATTGCTGACAAATAGAAGTCATGCGCTGCGGCCCAATGTTTGCTGTATGGGCGGAGCGACCAAAATTTGATTCACGGGGCTGAATAGAATAGGAGATACATGATTGAAGGAATTCTTCAAATCGTGCCAATCATGGTGACCGCCGGACTCCTTGGTGCTGCTGCAAGCACCGCGCTGAATAAAGATGAACGGAGCTGGGAGGCCTTCAAATGGAATTGTGTCATCGGTGTATCTGCTTCCTTTCTAATCCCAGTCCTTCTCACTACAGTGTCAAGCAATGTCCTGCAGGCGCTTACGGATGGCTCAGCAGCAAGAATCGACAAATACCTTGTTTTTGCTGGGTATTGTTTGCTTGGGGCAATCTCAGCCCAGCGCCTCATTACAACCTTGAGTGAAAAAGTTCTTCAAATTGCGAAGGATGCAAGAACTACTGCCCAGGAAGCTAAAGCGGAAGCCGAGCAATCAAGGGAATCTGTTGAGGAAACCAAACAGGTCGTTCTCGAAACCCGAGCATCCGCAGAACAGACGAAAAAAGTCGTACTGGCAACAAAAGACGCAATCCAATACGGCATAAAAGAAGATGATCTGGGAAAACCAGTCCCAGCGTCCGTACCGCACCTCGACAAAGCGCTAGTCGATGCAGCGTTTAAGACTGACGATCCATGGAAAGGTAAGTTTGACGGGAAAGCCGAAGCAAACGGCCGTAGGCTAGACGCGGAAGTTACCCGCTTAACGGATTTAGGCGACACGGCGTCCATATCTTTACGAGTGATTTCTATGGATCCCCTCCGTCCTCTTACCGGCACAGTTCAGTTCTATATTCATCAGTCATTTGGGAAATACGACCCTTTAGTCCCTGTTATTGAGGGGAAAGCGCTGCTCAACTTGACGTCCTGGGGTGCATTCACGGTGGGAGCGGTATGCGATGACGGAACCAAACTTGAACTCGATTTGTCAGAGCATCCGGACGCCTGGGAGCCGTGGAAGTCCCGATAGATGTTTGAAGATATCCACGAAGGCCATTCTCAGGGAGGGACTATGAACATTGTCCTGGATCGGCTTCCTTGGTCACATCTTTCCATAGGCCTAATGATGGTCATGCTTTCCGGCTGCTATCTATACAATCAGTCACGCGACAAACAAGGGCAAGCTGCCACCAAAGCGGCATCAGACGTGAAGCTTGTCGATACCGTGACAGCCGTTCAAAAACGATTCGATGGTGTATTGGATCTTGAAATAGATGCCACAAGAGTTTCGCTTTGAGAACATAAGAGACTTAGAAATTCGAGAAGTTGCTTTCACAAATAAACCCATTAAGGATACTTGGCTTAAACGTATGGGAGATCGCATTAAGAAGATTGGCGGTTCGACTGACTGGATAAAGGTAGATGAGCTCGGCCGAGAACCTGAAACCAGGGAACGCCTTGTAGCAGAACGTCGAGATGCCTTCCTTGATACTTTTGTGGTTGAAGCTCCTTCCTGCAAAGCACTGAACGAACAACCTAAGCTTTCCATGTCAATTCTTGAAACGATTGCGATGGAGAAGCGAGACCAAACAACATTAATAATTTGCTGAATCGAGAACTTAAGAGACAGGAGTTCAAGTCAAAGATGAGCCTGACCTTCGCCATTCTGGTTGGAGTCTTGATATTCGGCTTTTTTGTTCTCGCATTCAGAGACGAGAAGATGCGGCAAGCAATATTCTCTGGTCAATCTGGCATTTAATTTCTCACTCTTTTTTCTCTAGTTATCGCGATTATCTTATTCGGCATCACCGGAATTCTTGAAGGGAAAGAATTGGCTGCGCTGCTTGGAGGACTTTCAGGCTACATTCTAGGCCGAGTTTCTACTGATAGGTCTCATGAGGCCAAATGAAGCAAGTAGCCTTCCCAGGCTTGAACCAGAATCTGGTTACGCGTTGAGAACTTGCTTAGACGATTAGTCCCCACCTTCTCGCCTGAATACATTAGGCACCCCGCGTTGTCTGGATCGAAATCAATCGCGCGAGGTGCGTAAGTAAATCCCTTACCCCGGATCACGCATCGCTGGTCATCGATATTGATAGCCCTGACCAACCGTTCGATACCGGCTGGGGCAGCGGTCGATTCGCGCATTGCGTCGCGATTGGAGAAGCAGCGATGAGTTGCACAGGCTCGGGCGTAATTGTATTCAGTCTGTCCCCTTTTCTCGACTGTAATTCCGTGTTCCGGTGGAACCTGCTTGTCTCGATCGATTTTCCTGCGGGTTTTGACGTACCCTCGCAGTGGTCAAAAAGAATCGTTCTGGATCGCTATGTACCTATTCATGATCCAACAGAATCGAAATCAGACAAAATGGCGGGAAAAAGCTGGATGGTCTTTAGTGATGCTTTTTCTAGCATTCACAGCGTTCGCTGGTTGCCAAAGCTTTGATCACGTACAATTTGTTGTTCCCCATATCCATGAAGACCATTTGATATCATCCCTTCATGCCATTGCCAAAGGCGACCTCTCCTATACCCATCTCGGCGCTCGACTTTATGAAGAGATGATCGTGGTAGATCTGATATTCCGGTCAGCTGGACTTGGGGGCAAGCTATTCCACCAATTAGAACCTGAAATAGAGCAAGCCTTGCGGGACATATATGGCAGCCAGGTGTCGGTTATCCGCGATAGGACGAAGCTACTCCCTTTTCCGAAACGTGAGAAGAAAGAGGGCTCAGAGTAGTCTCTGTAATTTGTCACCCTTTCGCAGTTCAATCAGTTGTGTAGGATCTTTCTGTCAAGTAAATCGAGAAGTCATTCATAATCCAGACGCCTCGTAGGGGTGCCGTCGGTTGTTTAATCGGTCTGTCATTTTACAAGCGCGTCGCATCCCACATTGATGACATTCCCATCCGGGTCTCGAAAGGCGAAGTCGCGCAGGCCATAAGGACGATCTTCTGGGGGAACAACGATGTCAACGCCATTGCGTTGGCATTGGATAAACAGTTCGTCGACCTCGTTCGACAAAATCGTAATATTTCCGGTACCGGCCTTTTGCCGCGAAGCTCCTTCCTGGATCAAGTGAATGCATACCGCGTCCCGGTGAAGTCCGGCATAGGTCGGTGGCGCTCCCCAGTCGAAGTCCAGGGTGAAGCCAAGATTGTGGACAAAGAAGCTCTTCGCTTTAGTGATGTCACGCACGGTCAGAATTGGCGTGCATGCAGTAAACACCGTTTTCATTCTGAATAATTTCCCTTCAAGCGCGGTTGAATCATCAAACAATCCAGAATTCCCCCAGTTCATCCCTCACGTATGAGGTGGCTCTACGTAACCGGAGTGTCTGCTTCAATCACTTCCCGCCGAGCACGCCGTCGAGCCAATCGAACATTCGTTGATGGAAGAGCGAACGCGCCTTCATGGCACAATGACCGTCGGCGCCCTCGTTTGCGAGAAAGCGGACAAGTGTCTTCTGACCGGTCATCGCGTCGAAAACTTGTGGAGCGGTTGCTGCCAGATCGTCATTCTCCTCATACGCGAGAAACACCGGGCACCGGATCGATCGAGCGGCTTGTTGGTTGTCGAACTCGCGGGCGATTGCGAGATAGTCGGCGAGCGACTCGATGCCGTGCACCCAGAACGCCCGCTGCACGACTTTCCAGCGCATGACCGGCGAGGATTCGATACGCTCCCTGTAGGGTGCAAACAGCGCAGGATCGGCTGCGCGCGGATTGGCCAGCGCATCGGGCGGCAAATCCGCAAACATTTTTTTCATCGGTCCCCAGAGTCCGATCAAGGCGGGATCCGCGATACAAGCGCCAAGCCGGGGCTCTCCGCTGGCGCCGCGCAATGAGAGGTAGCCGCCAAAGCTCCAACCCGCGAGCGCAAGCCGTGCGGGATCGACTTCCGGGCGTGTCAGCGCATAGTCGACGACTGGGCGAATGACGTTTTCCCAGTCCGGCCGGATTGGCAGACGCTGCTTGATGAGAGCACGGCCCTGTCCCGGACCGTCGAACAGAAGACAGTGATAACCGCGCCGGTTTGCGGCGACCGCGAACGCGAAATACATCTCGTGGACGGTCGAGTCGTAGCCATTGGTGGCGATCAGCGTCCGGCCGGGGCCCTTGGCCCGTGCGGATGGGCAGAAGTAACCGGGCAGCGTGGTACCCTCGTAGGGGATCTCCACCGGCTCAAGCGGAGGGTCCGCACGAGAAGCAAACTCACGGAAGGTCGAAGATTCGCGTTCGAACGCGCGCACCAAATCGGGAGATACGGGGGTGCCGAACAGCATCAGATAGGAGGTGCGGTAGTAGTTGGAGGCGCGCAAGTACGCTTCCCGCGCGCTAATGGAGTGCCCGGCGGCGGCGCAGGTGTCGCCGATGGCGGCGACCCGATCCGCTGTGGCAGTCCATTCGCGATGCCACGCCGCCATGTCCCCGGGCGGCACGCGTTGCATCGTCATGATGCATTCGCCCAAGTCCGCCCCACCGAACTGAATATGGGCGAGTGTGCGCATCGCCTGCTCCTCGAAAAACGCATCTGTTGAGAGCATCAGTTTCTCCTTTGCGATCGGAACACGTCGGCGCTCGCCAGAGGCCACAGGCGACACGACGGACTCTTCCAAGTTATGCTTAATTGGCTCCTTGTCGGTAGCATATGAAAGCACCCAATTGCCAAGGTTGCCCAGAAGTGCACCTATACCAAGGCTGGCCACCGCCTTAGTCCCGTGGGCCACAAAGTCTCGACGCGATTGATTACGGTTATTCTCGTCGATGTTCTTTCCTCTTTCCACGAGATCCGTCTTCCGGCTCGGGCCGACATTTCGACGCTCAATCCCTATAGAGCTTTCTTGGTGATGGGGTCAAGCCTGATGCAATCCGACATGACCAAACCGGACGGCTTGATAACTCTTTCGCTCAGCCGATCGCGAAGCACGGAAGGGAAAACATTACCATCAGATCACGCACCGCTGGTCATCGACAGAATGTCCCTGTTATTAGGCCCTCGATGGACATGGATATACTAAAACTCGCATATTATGCGTCGTGAGTCAAAACCGATCGTATGGCTTGGATCGTCGCGCAGTGACCTTCAGGCGTTTCCGCAGGATGCCAGGCGGTTAGCCGGTTTCAGCTCAGGCAGGTACAACAGGGGCTGGACCCGGCCGACTTCAAGCCGATGCCGTCGATTGGCTCGGGCGTATATGAGATCAGAGTGCATACCGCCGTGGAACACCGTGTCTGTTACGTGGCGAAATTTGCAGAAGCCATCTATGTGCTCCATGCGTTCCCAAAACGGACCAGAAAAACGTCGCAGCATGATGTCAATCTCGCAAGGCAACGCTATCAAGCCCTCCTGGCTCACTGTTGAGCGGGAGATCAGCATATGGGGAGAAGTGACATGAAGCTCAAGATGACAAAATCCAGCGGCAATGTCTTCCGAGACATTGGCTTTCCCCGCGAGGAAGCCGAACATTTATTGGTCCGTGCGGACCTCATGATTCAGGTGCAGAAACTTATCACATCCCGCCGTCTCAAGCAGAAGGCCGCAGCCAAGATTCTTGGCGTTACGCAGCCCCGTGTGAGCGATCTACTTCGTGGACGGATCGACCTGTTTAGCACGGACGCACTGATCGATCTCCTCGCACGCTTGGGAGCGGAAGTACGTCTCAAAGTAAAAGTTCGACCTGCAGCGTGAAGCGCCGCCACGCGTCGCGCAGCGGAGCTTCCAAATAAGATCACAGCCACTTTGGTTCGGTCCTGGGCTGAAATCGATCGCGAGGCAAGCAGCATCTACCATCAGATGAGGGACTATTTCACGGATTGGCACGGTCGGACGGGAACAGCTGGAGCTCCGAGTTCGGTGTGCCATGTTGCCAATTGTTCTGCGGAGCCATTCATTGACATCGACACGCACGGACCATCCGTTCAACGACGGCTGATCCTCCTGAGAAATCATGCATTGCCGAGCGCCTATGGAAGAGTAATGAGCGAAGAGCTCAGATGCGAGGATCGTTCGACGTCAAACAATAGTTTTCTATAATCTTGGTCTGAAAAAGTCGATATCCTGTTTTTGTCCACTGCTTACTGATCTCGCCTGCCGTGTGGGAAGTGCACTACTTGGAAATTCAACGGTAGCTCTTCGCTATGGGGACCGGCGAGACTGGTTGGATCGATCGGTACCGGCTGCCCGATAAACAACAGACCTTCTCCTTCAGCCGTGCCTCGCCCTTGGCCCTCGAAATTCGTGAATTGAAACGGCAGCCCATTCGAATCGATGGGATCGGGCCCGTCCATCACGTGAAAATGGAGATGTGGCGCATCGCTGTTGCCGGAATTCCCGAGCAGTCCCAACTCCTGCCCCGTGCGGACGCGTTGACCGATCCTCAGCCCCAGCCGAGTAATGCTCCCGCGTTGCATGTGAGCGTAGAATGCAAACTTGTCGTCGCCGATGTTCACTACGACATGATTGCCTCCTGCGGTCTGAAGCGTCGGGTCCGACGGAAAAGTGCCGGGGAGGTTGTCCGGTAGGCCGTCTAATAGACCGACGATCACACCGTCGGCGGCTGCATAGACCTTCTTGCCAAAGTAGGCATAGTCGGTCAACCGCTTTCCGCCACCGGTGAAGAGACGGAGGTCCGATGTCAATTGCACGAAATCGATGGCAAATCGTTCCGGCACATCAAGAGTCCCGTTGATCGGAAGGACGGCGCCTCGATGCGCATTCACCTCCGCACAGCAACCATTACCAACATACCATCGTGGCCCGCGCAAAGGCGGCGATACAATGACCGGCCTGTCGTGTTCTACGCGTGTGGGGTCACCGATGAACGTCATGGTCGGCGGAGGGGGGACCTCCGGCGGAGCATTGGGGTCACGCGGGGGCAGATCTTTGTGGTCAGAGGGATCATGATCACGTGATTGCAACGACAGGGTAAATTCATGATTGAGCCTGCGCGGAAGATGGGTTCCCCTGGGAAACGACACATCCACGAATACAAAAGCGGAATGAGAAGGACGAAGGAGCCGACCAAACGCCTCGCCGCCGCGACGAAACATCACCGCCGCCAGTGTGTCGCCTTGCAGGACTTGAATTACCGCCCGGTTATGGTCCGGTGACAATACGCTGATCTTCTCGACGGTCACCAATAAGGCACTCGAATTGACCAATGCGATCTCATAGGCAAGATGGATGCGATCATCCGCACCAAGCACGGGATGGGGAGCCCTGAGGACGCGAGCCTCGATTGGGGATAATACGAGAGGATTGGGGTCTAGATCGACCGCGCGGACCACGGAGGGCGCCATGAAGAGACCAATTAGTCCGGCTACACAGAGGCGGGAGATCTTCATTGCGGTTTTATCCTAAAGCGTGGCGAGGATACATGAGCTTTCGACCGAATCGCAACTGCCATGTCTGTTTAGCCCTTGCCAGGCATGGGTTTTCGGCCATCATCTTTGGAAGACAGTCATAAATCCAAGGCGCTTCTACCATAATTAAGGCATTTGTTTTTACTTACGGCATGGTCTTGTGATCGAGCTCAGATTAGGGTAAGTTGCGCCGCGTGATCGACGTGGGCTGCCCAGTCTCGGGGGTAAGTTCGTGTCCCAGGCGAATGCGCAACTCACTGCGGATATACACGTTCATCGTGTTATGAAGCCATCGCCCCTTATTTCCTTGGCCGTCCTGACTGCAGTTTTAATCGCAATTACGAGTGAACCCTCTTATGCCGCAGCTGCCGATAAGGCGTCTGCACCAAACGCTTGTACGTTGCTGAGCACTGAAGAACTCGGACGGCTGCTCAACAATCCCATCAGGCGGCCGCGTCCAGGAACCGCTGAAAAGGGAACGAACTGTAGATTTTCGGTAGGAGGCACCGACACCCTGAATCTTTCGCTCTGGCCCACCACACCGAAAGATTTCGACGAGTTCAAGAAGACGCTTGCCGATGGCGGGGCAATTCTTGAGAACGCGTCTGGAGTCGGCGATGCAGCCTATTACTGGGACAACCGGATCTATGTTCGGACCGGCAACAACGGCGTGACAGTATGGCTTGGCGTGCCCGTAGACGGCGTCAGTCAGAAACAGCGCCAAACGGTCCTCTCCGTCGCTAAAGCGGCAGTGAGCCGACTTCGCTAAAAGCCTCTAGAACCGTAGATTTTCTCTGAGTTCAAACTCCTCTCCAACATTGTCTGAGCCGAGATCGATCGCGAGATGTGGAAGGGAAAACCGTTACGCTCGAAGTATGCACCGCTGGTCATCGACCGCCTCGGCTACCGGTTCGGTGCGGGCCGAGCTTCTGGGATGCAATGTCGAATTGTGGACCGACGATGTAAGTCATGCACCTGTTCAGCAAGATCAGGAACTGGGCCGTCTACCATCAGATGAGGGACTATTTCACGAATTGACAGCGGTCGGACGGGAGCGGCTGGAACTCCGAGTTCGGTAAGCCATGTTGCCAATTGCTCGGCGGAGCTCACATACACGATACGACCTAGCCCGACCCATCCGTGCGCTGCGGCACACATCGGGCAATGCTCAGTCGAGGTATAGACGCTTGCCGCAGCTCTTGCCTCCAGAGTCATGTTGGCAACCGCCCACCGCGCAATCTCGAACTCGGGATGCCGGGTTCGATCTCCAGAGCCCACGCGGTTGCGATCCTCAAAAAGGATTTTCCCGTCCACTGCGACGAGCACAGAGCCAAACGGCTCGTCGCCTGCATCGAGGGCCTCTGCTGCAAGCTCGACACAGCGGCGCAGGTACTGCCTTTCCCAATTCTTCACCATGATTGGTTCCTCATTCTCATACGGCATTTGTCAAAGAGATGACGGACACTGTTGAGTATACGCCGGCATCAATCTCGATGCGCGGAAAGGAAAGCCTTTATACCGGGGTTCATACACCGCGGATCGGCAACATCAACAGACCCGGCACTCCGTTCGACGCCGGCTGAACTTCGACGGAGCCGCGAATTACATCGCGCCAGAGGAAACCGCCCTCAGTCTGACCTTTAATCCGAGTTATTCTGCACCTTCATCGGATGGGATCGATCGAAGAAAATCGGCAAGACGTACAAGGGGTATTCCCTCAAATTCCTTCAGCTTCAAGAGATGGTGGTCTCCCGTTACGAGGAGATCGGCTTCAACAGTCACCGCACATTCAAGTATGCGATTGTCAGGCTTATCTTCGAGCACCGTGATCTTGCGCGCCGGTCTGACAATCGTTGCTGACCGGCCGATGATCTTCAACGCGGCAGTAATATCTTTTTCTGATTGGTCGAACTTCTCCCGAAGAACCCGAGCGGTCTCGGTGAGAATTGGAACAGAAGTAGAGAGATCAACCTTCCGTCGCTGCGCAAACAAAAGCGCTTGTTCGCCCTGACTTCCCGGAAAGAGAAACGCAGACACGAATACATTCGTGTCGAAGACGACCTTCATCAGCGGTCCTCAAACACGATCCGTTCGACCTCCTCTTCGGTGAGCACGCCAGCCTTGCGAGCTCGACGGGCCATTTTCCGCTGAAGCGCGAAAAATTCTTGTTCCGCTCGTTCCGCCTTATATGTTTCCACCATGCGACGGAACAAGTCGCTCTTTGTCGCCCCCTCACGTTCGGCAAGACGTTCGTACTCTTTGGCAAGCGCTGGACTGACTGAAAATCCGAGCACTGTTGTCTTACGAGGCATGATGGCTCCAATGCTAGAGTTTAACTGAGTTAAACTCTAGCACTGCCCTGCGAGAACTGCAATCCCAGCCGCTTCCTGTTGGGCTCTGGAGGCCGTGATTCATGTGTTCTATTGCCGCTTGTATGTGGCGGGCAAGGCTCAGAAGGTCGTTCGCGTGGCCTGGATGCGCAAGCTCCTGACGATCGTCAATGCGATGCTCAAACATCTGACACCCTGGAATCCGGCGCGGGTCGCCCATGTTTGATTTTTAAGACAGTCAGAATGAAGAATGTCCTTGCTTGACGCTAGGCGATATAACGCCTACCACGCCTGTTGCGGAACTTGTATTTTCTCTGATAGTCGCGACGTTGCTTAGTAATCTCGTACAAAACGATGCCCGAAGTCGTGCCCAAATTAAGACTTTCAATAATCCCAAACATCGGGATACATACACACATTTCACTATGCTTTACGGCTAGATCACTGATTCCCCTCGCCTCATTCCCAAACCATACAGCTAGCTTGGCATGGGCAGTATAGTCGCCTTCATGTAAAACGACGTTCTTCCGTCCCTTTAAATGTGGCGACGTCACAATAGACACGAACCGATTATTCTTTAAGTGCTGGAGGCATGCTTCCGTGCTATCAAACCTCTTCACGAAACTCCATTTGATTGCGGAAACCGATGTACTAGACAACGATTTCTTTTCTCTCATGTCTTGCCAGGATTCTGGCAACGCTCGTCTCGGATCCACTATATAGACCTTCTCCACTCCCAAGGCATTCACATTTCTGATGATAGTCCCAATATTTTTCACATCACGTGGATCCTCAATAACCGCAATTATGTTTTTGCATCTGTAATCCTTTATTTGATCGATGCGCTGTCTCAGGCTGCTTTTTTGTTCAGCTTTATCCACTCACTTTTCCCCTGTCCAGTCTTGCTGCCTAATGCCAGTGTTCATTCATCCTGGCGCATGATCACTCCAGTCATCGTTGGATGCAACCCTGCTTAGGTACTGCTTTTTTTCAGCCTGTCCCCTTTTCCGGCCTCTTGAAAGGGCAAGGCGTACCGCTCAGAATGGCCTAACACCTGCCATTCATCGCAGCAGTTTCAATCCGCCCGGAGGAGGAAGCCGCCATGCGAGAACACAGCGCCGATCTTGGATCGGTCTTTGACGCCCATGTGAAACATGAATTCGTCGATCATGATGTGAACGCGACAATGCGCACAATGGTCACGGAGCCATACCTTCTCCATGTACCGACCCTCACGGGAGGAAATGGAGCCGCGGAGGTTCGAAACTTCTACGAACGGCACTTTGTCGGCAAATGGCCCGCGGATACGCGGGTCTCTCAAATATCCCGTACGGTGGGCACCGATCAGGTCGTCGATGAACTCCTCCTTCGCTTCACTCACGACACGCCTCTAGCCTTTATGCTGCCCAGCGTTAGGCCAACCGGCAAGCGGGTCGAGTTGCCCGTGGTTGTCGTGATGAAGTTCAAGGACGGAAAGATTGCGCACGAACACATCTACTGGGATCAGGCCTCGCTGCTCGTGCAAATTGGGCTTTTGGACTTCAAGACTCTCCCCGTTGTCGGCGCCGAACAGGCGCGAACCCTTCTCGATCCATCCCTCCCATTGAATGGACTGATAGAGGCTGCGAAAACACCGCGTGGTCTGGAATGAGATTGACTGGAAGGCGCGGAAGGGAAAACCGTTACCCGTAATACGGTTGCGGCCCATTGGTCTGTGCATCGATCGGCTGCAGCTTCATATGCTCGATGAAAGCCTGTCTTTCGGGGCCATCAGGCTTCGGGGCGACGTCGAGACCGCGCGTGCCGATCCAGATGCCTGCCATCCCGGCGAGAAGGCAATGGTGTCAGGAACCATTTAGTGCCCATTGGAGTCAGCGTATATCAAGCCAAGATCCGTAATGATTCCTGACACTTTTTCGTTCCCTAATGTCCAAGCGCAGCGACCGTAGTCGGAAACGCCCAGACATGGCAAAGCATAAATAGAGTGATCATCCGACAAAGTCTCGAAGCTCTTTACCTGTCCGGTGAATTCTCCCTGTTGAACGCATAGGTTAAAGGAGCGCCTGAAGCTTACTGATGGGTTTCCGTGATCACGTCACTTGACACGAAACCTTCTTGACTGCCTTTCGAACCTTCCAATCCAGACTCTTCACCTGATCGGCAAGGACAACGCTCGTGCGGTCCGGCGCCTCATCTACTATGACCTCAAATGGATAGCCCTTCTTCTGACTGGTCATGGGGCAGCAAAGCATCAGCCACTGAGCCGGTTGTAGTTAGCCGGAGACAAGACAAGTGCCGGACGATGTCCGCCTGCTCATGGCCGACTTGTGGGTTGAACTCGACCAAACGATATCACGAATTACAACCGGCCTACAGCTTTCTTGCCCAGGGTCTTCAGTTTCTCTTCATCGCCGAGAGCTTTTCTCGTCATGAGTACGATCAAGGTGACTCCTTTCCTGATGTAGAGATCCACCGCTTCAGGATCGCTCTTGCCCCGATCCATGAAAGCCTCGTCGCCAAGCCCTCTGACCATGACCGGCTGTTTCGCATCTTTGTGCAACAGCTTCGACCAGGCCCCCCCTGAGGCCCAGATTTCGAGCTCGTTGTTCTCGTCAACAAAGTTGTACCCGCATCTCACACCGTCACCCAGCGTTTCGCTGGTCGGCGCGCCCTTGAGCTTGCCGATCACCTGTTCAACTTCCGCTGGTGTGACGAGCGTGCAGGGATCGACGGTGGGCGGTGCGGCGTGAATAGTTGAATCTATCGCTGCTAGGGCGACACTGTATACAAGCGTAGAAGCCCATCGTCGAAGTTTCCAGATGACCATGAGAGTTCCTCCACAAAGGTTCTATACACTCCACCATGATTGTGAACGATACGCCATACCGAGAGCCCCTATCAACAAACTAGCAGCTTTTCACGTGACAGTCGTCAACGTCTGAGCAACAATCGCACTGAGAGAGCACAAGATGGATTCTACGCTGACCATCGTCGCGATCGGTTTCAGTGTGCTGGGCTTGACATTTCTCTGGGCTGCTGTAGGTGCGGTTCGCCGGCAGCGGTTTCTCCGCTTTTCCCTGCACAGCGCGCTGGCCTTAGCCTGCCTTGCCACCGGGCTGCTCTTTCTCACAATCCATCTCTCGCTGCAGGGCTATCAGGCGTTGACGCGAGAAGATCTCGTCGCAACGGTTCGCGCTGAATCGACTGGTCCGGAAGAATTTCTCGTGACCATGCGATTTCCGGACGGACGCCCGAAAACCTATGCCTTGGGCGGCAATGAAATATATGTCGATGCGCACATCTTGAAGTGGAAGTCCTGGGCGAACCTCATCGGCCTGCATACGGCGTACGAATTGGATCGGATCTCGGGACGGTACCACGACATTGCCGACGAGCGGGCGAAGCCGCGGACCATCTATGCCCTCTCCAGCAACCGCTCGATCGATCTGTTCACCTTGCGGCGCCGCTATACCTGGCTCGCACCCCTTGTCGACGCGGAGTACGGTTCGGCAGCGTTTATTCCCGCCCGTGATCAGGCGACGTACGAGCTCAGGATTTCGACTACCGGCTTGCTCTTTCGCTCCCCCGCAACAAGTTCCAACTAGCGTTTGGCCACGGAACGCTCTCCTTGCCTGCATCTTCCATCACGACAGTGGAATGGTTACTGACACCATCTTATCTGCGTTGTCTGGGCAGAGATGGCGCGGAAGGAAAAACTGATAACTTCAGATCACGCCTACTGCGTCATCGACCTCGACAACCCAGGTCATCCCTTTGATGCCGGACGGATCTCGGCGGAATCGGGAATCGCGTCCCGGCTGCAAAAGCAGCGATAAGCCTGCACCATCTATTTCAGAAAACCAGAAGACGGCCTGGCAATAATGTCTACTTCCATTTTATTCAGCCTGTCCCCTTTTCTTGCCTCTGATCGCGCATGGTCCGAGATTGATCGCGAGGTGCGGAAAGGAAAAGCTTTTAGCTTCTGATCACGCACCGCTGGTCGTCGACATCGAAGGCGCTGGCTATCCCTTCCACGCCGCCTGGTCTTCGACGGATTCTAGAATTGTGTCGTGACAGCCTTAGTGGCTAGCGCCATGGCCTAGGCCTCTCACTCCATCTTCCGACGCACCTGGCAGCCGGGACAGTAGACACTCGTGCGGCCACCAAGCACGATGCTGGACAGACGCCTTCCGCAACGGGGGCATGGCTTGCCAGCGCTGCCATAAACGAAGAAAGAGTCGCCAGGATCGGCGAGTTCCCGAGCAATGGCCTGATGGAGGCCCCTCGCCATCTCGCGTGCGTCGCGAGGCAAGAGTGCGATGCCCGGCGAGCGCGGATCGAGACGCGCGATCCACAGCGCATCAGTGGCGAGAATGTTCCCGATCCCTGCGAGCACTCGCTGGTCCATGAGGATGATCTTCACAGCACGTTGGCTCTTCGCGAAGGTCTCCGAGAGGCGGCCTATGTCAACGCCATTGACCAGGGGATCGGGGCCGAGAGTAGTCCAGTCGGCGATGTCATCGCGCGCCACGATGAGACGTCCGAACCGCCGCGCATCCACATACCGCACACTGATTGCCCGGCCGCGTTGGATGACGTCGATGCGGGCACGTTCCGAGCGCTGCGCAGGTGCGTTCATCGGTACTTGCAGCCAGTCCCCGGTCATCCCCAGGTGCGAGAACACCCGGCTCTCGTCGTCTAGGATAAAACGCAGCCATTTGCCCTTGCGAGCCACGGCATTGACGGTTCTTCCGGTGAGGGTGCGCACGAAGGCACGCGATGGCTGCGGCCGAGTCAGGCGTACATCCAAGCAGTAAGCGGCACTCACTTTCGCGCCGACGAGCCAGCGTTGCAGATGCCGACGCGCTATCTCAACGTCTGGTAGCTCGGGCATGGTTCGACGTTAGTCCAGCCATGAGAATGGGCGATCGCTGCAGGGCATTAAGGATCACAGTCTGGCTGGGTTTCAACGGATTCGCAAATCGCGGAGCAGCGTCTTAGTAGCCATCGATCGCCGGACCAGATGGTTTGTGAAAAAGTAGCCTCTCCCTTTTCACGGATCAAAGTGAAACACATGGCCGCTTTGGAGTAGACTAAAACCAGACGTGAGGGCAACCGGCATGACGGACAGAAAATATGGCCAGCGCGGATACCGCGATTCCGAAAAGGAGACAGAAGGAAAGCTCGGGGGATCGTCGGGAACGCGTCAGCCCGGAATGCTTCCAAGTCGAACGGTCTTCCGCTGCGCCGACTGCGGCACACTTCTCCCATTATTGACCGATGGGCTTGGCCAGTGTCCCAAGTGCCAAGCAGAACTGCATGCGTGCCAGCAGTGCACCCACTTTGCCCCAAGCCAGCGCTTTGAGTGCACCCAGCCTGTCCCGGAACGCATTGCCGATAAGCGCGCTCGCAATGACTGCACATTCTTTTCTCTCCGCGCCACGGTGGAGCGAGAAACGTCGTCGGGATCAGGACGTCCTGACGACGCGCGTCGTGCCTTGAACGATCTCTTCAAGAAATAGCAGGTCAGACGAACGACCGCCTGTTCCCACCCCGCCGACACAAAAACGGTTACGCCAGCTACCTAACGCTATCGTCCCAGCCTAGAAGACCTTGGTTTATCAAATGGCTGAGCGTATCCTTCCAGCCAGTCCAAGAACAATCGCTCCGCGCTCGGGACCGCGAAAGGATGGTCGAGAATGGGAAAGGAACGGACTGAACTTTTAGTCATCGGCGCGGGTCCATACGGGATTGCGACGGCGGCGTACGCGAAGCATCTTGGCGTATCGGTAACGGTTGTGGGCAAGACGCTCGATTTTTGGAAGGCGAATATGCCCCGCGGGATGTTCTTGCGCTCGGGACCCGACTGGCACCTTGACGCGAGGGATGTCGCGACCTTTGCAGCGTATGTGAATATGCGCGGGATCACGCCCGAGCAAATCAAGCCGGTGCCGCTCGACACATTTCTCGATTACGCAAGCTGGTTCATGGGTCAATATGATCTGAGACCCCTCCCTACCCTCGTCACACATCTCACCAGATCGAACGGGACCTATAGTGCAACTCTCGACGACGGCTCACAGATTCGCGCAGACAAGGTGGTATTGAGTCTCGGCTTCGCATGGTTCAAGCATTACCCGGAGCTGATCAACAAACTGCCGGAGGGATCGTACACGCACACCTGCAATGTCGTTGATTTTGAATTTTTCCGCGACAAGCGGGTCTTGATCGTAGGCGGGCGACAGAGCGCGTTCGAATGGGCCGCGCTGATCCGAGAAAAAGGAGCCGACGAAGTTTATGTCACACATCGCCACCCCACTCCGCAATTTACCGAACCGGATTGGAGCTGGGTACAGCCAATGGTACGGCGGACGCTGGAAGACCACGGCTGGTGGCGGCGCTCCACAGACGAAGCGAAGGAAAAGATCCGTCAGGACTTTTGGGCGGTAGGACGTCTGACACTCGAAGCATGGCTGGGATCGCGCGTGCATCAAGCGAACATACATATTCACGAGAAAACGACGATCGTCACCGCGCGCAGCCTAGCTGATGGCACATTCGAAGTCTCGTTGAACGACGATACCACCGTGAACGCGCATCACATTATCCTGGCGACTGGCTATGTACCGAACATGCAGAACGTCGGTTTTCTGGACCGTCAGACGATTGCGCGAGAACTGCAGACGCTTAACGGCTCTCCAACGCTCAGCACAGAATTTCGAACGAATCTCCCCAACCTGTATGTCACTGGCCTCGCTGCGGTGCAGGATTTCGGACCCTTCTTTGGCTTCACCGTCGCTTGTCCTGTGGCGGCGAGAATCATCGGCGAAGCAGTGTCTCAAAGCAAATAGTCAAACACCAACCGGCTGGGCTTTAGCGGATTTGCGAATTGCGGCGCGCCGACCATAGTGACTAGCGCTATGGCATAGAGACGAGCGAGCGAAGCCGCGGACCACCTACGCCCTCTCCAACGACCGCTCGATCGATCTGTTCACCTTGCGGCGCCGCTATACCTGGCTCGCACCCCTTGTCGACGCGGAGTACGGTTCGGCAGCGTTTATTCCCGCCCGTGATCAGGCGACGTACGAGCTCAGGATTTCGACTACCGGCTTGCTCTTTCGCTCCCCAGCAACAAGTTCCAACTAGCGTTTGGCCACGGAACGCTCTCCTTGCCTGCATCTCGCGACCGTCATTTCCGCCACACCCCAATTGTCAGTATCGACTTCTTCTATCACGACAGTGGAATGGTTCCTTGTATCTCTCCGTTTGTGGCACGATACTCTCGTATATAAAATATCGAGGTCTGATAGACCGTCGGTTCCGTGGTCTGTACCAGACCGAGTGTCAGCGTGGTCATCAGGCCTCTTCACCTGTAAAGCCACTGAGCCCGCATTTCGCAAGGCTGGGCACCCACGGGAGGCGGTCATGAGTTCCCTCATCTTCGTCGGCATTGATGTCTCGCAGGCTCGGTTGGATGTGACGTTCACCGACGGCCAGATGTGGTCAGTACCTCATGATGAGTCGGCGATGACCACCGTGGTGGAACAGCTCGCCGCGCTCCATCCGACGTTGATCATCTTAGAGGCGACCGGCGGTCTGGAAATCCCCTTGACCAGTGCCTTGGCCACCGCAGGCTTGCCCGTCGTTGTCGTCAACCCTCGTCAGGTGCGAGACTTTGCGCGTGCGAGTGGGCTGTTGGCCAAGACTGACGCCCTCGATGCGAAAATCCTCGCACAATTCGGCGAGGTGATGCGCCCCCGCCCACGGCCGCTACCCGACACGGAGGCGCGGGCATTGGCGGCGTTGTTGACGCGGCGACGGCAGCTTGGCACCTTTTCCGATTTCACCCAGACCCATCGCGAAAGAATCCGAGATACTCGTCCTTGTTCACTGAAATGCCATGCATCCACACCACAATATCGCTACTAGATCCTGCCGTTACAACGGTGGCGATTTTGAACCCGTCCACAGTATGTAGGTATTTGGTTTTCATCTTATCCTCGAATAAGAGAACGCCATGTTTCACAATCTTTCTCCCAATCTTCGACGAACCTAACACAGTCATCCTCCAGAATACTTTGACATCGGCACAAAGCCGTGCCCATAGCAACCCGCTGTCGCTCATAAGGAACTCTACTCTTTAGATCGGCCAGCCACTGTCGCCTAATTCCCAACAGCTCCCGCCACGTATCTTGATCAAACCGTCGATCGTAGGCGCAAGCATTCACAAGGGCAAGTAGCCCATCAGCGATGACCTCGCCTGGCTCTTGAAATTCCGCCAGAGCGGCACTCACAAATGGATCATATGGCTCTTGTTGAATAACACCTGCCGCCGCTACCTGCTTTGCATGTACATGCGGAATCATGAAGATCCAGTCCTCATTATAAATCTTAGGAAAGAAGCCAAGATCGGTATTTGCACGTAGAAACAAAGAGTTTCCGCTAAGGAAGGTGCGCACATCCTCCCCTAAAACAATTTCGGCATGACCTGTAACTGAGGTATCCGGAAACTCATCCACAAACAGACCGCAGACCATGAAACTCTGAAGCAAAGAGTTGCCATGCTTAATAATCGAGGCAGAAATGTCACGAATGTCATCGTCTAGCAACAAAATACGGCTGAAGCGATTGCGACGTGCGTACCAGAGAGCATAGTTACGTTTTGTTGGAAGGTCCCAGTCTATGTCACGAGTCCCGAATAGCCCATTTTGCATAGTATGCAGGCTCTGAACTGCTTCTACAAACTCAATGTCGTCGTTAGAGGATAAACTCTGTATGCTCTCGAACAATTCACTGCCATTCGATTTGTACTCATCACTCGATGACGGCAGCAGAAATACTGGCGTCGATGGGACCTCACGTCGAAGGTCCCGAAGGAGACTTAGAACAAACTGTGGCCGACCACGAGTCGGAATAAATATGGCATCGAGAGAAGGCCAAGCCTCGGCAAGGGATGCATGAGGCTCTGTGCATGTGACGACAAGCGTGCGAGGATTAAAATCAAACGAAAGATTTCGCAAAACTACCCCTTATGGAGGAAATCTTAGGACTTTCACACCCCGCAGGCTAAGTATTGATTTGCTCTGTGTCAAGTCACAGTGCCGCTAAGGCTCCTGGAGCGCTGTGGTCTATAAGCGATTTGCCGGCGAGTGTCTGTTTCTTAGCGGACGCGTGAGTCTACTCCCATACGGGTGGCTCGTCGAACGGAGCGACTTTCTCACCCGCCCCCACCCCCGAGCCTGCCGAGACAGGCTCTTTCCCCAGGCTTGCTCGTGCCGCCGCATTCCTCTGAACAGCTGAACGTCTTTAAGAAGTGCTGCGGTGCATAAGCGATTGCAGCGCTGCATTCCCTCCCACTTAGCTGAAGGGTGTTGGCGAGCGGGATGGTGGACCTCGCGTCGCGAATGGCGGAGTTTGGATCTCCGAATTGCCGACCGGATGCCGTCTGCGGGAGCTTTATGAAGCCGAATCTCAGGGAGCTAGTTGATGAGGCCTATTCCTTTAGGCTTTGGGCACTGGCGGATAGAGATCATGCTTCGGAATTACCGGGTCCATTTGGTCCCATGGTTGTACGTCTGAAACGAAGAAATCCAATTGCGGGCGAAACCAACTAGGATCGTCCAGACTACCTGCGGTGATTCCAAGAAATCCGCTGGGTCGTTCATCCGACTCTCCGCCGGTGAGTCGCGAACCGCAGTCAGCACAGAACCCGCGTTTGTGGTTGCCGCCCGCCAAACTCGGCGTGAAATGATAGCGTGGTCGTCCCTTCGTCAGACGAAACGCTGCCGCTGGTATAAGCAAGCCAGGGACGAATCCGCCACCGGTCACCCGCTGGCAATCGCGGCAGTGGCACTTGAACATCATGATGGGTTCAGCCGAACATTCGTAGCGGATTGCTCCGCACGCGCAGCCACCGCTGAAAGGCGTGGTTATTGTAGTCATAGATGCTCCATTATTGTTTCACGAACTTTGCCAATTGGTCGAAGTACGCGCTCCAACCTCGACTGTGATTATCGCGGCTTTGAGCAGACGCGAAGGTCGTTTGCGTGAACACCATTTCGGTTTGCTTCCCGCAGGCATGAAATTCCACAGTCACCAGCGTTTCGGGCGGTTCAGCCTCGCCGAAATCAGGTTCGCTGCCATCCTTCTCCCATGCCCACGTGAACAACAACCGTTCGGGCGAATGCACCTCGCGATACACGCCAACTGACGTGAAGTATTCACTTTCAGGATGCCTCGTTTGGATGCGGTATCTTCCTCCGACGCGCACATCCATCTTGACTGAAAGAATGTTCATGCCGTCCTTTGACTTGAACCATTGCTTGAAGCGCTCAGTGTCCGTCCACGCACGCCACATGATGTCGCGAGGTGCGTCGAAAATGCGCGTGATGACGAGTTTCAGTTCGTTCGCTTCCTGTGTTTTAGTGTTTGTGGTCATGTTTTTCCTTCGGTTTGTAGTTTTGATACATTGTCGTCGAGACAAACGCCAGAATGGTGCGACACGCCGGACACACGAGGAGCCCTTCACAATGGCCCTGCGCGGCGGCTAGCTGCCTGGAAAGTCTCTGACCGGCCGCACCTCTATGGTCCCAAACCGCACCGACGGAAACTTCGAGGCCACCTGGATCGCCTCATTGACGTCACGGGCTTCGATAAGAAAATACCCGCCGACCTGCTCTTTCGTTTCAGCAAAGGGACCGTCGGTCACGGACAACTTCCCGTTTTGGATTCTAACACTCGTGGCCGTCTGAATCGGTTCGAGTTGTTCCACCCCAAGGAGATGACCGCTCTTCTTCAGCGCCTCGCAGTAGACCACGGTCTCTTCCATAATCGCGTCGCACTCGCTCCTGGACATGGAATCCAGCTTTTTCTCTTCGTGGCAACATAGAAGCAGGTATTTCATGGCTTCGACGCTCCGAGGTGTATGTGAACCGCTGCTTTTGTCAGATAGTCGTGCACAACGCCCGAAATCGACATCGAGTATCCGTGGAATTGAATCAATTAGTTAGGAGAAATCGCCGGCAGGAGTCAACCGGTCATATCAGGCAACTCGCGAGGTCGTCAGCCGTCGGAGCAACAATCAGGCAGACTAAGCCGAGATCGATCGCGAGAAGCGGAAGGGAAAATCCAGCCTCGGCTGTCCGTTCGATATCAGCTGGACTTCAGCGGATTCGCGAATTGCACCGTGCCTGCGGAGGCAACGATAAACCACGATGAGACTTTCTCGAAAAAGTTGCCTGAGCTGGTTCGCGTTCTACCCCTTTTTTATTCAGCCTGTCCCCTTTTCTTTTCCCATACCACGACGATAAATATCATTGACCAACTATAAATGCTTCCGCTAACTTGGGCATCGTCGTCCTACCAACTCCAGGTGGCTTATGAAACCGGGTGCGACGCTATTTCTGCGGATTGTGCTGGTGCTCATCGCCGTCGGCGCTCTCGCGTTCTTACTTTCTGAACCGCACTTCGAAGGTCGAAACGCGCACGCCACGCTGTTTGCGATCTATTTCAAAGACCCCTTCCTGGCGTATGCGTACGCGGCCTCCATTCCATTTTTCATGGGGCTGTATCACGCATACAAAGTGTTAGCGTATGCCGGACGGAGCAAGGAGTTCTCACCTTCGACCGTCAAATCGGTGCGAACCATCAAGTACTGTGCGATCGTCCTGATCGGATTCGTCATAGGAGGAGAAGTCTTCATCATGCTCCACGAGAGTGATGATCGAGCGGGTGGTGTGTTTATGGGGGTCCTCATCTTCTTCGCCTCGGTCGTGGTCGCTACCGCAATGGCTGCCCTCGAGCGAATCCTGAAAAACGCCATGGACATGAAGTCAGAAAATGACTTGACGGCATAAGGTCCCGTTCGTGCCCATGTGTATCAATATCGACGTCATGTTGGCCAGACGTTTTCACTCTTCGGCAGAATGTCCAATGAGGTTCCTACCAGAATCCCAATTTCTCTCCTAGTCGGAATCCAGTGACAATCACTCCCTATAAAACCTGCAAGGATCAGCGATGCTCCCACGGCATACGTGTAGTGTCGTCAAAAATGTCTATCGAAAATCCACGCCAATCAATGAGATTCTACTGAATCTCCTGGTCGGTCGACTAACCTACGCCAGTTATGTTCAGCCCCATAGCATCGGTCCATTCTATGGCAGATTTGTCACCCACATTCCCCTCCCCTGAGGCAGGACTATAGCTCATTTTTCGGAAAAACCGAGGTTAAGCCTAAGCTGAAGGGGATAGGCTGAAAAAATGGAGTAAATATTACTGCCGGGTCGTTTTCTGGTTTTCTGAAGACCCGGAAATGGGGACAGGCTCTCTTCTACTGCACGCCTGTCATGACGTTGGCCCCGTGTGGAGACAACTCTTACCCAGAACAGACGACTTCCTCGACGGTCTGCATGATCTGACGTTGACTGACAAACTCCATCGGTGTCAGGTGGCCGAGTGAGCTGTGGGGGCGGTGGTGATTGTAATCCACCCGCCAGGCTTCGACAATCGCTTGCGCCTCCGCCCAGGAGACGAACTGATGCACATTCAAACACTCATCACGTAGACGGCCATTCAATGACTCAATGAAGGCATTCTCCACGGGCTTGCCCGGTCGGATGAAGTCCAGTTGTACCCCGCGACGGTAGGCCCAATCTTCCAAGGCGCGAGACTGAAATTCCGTCCCATGATCCACCGTAATCGAGCGCGGCCCCGCCGCTGTGCCGAGCACCCGATCCAGAACCTGACTCACTAGCATGCCGGTCATGCGAAATCCCACCTCGAGCACCGGGCTAGAGCGACTCCAGTTATCGACGACGGTCAGAATCCGAAACGGCCGGCCGTCGGCGAGACTATCATGCACAAAGTCCATGCTCCAGCGCTCGTGTGGACCCACCGCCACCGGAGCCGGCCCCCGGTGGAGCGCGATGTGCTTGCGGCGCCGCACCCGCATGCGCAGCTGTAAACCGTCGAGGCGATAAAGGCGGCGCACCCGTTTGCGATTGCTCACCCACCCTTCACGCCGTAACAGCACCCAGATCCGCTGATAGCCAAAGCGGGGTCGCGCGTGAGCCAGATCACGGAGACGCAACCGTAGTGCCGATTGATCTTTCGCCCGACTTGTTCGATACCAGGCCGCGCGACTAAACTGCGCCAGTCGACAGGCCCGCAGACAGCTCACCGAGCACGTCTCGTGCAACCAGTGCGCGAGTTCTCGACGGCGGGCGGGCCTCAGACTTTTTTTCGCAAGGCCTCCGACAGCATATGCTTATCCAGCGAGAGATCGGCCACGAGCCGTTTCAGCCGGCTATTTTCTTCCTCGAGCTGGCGTAACCGTCGGAGTTCGCTCACTCCCAGGTGGGCGTACTTCTTTTTCCACGCGTAGAAGGTCTGCTCGGCTATCCCAAGTTGCCGACAGACATCCCCAATCGGGGTGCCCGACTCGGCCTGTCGCAGGGCGTAGACAATCTGCTCTTCCGAGAATTTCGACCGCTTCATCGATCCACTCCTTTCGTCGAGGACCGTCGAAGCCGGTAGTCTACTCCAGTTTTACGTTGCCGTCGTTTTCGGGGGAGACGTCAGTTAATTTCCCACTCTCTTAAGCCGTCCACCCACCATGCAAGTCTGAATAGCGACAGCAGCTAGAACGGTAATGTTAGCGGGAATGGAGGTCCTCGTGTCGCGAATTGGGGAGGTTCGGGTCACCGAGTGGTGAAAGAACAAAGACGCGAACGGGTGCAGTCAGCCCCGACGGAATTCGAGACGGTCTAGGCGAGTCTTAACAGCAGACACACCGGCTTCGAGCGTGTGAATTCGCTCGTCAAGCTGTGAGAATGACAACCGCATCAGCGACTTGGCGTCTTTGAATTCTTCCTTCACTTCCTCACGTTGCGTTCGCAATTCATGGCGGATCATATCGTGCCCTTCGGCAATCTGTTGAATATCGCTACGAAGGGATTCGGCAATCACACCAAAATGTCGCTTAATTTCTTCCATCGCTTCATTGTTCATGGACCGCATGTATAGGCCAATCTTCTATTTAAATCAATGAAGAATCCTCGTCGTCTGCTCGTAAATGGTTCCATTTTAGAACTTGCCGAGCACGTCCGGGGGAAGCCCAAAATAGTAACCAGAAACAAGAGAAGACACGAAGGAGGAGTAAACACATGGCCATGAACAAAAATGGATCGTATACCGACAAGGTCGCGTTCGTGACAGGGGCCGCGAGCGGCATCGGCCGTGCGGCGGCGCTGGCATTCGCTCGCCAGGGTACCAGCGTGGCAGTCGCCGATGGGTCGGACGGGGCAACGAGGGAAACGGTGCAGTGATCCGCCCGGCGCGCCCTTTAAACCACCGCGTTGTCTAGGCCGAGATCGATCGCGAGGCGCAGAAGGAAAAACTTACCCTCCGATCACGCCCCGCTGGTCATCAATATCGACAGCCCCGACTCTCCGTTCGACGCCGCCTGGGCTTCGGCCGACTCGCGAATTGGGGGACGCCTGCGAAACAGCGATACGCTTCTCCTGCCTGGGGGGCTCAAAAGCAAATGACCATCGGATGTGTGATTGCAAGACCTGACCCTATTGCATTCCGGAAAGAGCACATAGCGCGTGAGGTCATGACAAAACAGCACGCACTGTCGGCAATCCAGAATCAGCCGATGCCCATGCCATTCGCCAAGCTGACGATGTTCTCCTTCTGAGGCAGCGAG
The DNA here is from genome assembly GCF_011405515.1 of Nitrospira sp. KM1. Taxonomy (NCBI): domain Bacteria; kingdom Pseudomonadati; phylum Nitrospirota; class Nitrospiria; order Nitrospirales; family Nitrospiraceae; genus Nitrospira; species Nitrospira sp. KM1. Next base: position 4,215,451 of record NZ_AP022671.1, on the reverse strand, counting down.
GGCTGCGTCCTTGAAAAGTTCTCGCGGCAGCTTGGCCGCCAGTTTCTTGGTGCAGTGGAGGAGCATGATAGTCCATCGACATCATGCAGTCGATACCAGTGAGATGCAACACTCGACCTGGAACCGCGACCTCAGGCGGGCCACCCGCCGAGATGGGAATACACGGCGAACTCCTGACATTCGCGGCTGCCGTGGATGTCGTATGGCAAGACCGGAGCCCCATCTTTTGTTCTTTGCGCACTCCGCGAGTCGGTGACGCGGCAGGAGTCGTTTGAACTGAATCTCAGCGAAGCTGATCGATGAGGCGAGTTCCCTAGGCAAGCAGAGAGAAGACTTAAAACAGTGACTCACGATCCCTTAATTTACGCCCGCTCGATTTTATTCAGCCTGTCCCCTTTTCGTTTTCAATGCCATGCTCAAGCATCGCACGCCCTGGAATCCGGAGCGGAGTGCCCATGCTTGATTTTCAAGACAGTTGCTGTCCCCTTTTCTTGGCCCCTACCGCAGTCGCAACACGACGTTGTTGACGAGGTCAGTAATAGAATCCTCGGCCTGATATTGGGTAAACACCGTCGGTGAGGGGTGCGCGGCGCTGTTCCGGCGCTTGAGCTCCTTATCGAGAATTTTGATCACTCCGCTGTTTAAGAGCCCGGCCGAGCTCGCGATCTCTACAACTTCAGACTCCTTTAGATCCTCGAAATCATCGAACGTCACGATCCGCACCTGCTTCTTTGGGTATCGGATTGGGATGCGCTGATTGAAGGTGTGAAGGCGTGTGGCATCTGCGAGCAGCCAGCGTAGCATGTGGTCGTACGCAAGGTTCCATGCCATCACGATAGCTGACCGAAACGATTTGACTCGGTAACAGTTTAGCGCCTCGCGGAGGAAGTCACTTTGATCCGCGCCAGGGACCTGAGATGGTAGATCAGCGAGCAGGTTAGCAACGGCGATGCTACTCGGGGCATAGCCATATTTCCCGTCGAAGACCTCCCGCACGCGGGCCTCCAAGCGGTAACCAGTCGCGTCTTTCAGTAGCTCGGGCGGTCTGCGCTCGGCTAGGCGTGCCATGTCGCGAGCAAGATTTGGCACGCCATAATGCAATTGTTCATAGCATCGCCGAATCGAATCGATGTCTACGCGCTCGCGCCCCGCATAGGTATGCAGGTACCATGTGAAGAGTTTAATCCGTTCAGGGTGTGAAAGCTCCTGGAATCCAGGTACGACGCGCTTCAGGTCCTCCAACTGCACACATCTACTCCGGGGTCATCTTCTCAACTATGTCTTCGCCGATATGATTGATCACAAAAGCGCCTTTTTTCATTTCACCGCGGCCCTGCCGAGCATTGTCTCTCAGAGGCTGAGCGAAGTCTTTGATGTCGGTACCCCAACCCATCTTCTTGTAACAAGTATAGACGTGGTTACTATTGACAGCATCGACCTGGCGGTATGTCTTGAACCAATACGCCACAACGAGGTACCGGCCCAGCGCCGCCTTTGGACCCTTCTCTTTAGAGAATTCCTCAAAGGGAACGTCACCGGAATTTAAGTCAACGTCCGAGAGTACCTTCGGTGTTGGCAATCGCCGAGGTACGCGACCCTTTGGGGCAATCGCCGATTCACCATCGTTTGCGTTTACCTCAACCTCCGCGTTGTCGTCGACGTCGTTAATCTCTGGCGCTGTCCCGTTTGCTGCAGGGAGTGGCTCCCGTATGCTACCAGTGCCAGTGCTGTGCGTCGTTAGCTGTCGGACACCCGGCTGACCCTGCTTCATCGCTTGGGTGATCGCGCTTGTAATCTGTGTAAGATCACCATCGGCCAGGTCAGCTTCCAACATGATGAAGCGGATTTTCGAGTTCCACCAGCCTTCGGAGTAGTTTTGGCCATAGGACCTCCAACTCGCTCGAATCGGTCAGACAACCAACCTTTTGGTTAGATTATTGGACATTACGCGGCAGATATCACTGGTGTCAACCACAGATCGGACGATGAACACCTGAGAAGTACACTCCTGCGCTGTCATCCGAATAAAAGATGCTTCGCACAAATCCGGCATATCTCAAAATCGAGACAGGGTTCTCCACAAGCAGATGTATTCACATGCTATCCCAGCACAGCGCTCTGCACGGAATGCCCACAGCCACGGCGGCCCTGAAGCGCTAGGATCTTTGGTCGATTGCGGATTCCTCTCTTCCGCTTAGCTGAAGATGTTGTTGACTGGGATGGCGGATCTTTTGGTTCGGGTCACCGGACTTGCCGAACAGGTGCGGTCCGCAGGATGCCGAGGACTGTTGAGCCAATCCCTCGCTGCCACACACCGTTACGCTGAAACTGCTCCCGACACGGTTTCCCTCTCGCACAGACAATCCTTACGGTCTTGCGGTTTTTCTCAGCGCTTTGTACCGATTGAGAGTGTTCGCTTGCAAGTGAGTGGCGGTCGCCAGCTTCTTCAGGAAGTCTTCGACACCACTCTCTAGTGCTCCAAAGAAATTCAGCAGCCCAAAGCAGAGAGTTCCCTTAGTCTTTGTGATATTTTCGATCCCCGGGAGTATGGCGGCCTCGAATAAATTCCAGCTATGAATCATGCTGTTCCGATACAGGTGGTAGACGTCGTTGGCGTATGGCTTGTACTCGCCTGGAAAATGCTCTCCTACAAATTTGGTGACGTTGTGCCCTCGGTAGCCGTAAGACGAAATTGAGTCCAGGGCACACATGAGTGCGATCGCCACAACATGGCCTCTGTGCTGCAGGTCGCCGTTGCTCTTTTTAATGTCTTCGATTACGTTGCGAATCTCTCCGAGAACAGATTCGGCGAAGATCTTCCTCAGGTTGCCGATGAAACCCACATCGACTCTGACTGGGGCTGGAGGCCAAGTACTTGGTTGCCAGGGCAAGAACGACGGAATGCTCGCGAATGTATCCACGACAGCGAGTGCAACCAGTGCGGCGGAGCCTGTCGTAACACTTTTCTCCGTGTACTTCATAGATTCTCCTCTTGCAACTTCGCAAAGGGCGACGGGTATTTTGACACCGTTTCTTCCCTAAACGTGCAACAATTGGGTTCGCTGTTCCAACGTTCATGATCTTAGAAAGTTGCCAAGCCATGCCGGACAAGCTACGTTTGCCAACGGTGCATGTCAATAGTTGGGTTGCCATGCAGCGTGCGGGACTTGATCCGAATCTCAGCGAAATGTGATCACTGAAGCGAAACCACCATCAGAGCGCTGCGATCTATAAGCGATTGCAGTGCTCCATTCTCTCCCGCTTAGCTGAAGGGTAGTTATCCAGCGGGATGGTGGACTTAGGAGTCTGCGACATTGACCGTTCTACTGCGACGAACGATCTGCAGCCATCTTCGTCGTTCTCGGTGCCAAAATAATCCTCAATGTATCCAACGAATACACCTCCGGTTCTTTCGGACCTGCGACCTAGCATCTGGCTACACCTCATTCGCCTCGTCACAAACGGCAAGGTCGGACAGGATCCTCGCATCGCGAGTTGCGGAGGTTCGGGCTGCCGAACTTGCCGATCAGATGTGGTTCGCCGAAAGCGAGATGCCGAGGCTACACTTGTATTGAGGGATCCCTGCACATACAATTTCGACCTCCATTGAATACGGGTGCTCTCGCCATTTGACGATTGGAGGTCCTCTATGGAGCGATTTTTCCTGGCCCTTAAAAGGAGCCTTGAATCTAATCCCATTGTGCAAAAAGGACAGTGTTTCCTCCCTGAGTTTCTCAAGCGAAAGCGCCTTGTAAATAATGTATTTCCTCCTATAGCACGGCAGACTGGCAAGAGACTGAACCTACCTGTACACAAAGAGATAAGTAATGCGTTTCCGCCGGACTGGAAGATTGGGCAGCGGCAAATGGTTGATTACGTCTATGGTGGTGTGAATGACCCAAAATATTTCTTTGAGGTTGAATCACTGGATAGAGCTCAACTGTATCTGTTCTTACCACATGGAGATCAAAGCGATGATAGTAAACTGTGGTACTACTGGGGAACAGTTTGCAAACATCTCCTTGGGGAAGTCGGGATGCCTCGCTATTTCGTATGGCTTCTCATTCTTCCTGATCAACCTGTTTCCACGCTTCCATTTTGGGACGCTTCTAAGTATTACCGATTGTTCAGTCCTCATTTGCGAGAGATCGTCCAAGACAGTCCTTTTAGATTCTATGATCAACTAATCAAAACCTCGGCAAAATTGTTCTTGCGTCGTAATGATTGGTTAAGGATTGGCAACACAGATGCGGGATGGAAGAAGGCACGATTGCTCAACTACCAACACACGTGCGAACTCGTGATCCTCACCTGCACAGGTCAGCAACTGATCATGTCCAAAGGATCTGATGAGTTCGATCCTTCCAAAGAAAAAAGAGTCAGTTTGAAGTGGAAACTAAATTCTCATCGGAAATGAACTCGTTGAGAGCGCTACGATCAACAAGCGATTGCAGCGCGTGTCTATGATTTAGCCGACGGGTGAAACATTCTTCTTGCGGTGGCCTGGCACCGTGCGCAGCGGGGGACCCCACACCGGGCGGGGGTGCGAGCACGGTGGGGCTGTTCGGCAGGACAGGACCCGCTCATCACGCTTGATCGGTCTTTCGGCCCTCTGAAAAGTAGTCATCGCTGCCAGCTTGAAAATGAAAGGAGCCTGCTAGATTACTCCAGCAGGCTCCTTTGTTGTAACCCAGCAGAGGTCCAAACCAAGCTCGCTCGTACGGAGGACTAAACCGAACTTTGTTCGTACCGCTGACTCATATCGCCTTATCGTAATTGCAGTCAGCGGATAAGCACCACTAGCCTTCTTCTCCAACAATCAACGTCGCCGGATAAAACCCTTCGACTTTCCTCACGGACGCTGCAACGGGTTACAAAAACAAGAAAGCCTGCTGGTTTTCACCAGCAGGCTCCTTTTTGTAACCCGGCAGCGTCCTACTTTCCCACTGCCTCACGGCAGCAGTAGCATCGGCCTTGGAGGGCTTAACTTCCGTGTTCGGTATGGGAACGGGTGTGGCCCCTCCGGTATGGCCACCGGGAACATTCAACACTGAACAGGTCTTCACGGCATTTCACCGTGTGATTGTTGAAGACCATGTCTATCAGGAGCAAAGGATGTTAAACCGCACGACCGATTAGTACTGGTTAGCTACGGCCCTTACGGACCTTCCACACCCAGCCTATCAAACTCGTGGTCTACGAGTGGTCTTTAGGGGGCATACGCCCCGGGAGAGCTTATCTTGAGGCACGCTTCTCGCTTAGATGCTTTCAGCGATTATCGACACCGGACATAGCTACCCGGCACTGCCGTTGGCACGACAACCGGCACACTAGCGGTCCGTCCTTCACAGTCCTCTCGTACTAGTGAAAGCCCCTCTCAACTCTCCTCCGCCCACAACAGATAGGGACCGAACTGTCTCACGACGTTCTGAACCCAACTCTCGTACCGCTTTAATAGGCGAACAGCCTAACCCTTGGGACCAGCTTCAGCCCCAGGATGCGATGAGTCGACATCGAGGTGCCAAACCTCCCCGTCGATGTGAACTCTTGGGGGAGATCAGCCTGTTATCCCCGGCGTACCTTTTATCCGTTGAGCGATGGCCCTTCCACACAGAACCACCGGATCACTAAGCCCGACTTTCGTCCCTGCTCGAGCTGTCGCTCTCGCAGTCAAGCTCCCTTCTGCCTTTACACTCGACGGCTGATTACCGACCAGCCTGAGGGAACCTTTGGGCGCCTCCGTTACCTTTTGGGAGGCGACCGCCCCAGTCAAACTACCCACCAGACACTGTCTTCGCCCTGGATCACAGGGCCGAGTTAGAATATCAGAACGATCAGGGTGGTATTTCAACGTCGCCTCCACTCGACCTAGCGGCCAAGCTTCACAGGCTCCCACCTATCCTACACAGCTCTTTCCAACATCCAATGTCAAGTTGTAGTAAAGGTGCACAGGGTCTTTCCGTCTAGTTGCGGGCACCCGGCTTCTTCACCGGAACAACAAATTCGCTGAGTCACTCCCCGAGACAGCGCTCCAGTCGTTACGCCATTCATGCAGGTCGGAACTTCATGTACTTCCGCAGTTTCCTGCGGCACAGACTATACGTTCACCTGAAACCCACGATTTGAGTGATCGCTTCGATTAATCTTCAGGGCCGGCGTGTTATGGAATTGGGACAATTCCATCCAGGGATCTCAACCCCTGAGTCGTTACGGGGATCGTCCTGCGACGATCTTACCCTCGGTATTACCCGCAGCGCCCCTGCAAGGCGCCGTGTGGGCTCCACCGATTTGAGCCGGTTGCTTGAACGGGATTGCTCCCGCCACGGGCAATGTTACTTACCCGACAAGGAATTTCGCTACCTTAGGACCGTTCAATGTTGTTGCTCTTACAGATTTGAATCTGTGAGGGCTTGGTCATTTCTGCCAAGCTCTGTAGGTTGCCCTACAGTTCGGACTATCTCATCCTGCAGTGTTTCGGCAGGTCCGGCATATAGTCTCTGAGGATTCTCAAATTGTTTCAGGATGTCCGCATCGAGGTAGCGTCGCTTTCCTCCATCATTCATCATCAGCCGAACTTTCAGAATCTCTTCGATTCCCTTCTGCGTCAGGTGGTGCCCTTGTCGCATCATGTCGGCCAGCTGTTTGAATTTTGAAAAGTCACGCTTCTTCTTTGCGGAAAGAAACCCGAAGCGCTCAAAGAACGGGATCACGTTCTCGACGATGGCGGTGAAGTTGTTTACTTCGTAGTACCAGACGCCATCTTGTCTCTGTCGCATCGTCCCGCACCCCAGGTGCCGTTTGAAAAGCGCTAGGATGACTTCGTCTCGTTGGGAGATGTTGAAACAGAGGGAGACTTTCCAAGGAAGCTTGTAATCGTTCCGAGGACGGAACGACACATTGAAACTTCCTTCCCCATCAGTAAAACCCGCCAAGTAATGACCGATCTCCGATGGAATCTCGTTTACGTTGAGCATCATCTGAGTCTTTCCTGCTGATTGCCCGCACCTCGCGAATTGTCACTGCCATCGATTTCATGGCGAGTATCGGAGGATACACCGGGTGTTCCAGCATTTAGCCAGATTTGTTACGGAACTACAGTGGTCCGTTCTATAGTTACGGCCGCCGTTTACTGGGGCTTCCCTTCAAAGCTTTGCCTTGCGGCTAACTCCTCCGGTTAACCTTCCAGCACCGGGCAGGCGTCAGACCCTATACGTCCACTTCCGTGTTCGCAGAGTCCTGTGTTTTTGGTAAACAGTCGCTAGAGCCACTTTATTGCAACCACGATCGGCTCGGATTGTACACCCTCACCTACGCGTGGCACCCCTTCTCCCGAAGTTACGGGGCTAAATTGCAAAGTTCCTTAGGGAGTGTTCTCTCACGCCCCTTGGTATATTCTACCCACCTACCTGTGTCGGTTTGCGGTACGGACACTATGACGACTCGCTACGAGGCTTTTCTCGGCAGCATGGGATCAGCCCGTTTATGGCCTTGCGGCCTCCCCATCACTTCTCGGCGGTAACGGCCTCGCGGATTTGCCTACGAGACCCGCCTACCAGCTTGGACCGGGTATTCCAGGGACCCGGCGGTGCCTACCCTTCTGCGTCCCCCCTTCGCTGATAACGCCATCACAGTGGTACAGGAATATTGACCTGTTTTCCATCGCCTACGTCTATCGACCTCGGCTTAGGATCCGACTAACCCTGACCTGACGAACATAGGCCAGGAAACCTTAGGTTTACGGGGATGATGATTCTCACATCATTTATCGCTACTTATGCCTGCATAATCTCTTCTCTCCGCTCCAGCTGTCCTTGTCGGTCAACCTTCACAGCTGAGAGAATGCTCCCCTACCACAGTTCACCTTACGGTGAACGTCCGCAGCTTCGGTGACAAACTTGAGCCCCGTTATATTTTCGGCGCAACATCGCTCGACCAGTGAGCTATTACGCAC